>PBUZ01000047.1 GCA_002728035.1 Methanobacteriota archaeon
AACACGGAAGTTACCTGCGAGACCGATGTAACAACAACGACCAACCTCTGATTGAATGAGATAGATTCCAGCCCCCAATGGATAGTTCATTTCACCCGCTTGTATAAAGGGGGTGAACCGTAGTGGATTACCAATCTCAGAGGTCGGGACCAAGTCGGATGCTTGACGAAGTTGGTTTCGCAATTGAATCTGCACTTCTCGAGATTGAGGCAGGCGAATCGCTTCCTCAAGTTCACCCGATAACTCCCAAATCCGGTTGATTGAAGCATCTGGAAAAAGACGCAAGGGGTGATCTAGCCTCGCCATTGAATTGACTGTGTAGCGTGTCTATTTTAGTGCCTCGGCAAATGAAATAATCGATTTAGGCCATTCGCATGGGTCTACCCCAATACCCATTGAAACGGAATCTGATTTTCAAAGGGATTTCAGTGCGTCCTTTGATAGGCTACCCTTGTGTATGCGACCATTCGAAAGGCGGTTCCCTTCTGTTCGCATGCTTTAGGTCTTCAATTCGATACGAACACCTTCGTCTTTGAGCGTTTCAATGACCTTGTGAATGACTTCAGAGGGAAGGTCTTCTGGAGGATGGATGCCCTCGGTGAAAAGTTCCTGTTGGCTCCAAGCGACCACACACGCAAAGGTGACCAAACCGGTGGTCCTGGCCATGCTTGAATCTCCATCCTTGCCCCGATCCTCAACGGTCCAAACACGCGTTTCCCCACCCGCTTCCACGCGAACCTCCATCCAGGTAAATTCGTCACGTTGAGGGTCAAAGCGCCATGCGTCAACGAGTTCCTCTGGGTTGAGTGTTGTGTTCTGATAGCGCTGGATATGACCGGGCCAACGAACGGTGTATTCGCCTATGGTGTTGGCTGGTATGTTGATGAGCGAGCGCAGCCCGTCGGTCAGGAAGGCTTCCATGGCTCTCCCGTTGGCGTCGATACCGTGAAGTTCCGACATCGCGGGTACCACCGCGATGCTTCCGTCTCGAATCACCCGTGCAGGGCGCGTGTACTCGGCGATGACATCGTGCGGAGAAAACGGTGCCATGTAGGACCACTCATCGTCAGGCTGTGAGGGGTTTCCGCCCACCTTGATGCTCACGTTGTCAAGGTGGCCGAATTCACGGTGGGCAAGGGCGACCAACATGTTCGAGAGCCCAGGAGCGATGCCGACGTCCCAAAGGACGGTGCTGCTGCCTTCAGGCAACCGGTCAGGGGTTGTTTCACTGAAGGAGAGGTCAACGATGCGATGGCCGTGGGGATGAAGCGTTTGCAAGACGCTGTGGCCGATGTCGCCGGGGACCATGTTCACGATCAAATCAGCGGCGCTGTGGTCGGCGGCTGCGGCGTCGAGCAGATGGAAGGTGGCCGGCGTATCCCGAGGAGTGATGTCAAAGAGATGGACTTCAAAGCCCGCCTCGCACAGTTTACGGGTCACGAAGGAACCAACCAAACCGCCACCAAGGCAGTGAATCCTCATGATTTCACGTTGAACATACGGGACTCAAAGGTTCCTGTCCTCCGTTATCCGCTCATGGATGATGGAGGGAGTGATTATGTGGTTGGGGCGCTGACGATGTTGTATGAGCATCCTTGCCGTGTATGAAGAAGCCTTTGAATCAGGAAATAAAGAACAACTTGACGCCGTCATTCACGATGACTGCAAATTCTACCCGCACGTCGGGGGCGCCGTCATGACCAAGAGCGATATCATGGCCTTTGCAGGCACCGGGGCTGTTCGTACCGAATCCCATCGCATCCTGTTTGAGAACGACGAAGTTGGTGTCGGTCATTCAATCGCTCACTTCGCCAACGGTTCAACCTCAGAAGCCGTGTTGGCCTTCTACCGGTTCCAGGACGGGAAGATCATCCATGTTGAAACGGGTGCGACACCGCTGAGCGATGATTACCAACTCATCGGCCAGTGATGAGATCCTTGACCTCGGGTGGCATTGCAAACAAGGCTCACCAAAAACCTGTTCTATAGAATTGGTCCAAGGTGCACGCCCAGCAGTAAAACAGCCGTGGCGCAAACCGTGATCAGGATGTTGTCATCGATGGGACCGTATTCGTAGCGTTCAACGAAGGTGGCCACCGTCGCAGCGATGAGGCCCCAGACCGGGAGGCTCGGGTCGCCGGCTCCAGCGGCAAACCATCCCAGTGGCGCACTGACCAGAAACATAAACACGTTGCCGATGGGGCTCTTGGAACGCTTTCTCACCACGGCGTTTCTCACCACGCCGGTTATCCCATCACCAAAGGCCATGAACAACGAGGGCACAATCGCCAACCAGGGGTCGCCCACCAACCACCAAATGAAGGAGATGGACATCCACCACATCAGCCCGAATTTCACGTCGTTTTGATTTTGCTCGGTCTGGAACCAATGCATGACGATGCCCGCCTTGTGGGAGGCGTAGAGCATGGCGGTGAGGAGGATACCACTGACCATCGGGTACCAAACATCGGTGAACAGAAAGGGGACGCTCAGAGAGCCCACGCCTCCAGCGAACATGTGAACGATTTTCCGGTTGTAGTAGACGGCACGAATGTGCTCCATACCGCGATTGACCATCATCGTGTACGGCAGTTTGGTAGCCCAGAGCACCAACACCACATAGACGCCCATGCCCGCGGCTGCAGCGAGTTGGTTGGCCATGTCGGGGGCTCCTCTGCAGGGTATCTCTATGTTTTTGCTGACCAAGGGACTCTCGGGCGAATCTTCAAACACCACCGTTCCTCACCGACGCTTGGAGAGTCACATGTCCGAAGTACGAAACGTCATCATCATCGGTTCAGGACCTGCTGGCTACACCGCTGGACTTTACGCAGGACGAGCCATGCTCAAACCCTTGATGTTCGCAGGTTACATGTCCGGGGGGCAGTTGATGTTGACCAGCGACATCGAAAATTTCCCCGGCTATCCCGAAGGCATTGCTGGTCCCGAGATGATGATGCAACTTCGGGAACAAGCCGAGCGTTTTGGTCTTGAAGTTGAGGACAAGAACGTTGACGAAGTGGACTTGAGCGAACGCCCCTACAAGGTGATGGTCGAGGGCGAGACCTTCTTGACGCATTCCATCATCGTCTGTACCGGCGCTGAATCGCTGTGGCTTGATGCGCCCGGTGAAGCTGAACAAAAAGGACGAGGGATTTCCACCTGTGCCACCTGCGACGGGGCATTCTTCCGAGACGAACATGTTCTGGTCATCGGAGGCGGTGATTCCGCTTGTGAGGAAGCCACCTTCCTCACTCGATTTGCGAGCAAGGTCACGCTCATCCATCGACGGGACGTGTTCAAGGCCTCCACCATCATGTACGAGCGAGCGGTCAACAACCCGAAAATCGAGATCCGCACCTTCCGTCAAATCAAAGAGTGGCTTTCCGACGAGAAAGGTCTCAGCGGAGCCGTGCTTGAAAACACGCAAGACGGGACCACGGAAACCATCGAAGCCACAGGGGCCTTCATCGCCATTGGGCACACGCCCATCACCGATTTCCTCGGCGGACAGGTGGAGACCGACGAGAACGGCTACATCCTTCACAAAGAGCACACCATGACCTCGGTTCCCGGTGTGTTCGCCGCCGGCGATGTGGTTGACACGCGCTACAAACAGGCCATTACCGCTGCTGGAATGGGTTGCTCGGCCGCCATCGATGTCGAAAAATGGCTTGAAGACAACGTTCATTGAAGCCGTTTCCTTGATGAAGACCGTCGGTTTGGCCGTGTCATGGTTGATGTCGTACGGCATGCTCGTCACATCAGTCTCCCAAATGTTGGTGTGGAAGGTCAACAGCGCCTCAAGGCATCCAGCGTACTCATTGTTGGAGCAGGCGGTTTGGGCTCTCCCGTGGCCATGTACCTCGCAGCAGCAGGGGTTGGGCGAATTGGACTGATCGACGATGATGCGGTTGACATCAGCAACCTCCAACGCCAAATTCTTCACGCAACCGAAGATGTGGGCAAGGCCAAGGTAGCGTCTGCTCGAGCAACACTCAACAGCATTGATCCAGGAATCAAGGTTGAAACAATGCAGACACGCCTCCATCCAGGCAACGCCATGGAACTCTTGGAAGGTTGGGATATCGTCGTTGACGGAACCGATAACTTGCCGACCCGCTACCTGATCGATGATACGTGTGCGCTGCTCGGCCTGCCGTGGGTTTACGGCTCGGTGTTTCGCTTTGAAGGCCAAGTTTCGCTCTTCAACCATGAAGGGGGCCCCTGTTATCGAGATCTGTTTCCAGAGCCGCCCCCTCCTGAGGCGGTCCCCTCCTGTGCAGAGGCGGGTGTCTTTGGCGTGCTGCCCGGCCTGGTTGGGACATTGCAAGCCACCGAGGCGATCAAAGTTCTTCTCGGCCTCGAGGCTTCACTTTCCGGTGCTCTGCTCCTCTACGATGCAACATCCATGACGTTCACCACCCTGCGCTTTGAGCGTGACCCCAAGCGCCCCCCTGTGGTCGATTTGGCGATGGTGGCTGCGATGCAGAGTGAAGAAGCCTGGTGCATGCCCCCTCAGAGGAAACCCGTGGAGCCGCAAGAACAAAAATCCGCATACGCTCAACAGGAGAACATGTTCAAGCAAATCTCGATGGCTGAAGTCCTTGAGCGGCGTGCGGATGGATGGGAACCCTTCATCCTCGATGTGCGCTCCGATAACGAGCACCAAGAAGTGCGTGTTGAGGGCTTCAATCTTCACATACCTCACAGTCATGTGCTCACGGTTATCGAACAATTACCAAAGAAAACCGACATACTCATTCACTGCAAGAGCGGTATGCGGTCGCAGTTGGCGGCCATTGAGCTCATCAAAGCCGGTTGGGTCGCCGACCGACTGTACAACCTCGAGGGTGGCATCATGGCATGGCACGCAATGGCTCCAGAGGACATCGTCTCTTGAAGCCCCGTCGGTTTCATCACCACGAAGAACACCACATGGCCTGTGTTTGCGGGGGAGAGGTTGAAAGGCGTATCTTTCCTCCTTTCATTACGGAGGGGAGACTGTGCCGAGCATCATCATCGCTGATGAAAACGAAGGACGCCGTAATTTATTGGCGAACACGTTTGAGCGGGAAGGCTACGATGTGACGCGACTGAGCACGCTTGGCCAAGCAGAGGCAACAGCCCCTGCCGTCCTTCCTGATGTAGTGTTGATGGAAGGCGATTGGTCCCAAGGCAGTGCTTTGGACACCTGCCAAACCATGAACGGTCAACCCAAGTTCCGAACGGCGACCAGGGTGGTTTTGCTTTCAAGGACCACTGCACCTGATTTTCTTTCCTCTGCCGCATCGGCAGGTGTTGCTGAAGTGATTGGAAAACCCGTGGACATGAACCAACTTCTTGCTCAGATCGCCCGACACGCAGCCAAACAATTCGTGCCTCCGCCCGCAGAAATCGCAAGCCCTCAAGCGGGTACCTTTGGAGGACAACGTTTCGATGTTGGTATGACCATGAACGACAGCCAGTGGGCGCTTCCCATGTTGCGTCGTTTGGTGGAAGCGGGGAACATCGATGACGACTTTATGGCCTCGATCCGTGAAGAAATGGGTGAGGAGGTTGTTGTTGACGAAGAAGGGGCACTGCGTTCAGAAGGGTTGACCACCATGGTGCGTTTGGCCCTCAACCGTTTGGTGGGCAGTGGTCCACCGGAAGAAGATGACAAATCCGACATTGCTGAAGCGGAAACACCTTCGCAAGTGCCGAAGTTTTCCGACCTCAACAAGGGGGCAACGTTGGGCGAGGGCGCAACTTCGTCATTGAAACATCGAGGCATGGGAAATTCGATGGAAGACATTCTCGAGAAACAGGCCGAAGACATTGCCAACGAAGTGGAGCGCAACATGGACGGTATTCTCTCGGAACAGCCCGATTACATTTCACTTCTTGAGGAGCATGAACAGGTCCCCATCGACCCCGAAACGCTCGAGTTGACCCGCTTGACAGCCCAAGTAACTCAAGACTTACTTAACCTGCTTCAACGGCCGGGCGCCCTTTCTGACCTGACGTTGTTAACGCAAGTTGAAGATGCAACCAAAATGAATGCCGATGTTCTTGATGCTCTTCCTGCAAAGGAGGAGGAAGAGTGAACGGGGACGCAAAAGGTGCACATTCACGTGCCTTTCTTGCCCTTCTCCTCGCCTTTTTTGTCAATTTCCTTGGCTATGCATTCATCGTCCCTATCCTGCCATCTTGGCAAACGCAGTTCTCCCTGAACGCCACTCAAGCAACCCTTCTGGTGTCCTTGTGGGCTGTACCGTTGTTTCTCCTCGGACCCTTAACGGGCCGAGTGACAGATCGTTTTGGAGCAGGCCCAACCGTGTTAGTGAGTTTGCTCCTCCTCACGGGCTCAAGCCTGCTCTACATCGTTGCAACCAATGAACTGGTGGGCAGGCCCTTCCTGCTGTTGGCTTTGGCTCGGCTGGTCCATGGTGCATCGGGAGCCACGATCATGACGGCTGGACTTGCTGCGGCATCGAAACTCTGGCCAACACAATTTGGGGAGCAAGCAGGCAAGTTGCTGGGCATTGCTGCCATTGGAGGCCTGTTTGGACCCGTCATGGGCGGCCTCCTCTTCTCATGGGGCGAGGCCTATGCATTCGGTATCTTGGCAGCCGTTACTTTTGCCGTTGTTCCGCTCGTCGCTCTTGCTCGTAGGGACATTGGTGGCTCAACATCGGGCGTCTCATCAACCGTATCGCTTTCCGTGTTTTTTTCTGACGTCATCCTGTTTCGAGTTGGTGTACTGCTCGCCATCACCACCGTTGCAACGGGCGCGCTTGAGGCGGGCGTTCCACTCTTTTTGGACGACACACTCGGACTGAACTCAGCCCAAATTGGAGGTGTGTTGTTGGTCATGGTCTTGATGCAGGGCATTGGCTCGGTGATTTGGGGGAAATGGGTGGATCGCAACGGTCCAACTCGCTACATGATCATCGGGTGGACTGTGGTGGTTCTCTCGCTCCTTGGTGTTGGTTTTGTGGGCTCCTTGCTCTCAGGCAATGTCGCTATTTGGGCCATGGTTGCGCTGCTGGGGGTGTTCCAGTTTTCAATTGCCGCCGCTCAGATTCCCATGCTTCCGATGATCGATACCGCAACGAACCGAGCCTTGGGTGAGGGAAATCCTGGCCTCGCCTTCGGCGTTTTCGGAGCCGCTTGGGCGGCGGGAACCATTCTTGGCCCGTTGCTGGTTGGTCCCGTGTTTGACATCTTTGGCTCTTGGGCGCTGGCATTGGGTGGGTTGGCGATTCCAGCAGGCATCGCTCTTCTGATAACGCTCAAGAATCGTGGTATGCTTCACGATTGTTACGAAACTGAAATCCAAAAACGGAAGGCGAACATCACCCAGTGAGCCTCGTTCGCTCAATCCCTACGAGAAGAGGGTTGAAACCACCTATCCCCTGCGAAGGACGGAGGCAGACCATGTCGCAAGGAGACCTTCCTGAAATCTTTGGACATGATTGGCGACCGGATGGTTCGCTTGAATTCGTTCAACCGCTTCCAAAATCAGCGGCTCGTAGCGAGGTGCTGTCCTTTGTCGCTCAACGCCACGATGCGCACCTGTTCTTGATCGCAAATATGTGGGATCACATGGCCGAACAGGAGCCTGAGACATTCGAAGGGGCTTCTTGGGAAGCCTTCTGCGAGCGTTTTTTGCAGGGCCTTGAGCGAGGTATGAAGAAACAAATGGAGACAACGCTGAGCGGCGAACTTGACCGAGAAGTGATTCCACGGCGCGACATGAGCCTCATGCTTGAACGTCGCCGTGCCCACTTTCTTCTGGATATGCGCTTGATGATGCGCCGTCTTGCCCATTACATGGCCGTCACGATCGACCATCGAGTGGAATGGCAGCGCCTGATGACCCGCACACGATGCCTTGACAGTGCCCTGAAAGAACTCTTCACCGATGGCGTGGAAACGCCAGACGGTGGTCGCTTCGGTGGCAAAGGCTTCCGTTCGACATGGCAAGAGGGCGTGGTTGCGGTGGCGACTGCGCTACAACGACAACCCGACGCACCACGTGATGCACGACCAGGGGAAGGCTACGATGGCGACGTCGTGGCTCCCATGATTCGCGACATCGGTCTTGGTTTGGCCATGGGTGACACGCCACTGGATGTCATGGCAGCCAACCTTGGAAAGGTCGGTTCGAATCAAAACGGTGGTTGGGACGATGCCGGCGGACGCGACCTCCATGTCGGGGCCTGGCATGTCGGTGTCTTACCCCCAACGGCTCCGTTGCCCATTGCGAGCGCTACCATGACGGGTTTGGCCTTCGCGGGATGGCGTCAGGGACTTGACCGGTTCCATGTCGCCTGCATTGGCGAGGGCGCCTCATCAAGTGGTGAGTTTTGGGAAGCGATGAACTTCGCTGGTGCTCGCGGCTTGCCCATCACGTACATTCTTCAAAACAACCAAATTGCGCTTGATACGCCACCTGCCAAGCAATCCGGTGTTGAATTGTGGGCTGACAAAGCGGCAGCGATGGGTTTCCCAGCATGGACCATCGACGGCTCGGATCCCGCTGCATGGCATGCATCCACAGCCGTTGCACGTGAGTTTGCTTTGGGCGGTGGTGGCCCCACATTGATTCACGTCGAAACCATGCGTGGCTGCGGGCACGCTCATCACCATGACGACCTGTACTTGGGCAACCCAAGCGGGACGCCTGCGGGTTATGTTGACCGTGAACTGCTCGCTTACTGGGAGGCAAAAGACCCGCTACCAACCCATCGAGCACTGTTGCTTGATCTTGGTGTTGATGAATCGCTTCTTCAAGCCATGGAGGAGGAAGAGGAACAAGGCGTTGAGCAAGCACGTCAAGCATTGCTTGAGATGGAATGGCCCCAACCTGAAACGGTGACCAAAGGGGTCACGAGTCTTCACGACGCCGATACCCACCAAGACCATCTCGAACGACTTTCAGGAACATCTCTGCCTGTACCTCAAGCCTCGCCTCTCAAGGTCGGTGAGCGTGCTTGGAACTATGTCGAAAAAGGCGGATGGACCTATGCCCGTGCGATTCAGCAAGCGATGGCCGACATCGCTGACCTTCACGGTGACGACTGTGTTTTCATCGGCGAGGACATGGAAGTCGCTGGTGCCTTTGGCATGAACATGGCGCTGAAAAATGCAGGCCACCAAGAGAAACTGATCGACATGCCGTTGTGTGAAGCCGTGATCGTACACACCGGTGTTGGAGCGGCTCTCTCAGGGATGAAGCCAATGGTTGAGATTCAGTTTGGTGGTTTTGCAGCACTTGGATTCAATGCATTGGTCAACAACGCCGCTATGCTACGATGGCGCTGGGGTGCAGATTGCCCGATGACGGTTCGCATCCCGCTTGGCGCCCGCACCCGTTCAGGTCCCTTCCATGCCAACATGATCGAGTCGTGGTTCGCCAACGACCCAGGCATGGTGGTTGTGGCTCCAGGCACCCCTCAAGACGCCTACGATCTCTTGATGGAAGGTGCTCACCTTCCTGACCCCGTCCTGATGCTCGAGCACATCGGTTTGTACGGCTTGCGCGGCGGAATGACCGGATGGGGCATGAACATCAACCAAAAAGTGGACACCAAGACCGTGCAAGAGCACCTCTCAGAAGGAACGCCCTACAAGTTGGGGAAGGCTGAAGTCATTCGTGGTGGAAGGGACGTGACCCTCGTGACATGGGGTGCCATGGTTCACATCGCCCTTGAGGCAGCCGATCATTTGTCCAAGGAAGGGATGGAAATTGAGGTGGTTGATTTGCGGACGCTCTTGCCGTTTGATGCGGCGACCTGCGTGGCTTCCGTTCAGCGAACAGGGCGTCTGGTCGTGCTTCAAGAAGGACAATGGTCTGGCGGTCTTGGTCACACCGTGCAGTCTCGAATCCTCGAATCGTGTTTTTACGAATTGGAATCTGCTCCAACGGTCATTGGCGCACTCGATACGCCGGTTCCGTTTTCTCCTCCACTGGAAAATCACACCATACCGTCTCTTGACCATGTCATTGAGATGCTCAAGTGTTCGCTTCAGAACTGAGGCGCTTATCGGGAAAGAATCTGGATTTGAGGTCGCATGCAAACCATGCGCCGAGCGTCGTTGAGGAAATATAGAACGGTAGGCTGTAAAGCATTCCACCGAGAACATTCGGTCCAAAGGTCCTTGCTGGATTCATGCTTGCTCCTGTGAGCGGGCCAGCGAGAAATGCAAGGAGCGCAACCGTTCCGCCAACCCAAATTGCGATCAGCGTTCTCGATGAAGTCCGTTGAACCACCAACAAAATGCTCGTCATGAGCAAGGCCGTGATGACGAGTTCAATGGCAAACCCTTCCAAGGCATGAAGGTGGGGTTGGACGGTGGTGGGGGCGGCAGCCTGAACCGCCATCGCTGCGAGGAAGGCGCCGCTGTATTGCGCAAGCATGTAGGGTCCAACCTTGTTGCCTTCGAGTTGCCCATCCCTCCAGAAGGCGAGGGTAACGGCAGGGTTGATGTGAGCTCCGCTCCACGAACCAAAGAGAAGAATAGCGCATGTCACTGCAAGACCGAAGGTTATCGAAACGACACCGTGACTGGCCCCCAGTGCCACACTTCCGCATCCAATACCGACCATGAGGGCAGTACCAAAAAACTCCCCTGCCAATGCTTTTCGCACAACGATGCGGGAGCAGAGGCGCTTTGAAATCCTTCGGGAACCCCAAACGGGTTGGGAAAAAAGAGGGAACGGTCAAGAAGTGGAGGTTGCTGGTCGTACCATGGAGGGTGAAGAGACGACGCCCGTCATGGGTATCCCTCAACTCGTTTTGAGCAACACGTTGGTGTTGAACGGCGCCCTGTTTCTAGGAATCGTTGCCCTTCACGGACTCGTTGAGGACAATCGCTTTGACAGCAATTCTGCGTCGATTGTGCTGCTTTGCTTGGCGCTGGTGTTGCTCATCAAGTCGGCTGATGTGTTCATTGAGGGGGCAAAGGGGTTGGCCTACCGTGCAGGCCTTCCAGAAGTGGTGATCGGTTTGACCATCGTCTCGATCGGGACATCCCTTCCAGAGATCCTCGTTACGTCCACTGCAGCAGCCGACATCCCATCAAATCCCGAAATCGCCGATTTGGCAATCGGTGGTATTTTCGGTTCCATCTTGGTGCAAATAACCCTTATCTTGGGTGTTGTTGTTGCCTTCCGAGGCGTCAAGATTCGTCCATCATGGCTGAAAAGAGACGGCGTCATCATGTTCAGCTCCATCGGCCTTCTCACCCTCTTCCTGTTCACCGGTGGCGCCCTTAGCCGAATTGAGGGGCTCATTTTGATGAGTCTTTACATCGGCTACGTCTATTGGCTCTTGTCGCATCGAGAAGAGATCTTGGAAGACGAGTTAAGTGGGAACGAACGTGTTGAACGGCGCTTGAATCGAACCACAGCTTCCTATGCTGTCATGGTGACACTCGGGCTCCTCTTGGCGTTGTTTTCCGCTCATCATCTGGTCAATGTCGCCAGTGGACTTGCCTATGCCCTCAACGTCCCCCACGCCGTGATCGGAACCACCGTATCGGGACTTGGGACCTCTCTCCCAGAATTGGCCATTGCCTTTATGGCAGCAAAGCGAAGTGAAGGCGTGGCCATTGGGACCCTTATTGGCTCCAACATCACCGACCCGCTTCTTTCGGTGGGGCTGGCAGCGGTGATTTACCCACTTGCCCTTACGACGTCGAGTTACGCGTTGACCACCTACCTCATCATCCCCGCAACATTCGTTGGAACTGGGGTCGCTTTGCTCATGATGCGGTCTCAATACGAGTTCAAGCGTTGGGAGGGCGTGGTCTTGATTCTGATCTATGTCGTGTTCTTGGCCCTTCTTTTGGCAGAGCGTCAGGGCGTACTTGTTCTTTGACGGCCTCTTCCTACCGCGTTGAAACCCATCGCTCTTAAGGGAGCGACGCTTGGCCAAAACATGGTGGACTTCCAACTCGATGAAATGCAAGCCATGTTGAAAGAACTCGCTCACGAGTTTGCGAAGGATGAGATTCGTCCAAATGCAGAGCACTGGGATGAAACAGCCCACTATCCGAAAGAAACGATTCAGGCAGCACACGAAATGGGGCTGTTGAATCTTCACATCCCTGAGGCTTACGGCGGTGCAGGCCTTGGATCGTTTGAGGAAGTTCTCGTGAACGAAGAACTTGCATGGGGGGACCCTGGCTTTGCAACCGCTGCTTATGCAACAGCCTTGGCCAGCGCACCCATCATCACAGGTGCAACCGAGGAACAAAAGGACCACTGGCTTCGAAAAATTGCTGAGGAGGGTGCGTTGGCGTCCTATGCCGTCACCGAGCCGGGTGCAGGTTCTGATGTGGCCGCTTGCAAAACGACGGCATTGAAGGACGGCGATGAATACGTCATCAATGGCTCAAAAATGTGGATCACCGGTGCCGGTCATGCGGACTTCTTCTTCGTCCTCGCCAAGACCGACCCGGATGCAGGCTATCGCGGAATGTCTGGGTTTGTGGTTGAAAAGGACACGCCCGGCTTTTCACTCGGAAAGAAGGAAACGAACATGGGGCAGCGATGTTCCGATACCCGTTCCATCACGTTCGATGATGTTCGGGTGCCGGCAGACCACCTCATCGGCGGTTCAGAATCGGGCGGATGGATGAACGCCATGAAGGCCTTTGACATGAGCCGGCCAAACATTGCCGCTCATGCTACTGGGCTTGCTCGAGCGGCCTACGAACATGCCTTGCAGTACGCCAACGAGCGTCAGACCTTTGGAAAACCGCTTCACCAACATCAGGCCATTCAGTTCATGCTCGCAGACATGAAAACGAACATCGAAGCAGCCCGTATGTTGACCTGGAAGTCGGCGGCAGAATACGATGCAGGCGTGCGCAACACCGAATCAGCAGCCCACGCGAAACGCTTTGCTGCAGACATGGCAATGCAGGTGGCCACGGATGCTGTACAGGTCTACGGTGGATACGGTTATTCCGAAGAGTATCCTGTGGCCCGACTCATGCGTGGCGCCAAGGTCATGCAAATCTATGAGGGGTCTTCACAGGTTCAGCGCATGATCATCGGACGGGAAATCACCAAGGGTCTTTGATCAGTTTCGGCCGTTCAACAGGTCCTCTTCGAGTTTCCACACCTGAGCCTCATCGTGATGCCAGGGCTGTTCTTCAGGTTCCTTCAACATCTCTTCTTCGCGGTCTTGGATCCAACGGTCGAAATCTTCACGCTCTGCGGCATCGAATTCCTGGAGACTGTTGGCCATCTCCAACACCGTCTCCATTTCAGCGGCCCAAGCCTGAGCGATGTTGTCGATTTCTTCAGCATTCCAAGGGTCGTCGACATGTTCAGGGAATTCTTCGTAATCTTCCATCATGAACACATCTTCCTCCATGATGACCCCTTCTTCGCTGAACTGGTAGACTTCCTTGAGGGCACTGCGTGGTGAAACAATGAATTGTGCAAGAAGTGGAATCCGCATGGCCGTCGTTCGGTCGCTTCGCAGAGAGAGTGCAAGCGCTCCAACTTGGTCACCGATGGGGAGTTTCTTTCCACTTCGTTTTGGCCCGATGCACAGCGAAACGGAATGTGGTTTACGCTTCACGACGTCGTCCTTCCAAGCCCCACCGGTCACGTTGATGCGCCAAAGAATCTCTTCCACGACACCATAATCTTCGAGGTATTCCTCGCTGTAGACCGCCGTAAGTTCAATCGCGTACCATCGGCGCGAGACACCCTTTACCAAGACACGTGGAAAACGGTGCTTTCGGTCGAGCCATTCCATACCTTCAGATCCGGCAACGATGCCGCTGAGAAACTCCATTGAACGGTCATGGGCCTTGCGTTTGTCTTGCGACCAATGACCTGGAAGGTGCCATTCATGGTTCATGTGCGTTCAGTTTGTTGAGAGTATATCAATGTCGGAAACGCAAAGGCCTTCAAAGAACACATCCTCCATGGGGTGTGGAAGGCATGTCTATTCCCGCTGTTGTGCTTGCTGCGGGTCAAAGTCAACGGTTGGGTCAACCCAAAGCCCTTGTCCCCATTGGTGGGAAGGCACTCATCGTGAGGGCGTGGAATGAACTGCGAACAGCAGGATGTGAACCCATCGTTGTGGTGGTCAACGACACACTCGCGTCAGAGGTCCAATGTTTGCTTCCCGAAGCACGGCTCGTCATCAACCCTCACCCAGAGAACGGACGCACCGGAACACTGCAGCATGGATTGGAGGCATTGATGGCCAATCGGGATGCACTGCCAGAACAACTGGTGATGGCACCGGTTGACCGACCCGGCTGGAGAGCAGAGATCGTCCGTCGTTTGCTTGATGAAGCAGGGTGTGTTGTTCCATCCTCTGGAGGCCGAAACGGTCATCCAGTCGTTTTGGACAAGGATGCGCTCCAAAAGGTGAGCAACGCAGCCCCAGACGCTTCGCTTCGCGAGTTGCTGGTCTTTGAGCCGGTGGATGTTGATGCTCCGTGGCTGGATTTGAACATCGATACGGCAGAAGATCTGGTCAGGCTTGAGCGTCATGCAAGTGCACTCAAGGCCTATTTTCAACAAGGCGAAGGGATATGAGGCTCTTCCGTTGAGGGTGAACCATGACCGCTCAAGTGCTCACATGGGCTTTGGGTGAGTTGGCAAAGCGGCACACGGTTGTTCTCGCCTCGGTGTTGAACACCTCTGGCAGCGTTCCTGGGAAGACGGGTGCTCGTTTGGCCATGACATCCGACGGTCATCGATGGACAGGGACGGTTGGCGGAGCGGGTCTCGAGCATCGGGTGCTTGGACGTTGCCGTGAACTGCTTGTTTCGTCGAACGAACCCACCGCCGAAGTCATCACCTATGGATTGAACAAGGGGGCGAAGGGCTATGAAGTCACACCTCTTGATTCCCTTTGCGGAGGTCGCGTGACGATCTCCATTGAGGTGATGATCCCGATGCCACATGTACTCATTATGGGTGGCGGGCATTGTGGAGAGGCGCTTTCAGGATTGCTTGTTCGCCTTGGCTGGTCGTATTCCGTCCACGATACTCGGTCTGAATTTGCCTCTCGCGAACTGTATCCAGATGCGGTTGAGCGCTCCTCGTCCACGGTTGAGGCATTCTTTGCGAACGAGGACGCAACAACCTTGCGCCGGTTTTCAGATGTGTTGCTGCTGGGTCATGACTGGTCAGAAGACGAAGCCCGCTTGCTTTCACTGCTTCAACGGATGCAGCAAGCAGGCATTCAACCGGGCGGTCAGCACGGCCCGAGAATTGGGGTCATCGGTAGCCGGTCAAAGTGGCAAGCGTTTGAAGCCACCTGCCGCGAAGAAGGGATCGAACAATCCATGCTCGACGGTGTCATCTGTCCGATTGGATTGAACATCGGCGCACAATCGCCAGAGGAAATCGCGGTGGCTGTCGCGGCTCAAATCATGGCTGAGCACAAGGGTATTGAACCAGGCGAAGGAACGTGGCGTCAATCTTGACCGATGAACACATGTTGTCTGAAATAGCGCAGTTCTTCGATGGATTCCAAGATGTCGTCAAGCGCAAGATGAGCACCTTTTTTGGGATATTTTGGCACTTCAGGGTACCACCGTCGCGAAAGTTCCTTGATGGTTGATACATCGATCATGCGGTAGTGCAGCAGGTCAAGAAGTTGAGGCATTTCTTTGGCGAGAAATTGACGGTCGTTCCAAACGCTGTTGCCGCACAATGGCGCCGTGTTCGGCTTTATCCATGTTTCAAGGAACGCCATGGTCGCCGCTTCAGCCTCGGCCGCTGAAACGCCTTGGTTCCGAATACGGTCCACGAGGCCGCTACCGTGGTGATGCCGTGTGTTCCACTCGTCCATGCCTTCGATGAGTTCCTCCGGTACACTGATGGCCAAATTTGGCCCTGTTGCGAGGATGTTCAAATCACCGTCGGTCACGACGGTCGCAATTTCGATAATGGATTCCCGAGCAACATCAAGCCCGGTCATTTCCAAGTCGATCCAAACCAAGCGGTCGCCGCGAGCACTCATGGTCCGCTGTTTTCTCTGCGGGCTATGGTTCTTCGCAACGGTTGCGTTCACTCAAACGTCAGCATAATCTGGCCATTTGGTCCAAACGCCACCACGGGTTTGTATCCCTCATGAGGTGTGGCACTGAGCGAGGTGATGATGTTGTTCACGGCGTCTTTTGGAAGCCTTACAAAGAATCCACTGTCGGTCTCAAGCAATCCAGAATGACTGGCCGTTTTTGCTGGAGGAACTTCTTCGGGCACGTCTTCTTCCTCAGGTTCGGCCTCCTCAGCGATTTCCTCGAGCAATTCGAGGATTTCATCTTCTGCTTCTTCCTCTGCTTCCTCTTCAGCTTCCTCTTCAGCTTCTTCTTCATCATCAACGAATTCATCTTCGTCCATCGTCTCGGTTTCTTCCATTTCAGGAAGGTCGATCATCTCTGGCGTATCTTCTTCCTGCTCTTCGGGGGGTGCTTGAGCCGACGTTTGTTGCATCGGAACATGTTCCTCAACGTAGATGCCATCGTTTTCGTTCATGCGTTGCATNAACANGAATCCGAAGCCGAGTGCGATGATACCTACCATGACAATGGCCAAGCCACTGAACAGGTCACTGGACAATGAATCAGAGAACAAAAACGCTGTCAAGATTGAACCGTAGCCGCCAAGGCCGCGTCGCCACCGAGCATCCGCTTCCTCGCTGAAGCCTTGGACACCGATGAAGACGAGGTACATGGTCATCAACAAGTAGGCAATGGANTCCAATTCAACGGTGTTGAGGCACATGAAAATACCCACCAAGGAATAGGAGAGCCCANCAATGCCCAAGCGGTCCATGAAATTGAAGAACACTTCATCGCTTTCCCAACTGACCTGTTCCCAGTCATAGACCAAATCGTCCTTTGCAGAAAGGAGGGTGAACATGATTCCCTGAACGGCGAGCACAAGACCGGCCACCGTGGTTTGTTGGTCGGTGGTTCCGATGTCGCTTTGCACCATCAGGTTCACGACGCTGAAGGTGAGGAGAACCGGCAGAAGGAGCAAACTGTTGATCTGACCTTTTCGGATGGCAGAATAGGTCAACATTGCCAGTCCAATCAATGGACCAACACCGAAGAAGACCGAATAGCCGATGATGTAGCCGACCGCAGCCAATTGTGTGATCAGTGCTGCCGTATCCTCGTGTGAACGAGCCTCATCATCGTCTTCGGGTGGATTTCTGAACAATACCCCACGGGTATGCATGAGCATCATGACCGAGCCTGCAGCACCGGAGATGACGCCGCTCCAACCCCAGCTGTCGACGCCCTGGATGGAGGGGAAGGTGGTGCTCAGGTCAAAGCCGATGAAGAGTGACACGAACAAAACACCGAGCATGTAGGGCAGTGCCTTGGCGTTGTTGGTGTACCAGAGGTACGGCATCAGCGCGAGGGTGAAGATCGTTGGCACCCAATAGCCATCGGGGAGTGCGGACAACAAACCCAACCCAAGCCATAACGCAGCCAACACCTCGGTGAAAGCAGCCTCCCGTTTTGCATCTCGATACATGACCATCATGGTGAGTCCCATTTGGGTTGCTACAAATGCTCCAATGAAGGCAGGGAAGGGCCCGAGGTGGTAATCGGTGAGGTAGTCAACGAGTTCAATTGGAAGTGCACCGAGAATCATGTCTGCCAAGCCAACGGTCCACCAAGAGTCGTAGAGGATCAAGAATACGATGGGGACAACAATGGTCATCTCGTAGACTCGGTGTTTCACCGTTCGGAAGGCCACAAGGCTCACGATTGGGATCAACAACAATCCACCCGATGAATCAAGGCAAGCGAGGATCAACAAGAGGCCGTAGGCGATTCTATCAGCGCCAATATCAACACTTTCGATGTCGATGCCACGACGTGCGATCACGCCNTTGACGATCATTGGAGCAAGCACCAAGATCGCGTCAAGGATGATGGCGGCGACGAACAACTCGCCTTGGAGGGAGGGATGGTCTGCGGCTTCTTTGAACGGCATTGCGAGCGGTAGAGCCAACAAGACCAACAGGCCAACGCCGGCAGCACGGGTGTTGGATGAAATGGTCTCCATGGCGACAATTTCCCTCACCAGCATGCCAGCAGGGATGGCCATCAGCAGAACCCATTGGGCGTTGAAGATAAACTCGTTTGCCGACATCAGGCTGATGCTGAATGCAAACAGCATCAGGGCAAGGATCACACTTGGTCGCGCAAGCGGTGTCCAGGCTTTGGCGTTGAACTCAAGAATCTCCGTCTCGGGCGTCGTTTCTTCGACCACCCATGTGTTGCTCTCCATGTCATAACGGGCTTCGCCTGGCGAGCCGCTTCCGAACCAGTGGAACAACATTCCAAGGTCAAATTCGTGCTCTCGAGAACGGATGGAAATGAAGTACAGCGCCAGACTGAGCAACAAGAATTGCGGTCGGAAACCNTCGACGAGGGTGTCCTTGATGCCCGGTGGNAAATTCAACTCATCNAAGAGTGCGAGCAACAGAACGGTGACGGTCGTGAACAAAATCGACAACGTTGCATCCTTTCGTTGTTGGAGGTTGGGATTTGGCGTGGTGCGAAGCATGCTGATGTTGACGAACAACATGTAGGCGACCAACATCCAAGGGAGGTACCACTCCGGGTCGAGGATGGCCCTTGACATCACGACCGAGCCAAGCATTGCAAGGGTTGTGCTGACTTTCAATTTCTCCATACGACGACCGAATTCAGATACGGCCACGATGAAGATGGGCAGGATGACGTGCATGTAGGGCGTGCCGCCGAAGGTGTCAACTGCGCTGATGCCTTCACCCCACGCCCACCAATCGGTCACCAAATAGGACACGCTGAAGGCCAAGAGGGTGAGGTTGACCACCCATTCACGTGCGATCTTGGAAATGAACACCATGTAGGGGATCATGATCATGCTGAGGATCCAAGGAAGGGTGGATTGGTCCATCGGCAGCACCATCAGGGCCACGGCCAGACCAACGGGCATCCAGGGTACGCGTTGCTGAAGGACAGCAGGGAAATACGCCAGCAAGACCGTGACCCAAAGCGCAACGGGGATGCTGATGAACGCATCGAGCGTGGGGTAGTCAAAGGAGCGGAACGGGCCGAGAATCAGATTGAAATCGGCGTTTCGCGTAATGGCGATGGCCACGACGACCTGACCGATCAACAAGATGGACGCACGTTCCATGACCTCCTTGCGCAGGTCTTGCCGCGATGCGTAGTAGCCTTGGAGTCCAATGATGAACACGAGCAAGGAAAGTGCCCCGCCTTTACCATCAGCGGGAACATTGGTGTTGAGCAGTTCGTAGACGATGGGTACGACGCCCGACGCGAAGGCGATGACCACGAAGTTGAGGGCTTTGTTTGAGCGGAGGGCCATTTCAAGGGAAATCAGGGTGATGACGAAAATGCTGATGCCCAGTTCGTAACTCACCTCATTGCCCGCCCATCGAATCCACGGGCCGACACCCGCCAACAGGATGGCCATGGGGGCATAGGTGGCAACGCCCCAACCAAATCCGGTATCGCCAGAATATCGGTTCAGCAATTTGTAATGCCCAAAGGTGAGCAAGAGACACATCACCGTTTGTGCGTAGATGCCGTTGGCATTTGGCGACCAATCAAGGCCTCCGTTGTAGTCGGCAGGTTCACCAAACCACGAGAGTTCAAANGTTCCGGTGGCGATGCCCATCAAATATCGTGTGCCCCAAAGCACCCCTACGGTGGAAAAGAAGAACGCAATACCGAGGAAATAATTCTGGATGTCGTAGAGTTGGTAATCGTTTTTCTTGCTTTGGAATTCGATCATGGCAATCGATACGGCNAAGGACGCCAAACCTCCCACGAACAGAACCAAAAAATTCTGATTGGTTGCATCTTCATCGAAAGCAACGCTGAACACGCCGCCCCAAATGGCGAGGAAACCGATTCCCATCATCACCATCTGTGAAACTTTCATGAGGAAGAGGTCGTCTTTGTTCAACACAGTTTTTGGTCGCACCATCGTCACTGTGGTGGTGGGTTCACCAGCATTTGCCATCACGCTTCCCGTAAGGCCACCTTGTCCTTGGGGTGCAGCGGGTACGGGAACTGCTCGGGTTTGTTTTCTTCGTGGTGCTGCCATGGTAATCAAAAGGTTGAGATGGTAACGGCGATTTAATGCTTGACCCTGCAAAGAACNCNAAATTTGCAATTCATGAGTCCGTACTTCCAGCCGACGACTTTCCATTCACGAATCCAATGGATTGAAATCCTGTCGCAATGTGGCGATTGACGAGGAGACCATCATGTTCCAACGCCTTGCCGCCGTGCTCTGCTTTGCGCTTCTGTTGACGCCCGCTCTCGCCCTCGCCGCACCGGTGACGGTGCAGGTTGAGGAACAGGAAGAAGGTTGGTGGGTTGACACGACCCTTGACCGAAATCAGAACAGCATCGGCGATATGGTCGAAAAATACCACGACCACCCACTCTTTTTGGACGAGGACAACACGCTTCCGCTCATCATTGACTTCGACCATACGCCCACCGACATGGACGTTGCCATGCTCGAGCGCGAAGTCGGCTTTGTTCACGAGTGGTCCTTTCCTCGAATCGATGCCGTATCGGGGCGACTTCCCGTTGACATGATTTTGGAGACAACCACCTTGCCGGGCGTTGTTATGCTGGAGCTCGACGGACTCCTTCAGGTTCAAAACGGCGATGCAGCAGTGGTTCACGAGGTCGATTTGGCTCAGCAACAAACGGGTTATGATGGTTCAGGCATCACCGTAGCCGTCATCGATACGGGGATCGACAGCATGCACGTTGGCTTGGATGACCTTGATGATGACAACAGCACGAACGACCCCAAGGTCATCGCGTTTTATGACGCCGTGAATGCGCCGGACAAAACCAACGGTACAGAAATCCAAGCCTACGATGACCAAGGTCACGGGACGCATTGTGCAGGAACCGTTGCNGGAACAGGAGCACCGANCTATGANCATCCNGGNATGGCNCCTCAAGCGTTTTTGGTCGGTGTTAAGGTGCTTGACGCAGGCGGTTCGGGAAGCTTCTCAACCGTCATGGGTGGAATGAAATGGACGACCGATCATCGTCATCAATTCAACATTCGAGCAGCCTCGATGAGCCTCGGTGGATTTGGCGCCATCGAGTGGACTTCTTCTGAGGAGGACAGCGTGAATCGGTACGCCAACAACATGACGGCCAACGGCATCACCATGCTCATCGCTGCTGGCAACACCGCAGGCCCCGGAACCATCGGAACACCCGGTTCTGCAGAAGACGTGATCACGGTGGGGGCGCTTGACAAGGACGCGGACAACACCATTGCAGAATACAGCAGCGAGGGTCCCACAGAAGAAAACCGAGTGAAACCAAATCTCGCCTTTATTGGCTCCGATGTCGTTTCGGCGCAACACAATTCGGGTGACGGCTATGTCGCCTTCAGNGGAACCAGCATGGCAACACCTGGTGTGGCAGGAACCGTTGCACTGATGCTTCAGGCAAACCCCGACCTTTCGCCGTTTGATGTGCGAAACATCTTGCAAGAGACTGCAACCTACCGATGGTGCACACACCCGCTCAGTCCAGAACAAGTCGCATTGATGGGCAACCAGCCGTGTCCGGAAGACCTCATCCCGAAAAATCGGCAAAACAACGTCTACGGTCACGGCCATGTGGAGGCACTTGCAGCCGTCATGGGCGCGGCAGAACGGGACTATCCCTTGGACGATTCCGCTCGCCTCAACGTGGTCACCGAGGTTGGCATCGACGACCGAATCCATCTCTTGCCTGGTGACGAAATCACGTTTGAAATCAACGGTTCTATAGAATTCTTCCAATGGAGGAGCATCCACATCCGAGACGATTGGACGAACCTTCATTCCTATGAGGCGGGCGACGACGGTGCCATCTTGGACTTGAAAACCATCGTCCATCAACTGGAGCACCTCCCAGGCATCGAACTTGATGGAAATCACAGCCTTTCCGTTCGAGGCCTTATCGAAGACAAGGATTCTGGAGAATGGTCAGCAACACCCCTCGTACCCGTCGAAGTGATGTTGATGGAAACTGCCAGCGCCAAATCCTACGCCGAAGAATCCGATGGATTGTTCTACGGGCTTTCTGGAGGGACCGTTGCCGGTGTTGCCCTCCTCCTCATCCTGATCGTCATCGCAGGCATGGCCGTCATCAACCGAGTGGAACAAGCCACGATCGTTGAGTCGGTGGTTTGGAACGATGCAGACATCAACGCCGTGGTTGATGACGCCAAACTCTTGGACTGAGGCNATCAAGCCGAGGCANTTGCCTCGTTCCATTTCTCGAGNATGGTTGCGCTGTCATCCATGCGACCTTCGTGAAGGTAGGTGATTTCTCCTTGTCCGTTCACAAAGGCAAGCGACCCTGGTCGTGTGATGTCGAGTTCGGCAGCGACCTCGCTTCCTTTCATGAATGCGTACGTTGTCAATTCAACGCCTTCATCCTCGTCCTGGTCATCGTGAGCGTTGGCTGAATCATGCCATTCGCTCAACGTCAATCCTCCTGCATTTTCAGCGGGGTCGGTCGACATCACCAACACGGGGAGTTCGGCTTTGGCATTCCAAATAGCGTGCATGGTGGTGTAGCAAGGGCTGTTGCACCATTCTGCAGAAAACACCACAATGTATGCTCCGCCGGCCATTCGAGCATTGTCATAGGTTTGGTTGTCATCGGCTACCGAAGAAAAGACGGGAAACATTTGAGCGCTCTCCTCTTCTTCAGACGTGCAGCCCGTGATTGGAGTCAACAAGAGCATGAGCGTCAACAGCGCCGTTAACTTTTGCATGATATTGTATTGCCACAGGTTTCCTTTTCAAACCTTGGTTCAAATGTCATCCAAACCGTCGGGTTGCCATGAGGGCTCCTTACGGGAAAAAAAGCCATTAGGTCATGCAGGTTGGGGTAAGCATGGGTGCAAGACATCTCGCCTTCACCTTCCTCCTCGCTGTCAGTCTTCTCCTGCCCGTTTCTGCTGAGGGTGGTGGTGAAGCAGCGTGTGTTGCTGGCACCTCAACAGAAGACCGTCAGGGCTGCCTTGATTCAGATGGTGACGGTTGGTCAGACCCTGATGAGGCATGGAATGAAAGCATGGGGGCAGACGCCTTCCCAGACAACGCCTCCGAACATCGCGATCTCGACGGTGACGGGCTCGGGGACGTCGCCGACCCCGATATGGACGGCGACGGTTCACTGGACGNGGTTGACGTGTGGCCCGAAGACGCCCAGATATGGTCGGACACCGACGGCGACGGCTATGCAGATCAAGGCCTCCATCCAATGAGCGACAACTGTCCAAACATCTACGGAAAGAGCAAGATTCGTTTGAAGGGATGTTCCGACATCGACGGTGATTTCCTCCCAGACGAATACGACGACGATGCCGACGGCGACGGAATACGCAATGAAATGGAACGTTCTGCCTCATCAGGAACCGTTCTTTACGACCCCTACAACGCTGCCTCGACGCCACCGGACGCCGACCAAGACACCATCCCGGATGTTCTCGACCCCGATAACGACAACGATGGCTGGCCTGATTACATCGAAATCGACCGAGGCTCAAACATCTATGAAGAAAATGAGACGCCGTTCACGATGTATTTTGGTGTTAACACGGGCATCTTTTACACCGGTGGGCTTGGCCCCGGTTCGTTCAGTTTTGAGTACGACCCAGACCACGCCGAATTCTCACTTTCTTTTGTGAGTGAAATCGTGTTCGAAGAACTGGTTATTCCGTTGCTCTTGGTCCCCGTTTATTTTGCCATTTTCTTTTCACGCCGTCGTGAATTTAATCGCCTCCTCGATGAGATCGAAGTGGCGAAAGACTGCGATGTTTTGAGGAAGATTGAGACCGAAGTCAATCAGGCCGTCAAGCAACGCAGTATCCGAGTCTATCATGGATTGGTTCTTCGTAACGCTATTGAAATTGCCGAAGATGGATTGAACGGCGGATTGCTTNAAGAAGAATAAGAGGCCGCATGCCCCCAATTATCAAAGGGTATATGGCCTACGGAAAGGCGGGGACGACCATGGTGGGTGAAGAGCATGTGCCGATGATTCCTTCACCGAAGGGCGAGCGATGGTCGGCCACTGTTAACGGGCAATCCGTTGAGATGCTTGCCCCCAGCAACGCCGTGCTTTTGGACGTGCTTCGAGACAAGGTCGGGACACTCGGCGTCAAGCGTGGATGCGACCTTGGTACCTGCGGTTGCTGTACGGTCATGATCGACGGGGTTCCAAAACTCTCCTGCCTTACACTTGCAGGTCAAGTCCAAGGTGCTGAGATCATCACGGTTGAGGGCCTTTCAGATGGTGCTCACCTCGCCCCAATCCAAACGTGCTTTGCGACCCATGGTGGCTCNCAATGTGGCTTTTGCACNCCTGGTTTCTTGGTGACCTCCCAAGCCTTGCTCAACGAGAACGAGAACCCAACCCGAGAAGAAATCGCCTGCGCCATCGAAGGCAATTTGTGTCGATGCACGGGCTATCAACAAATCATTGACGCGATCGAAGCCGCCGCAGCGATTCATCGAGGCGATGAACCGGCAGTCCCACCAGCGAGCAATCCACATCCAGACCCTCATCCATCGGGTCCCGACGAGCCCACGATGCCACCCGGCCATGCGAAGTGATCATCATGGGGAGCTATCGTCAGCAACCAGGTGCTTCAAAGAATGAAGTCCGTAGAGACGGCAAGCGCGTGGCTGGAAAGCAAGCATTTCCTCCGCCCGGTTCTGGAGGCTCCGAACCAACGATGCGGGCTCGAGATTTGGATTTCATTCCCGAAACGGTCGGGGGGAAAGAGCCCAAACCNGCAGGCGACCATATCCACGATCGAGACCGCACCGGCACCGTGGTTGGGAAATCCATTCCGTTGGTNGATTCAAACGCCAAGGTCACGGGGCAGGCATGGTACGGTGACGACGTCCGTCTCCCTGGAGAATTGATTGGCAAAATTCTCCGTTCTCCGCATCACTATGCGCGCATCAAATCCATTGACACCACCCGAGTCGAAGCGTTGCCCGGCGTGGTTGCCGTGGCCACCGGCCAAGATGCGCCGAATCGATTTGGCGTACTTCCTGTCACCAAAGACGAACACGCGATGGCTGTTGAGAAGGTGCGCCATGTTGGCGACCTGGTGGCGTGCGTTGCCGCCGTGGATGAAGCCACGGCCATCGAAGCGCTCTCGTTGTTCGATATTGAGTGGGAAGAATTGGAACCCGTTTTCGACCCCAAGAAGGGTCTCGAAGACCACGATGAACCGATCCATTGGCGAGGGAAGTATCATCTCGCACGAACCAATGTTCAGAAGCGTGTGTTCCAGGAATTTGGTGACCGTTCGTTGGTGAATTCACCCCATGCATCTTCGCACGGTACATGGACCATGTCCGGTGTGCACCACGGGTTCACCGAGCCCCACGCAGTTGTGGCTCATTGGGACCCGAACGGTCGATTGCAACTCTACACGCCTCAGCAAGTGCCCCATTATACGCACCGTGCGCTGTCCACCGTTCTCGATGTGCCGATGCACCAGATCAATGTGGTCAGGACCTTCGTCGGCGGTGGGTTTGGTGGAAAATCCGACCCCTTCCCTCACGAGATGTGTGCTGCATTGTTGGCTCGCAAATCGGGTCGCCCCGTTCGCATCACCTTTGACCGAGAAGAAGTGTATTGGATCAACCGGGGTCGGCACCCCAGCAACATCGATGTCAAAATGACCGCCGACACCGAGGGGCGCATTTCGAGTTTTGACATCGACGCCTTGATCGACGGTGGTGGATTTGCTTCCTTTGGTCACGTCACGTCCTACTACAACGGTGTGCTCGCAACCGCACCCTACGAGTTGGGCTCCTTCCACTACACGGGTGCACGGGTTTGGACCAACAAACCCGCTTCGGGCGCGATGCGAGGTCATGGTGCGGTGAACACGCGATGTGCGGTGGAAGTGGGCTTGGACGAGATGTCGGAAAGCATGCAGGTCGACCCGATCGACCTTCGACTTGCCAATCTCCTGCCCCCACACAGTCGGACCATCAGCGGCTTCCGCATCACTTCAAACGGTATGCGAGAAGCGCTCGAGCGAGTTCGCGAAGGCTCTGGATGGGATGAAAAGTTCCGCCAGTTGCCGCTTGGCAAAGGCATTGGTATCGGCTGTGGCTTCTTCATTTCTGGCTCGGGATTGCCCATTCATTGGGACCCGAAGAATTTCCCACACGCCACCGTTCACATTCAAGTTGACATGGACGGGGGTGTCACGGTTCATACCGGCGCCGCAGATATCGGGCAAGGTTCCACCACCGCCGTTGCTCAGGTGGTCGCTGAAGTGCTTGCCCTCCCCATCGAGATGATTCATGTCAGAAGCCATGAGAGCGACACCAGCCCTGTTGACCTTGGCTCCTACTCCAGCCGCGTGACTTTCATGAACGCCAATGCGGCGATCCGTGCAGCCATTGGTATTCGTGACCAATTGTTGAAGGCAGCCTGGGAGATGCTCGGTTACCATCCAAACGTTCTGGTTCTCAATGACCGTCGCATCTACTACAAGCACGACCCTGCCATTGGCGTTTCGTACCTCCAAGCCCTTCACAAGGCCCAAGCAGACACTGGGGCCCTCATCGCTCGTGGCGCTTATCGCTCACCGCCCATGGGTGGCGTGCACAAGGGGGCTGCAGCGGGTCTTGCTCCAGCCTATTCCTTCTCCGCCTATGTTGCCGAAGTTGATGTCGATGTCGAGACCGGATTGATTTCTTGCACCAATGTCTGGGCAGCCCATGATTGCGGCAAAGCGTTGAACCCGCTGGCGGTGAAGGGTCAAATCATCGGTTCTTGCCACATGGGTCTGGGACAGGTCCTGAGCGAGAAAATGGTCTACGGACGCACCGGTCACCTCCAAAATGCAAACTTGTTGGAGTACAAAATTCCCTCCGTTCACGAGATGCCGCATGTTGAAGCCATCATCGTTGAATCAAGCGACCCAGAAGGGCCGTTTGGTGCAAAGGAGGCTGGTGAAGGGCCGCTTCTCCCTATCCTTCCCGCAGTGGTCAATGCGGTGTACGATGCCATCGGTGTTCGCCTACGTGACCTGCCACTCACGCCTGACGTGGTGTACAACGGCATTGCGAAGCACATGAAGAAGCACGGCCTCGACGACCCGAGCGATATTGAATCTCCTCGGTTGAAACACGGCCCGCTGCAGAAGGTGCTCGTCAAGCGTTCGAATGAACACCGTGAACGGGACCGATTGCGTCAGCGAAGCGAAGACACCTCCGCCTATGTCAACGGCGTGTTGTTTGGTTTCGACCCCAACCGTCCCCTTGCTGAGCAGGTTGAGGGGTGGCGAGAGGCCGACGAACCGCTGCCTGAACAACTGGCCGAACTCGGCTTTGCTGGGCGCGCTTGGCTCAAGAAGGAGCAACGACACATGGAGGATGATTCCTAATGTTGATGCCACCCTTTGAGCTGCACCACCCTGCCTCCGTGGAGGAAGCGATCTCTTTGGCGGCGTCCCTCATGGCCAAGGATGAAGCGTTTGATTGGGTGGCGGGCGGTACGGATGTGCTGCCCAACTACAAGTGGCGCATCAATCCAAAGCCGCACGTGATCTCACTTGCTGCCATCAAAGAAACGCATACGCTTTCCTCCCATGAAATCGGTTGCATGGTGCCCCTTTCTTCCTTGACAGAAGCCAATGGTGTTCATCCACTCCTCGCACAAGCGGCATCCAAAGTGGCGTCATCTTTGATTCGGAAAAGTGCCACCGTGGGAGGAAATCTCTGCTTGGATACACGCTGTTTTTGGTACAACCAAAGTGAAGATTGGCGACGTTCCATCGATTGGTGTCACAAAGCCGATTGCGGGACAGGTGCAGACTGCCGTGTGATTCCAAACCAGAACACGCTGTGCGTCGCCACCTACCAAGGTGACATGGCTCCAAACTTCATGGTGTTGGGCGCCAAGGTCGTGCTGGTCGGCCCTGATGGAGAACGCACCCTTCCTCTGGACGAGTTTTATGCCCTTGACGGCATGAAAAAGAACGTGCTCAAAACAGGAGAATTCCTGCTGAAGGTTGTGCTGCCCGAGGATGCATCATCGAGGGTGGGTTGTTACCAGAAACTCAGGGTTCGTGATTCGTGGGATTTCCCTGAAGCGGGCATTGCTGCCTCATGGATACCAGGCAACACCGAGAGTCTTGCCGTAGCGAGCACGGCGCTTGAATCGATCCCCCGGCTTCATCATGAGGAGGTTCGCACGCATCTCGATGCTGGTGACCTTGACGTGATGACCTTGGCCAAAGCGTTGCAAACATCGATCAAACCGGTGAACAACACCGCTCTCCCCCCTCGTTATCGCCGTGCGATGGTCAAAACGCTCACGAAGCGAGCACTCGAAGGACTTGAATTGAGGTGAAATGGATGCGTGTAACCCTCGGACTCGTCCTCACCACGCTTCTGTTTGCGAGTCTTCCTGCCGCCGCCCAAGACATGCAAGGTCCTTCTTGGGAGATGGGATGGGTGACGGATGTTGACCCGAAATACCTGGTTGAATTGGAAGAGGATTGGGACATGACGGGTTCGCTGGTGGTCTTCGTGAGCAACGACGGCCCTGCGGAGTTGAATTTGGTGTTGTCTTACGACTACGACGAGGATGACCCGTTTGTCTTTGACGGGCCAGATACGCTCTCGGTGGCCGGGAACACCAACGACACCTTCACGATTTCCATCAGCGGTGCAAACGCAGAAGAGGTTCGCTCCTTTTCTCCATCGACTTCGATTGAATTCACCGTCATCGGGGAAGAAAAGGTCGGGGAATCAACCCTTCGTACACAAGAGATCCAAGCGGACGTGAGCGTTCCTCGCATGTATCGCTTGATTCCCGAAGCCATGCCGCCAGCCGATACATTGTTCGCGGGTTCTTGGGTGGATTTTTCGATTGAGGTAAGTAATCTCGGTAACACGCAAGACGCCATCACCTCTGGTGAAGCCACGGTACGAAGTTGCCCTCACCTCAGCGTAACCGGCCTCGACCAATTGGAAAACCAAGTCGTTGCGGTCACCACCGAAAGCGGCGAAAACAAAGCACAGTTCACCCTACGTCTTGAAGCCAGCAGCAGCCATCAAGAACGGACATGCGAAGTGTCCCTTTCTGTTCAATCCGAGGGCGACGGCACCGAGCGTTCAACCACGATCAACGTCGACGTGAAGGCGCCCAAGGTCGAAGAAGAGACGCCGAGCGAGGACAAAGAAGAGGATGATCCCGTGCTTCCCGATTCCTCGTCATTGGTCTGGCTTGCACCCGTTGAAATGATGATGCTGATTTCGCTTGTACTCTTGGTGGTGAACCGTCAAATCAACGAAGCATGACTTCATCGGAAAAGTGTAATTTTTTCGTGATTTGGGCATATTCCTTCGCATGAAAATGAAGCACCTGTAGGGCGAAAAGGCCTTGATTGCCATGCCCATCCTTGAGCAACTATTATGTGTGGAATGTGTCTCCGAAGGATGTAAATCTGTCGTTTCGCGTGATTGGATTGGTGATTGAAAGATGGCTGAAGCAGAAAAAACCGGTTTGAGCCTTGAAGCCTGGCTCATGATTGGGCTGGTTGTTTCGGTTGCCATTTCCACGGTTGTGATCGCTGCGGTGTCCGCTGGAAAAACCACGGTCTTTTCGCCCTATCAAAACGACGACGAGTTCCAAGAACAACAACTCACACTCATGCGAGCGAGCCTCGAAGATTTCAACGTCAAAAACACCATGTCGACCCCAATGCTGGTGAACGACTGGCAGAACCCCCACCGCACCCTCTTGGTCATTGCAGCTCCAGAGAAGCCTTTCGACGCTGCAGAAGCCGCCGCCATTCATGACTTTGTCACCAAGCGAGCAGGCAAGGTTATCCTCGCCTCCAATTCCACCAACGCACAGTTGGTTGCCGAAGAATTTGGTGTCAAGTATTTCGATGCACCCGTCCGTGATGACATCAACACGGGTCGATATTACGAAGTGACCAACGACGATGGCCTTCGTGTGACGCCCGACACCAGAAAACTTTGGTCGGTTGCAAGCGTATCACGGGACATTTCAACGATGGGCGATGAAAAGGCAGTACCGTGCTCGCCCGAAGATGTGAATCAAGAGCGCACCGAGAATTGTCGCCTGCCCGTTTTGTTCCACCGACCGACGGCGATCCAAGTGCTCGATGAACAAGGTGACACCGGTCGAGATGTCCGTGTGTTGGCAGCAGCCTCAACCTCTGCTGAAATCGACGCTGGCAAGGGCGAATCCAACCCAACCCTCGGTGAAGGTGAGACCGGCCTCATCATCCGTATCAATTACCCAGGCCAAACCGTGCTCGACCAACGCTCCTTGGAGTTGGGCGGCGACATTGGTGAAATCAAGGCAACAGGAAGCATTGTGTTCGTCTCTGACCACTCGGTGTTGGCCAACCACCTTTGGGACCAAGACCTTGCCGAAGAAACCGGGAAGACCCAATGCGACTCCGACCTTTACATCCAGCACGGCCACATGTGTTGGGACACGGATTCCGAAGGCCTGAACAAAGGTCTTGGTGATACGACATGGTTCGGTAACGAACTGTATTTTTCAGCACTCATCAACGACATGATGGAATTTGACAACAAGGAATTGTCAACGACCATCTCTCGTAGCGCCGATGCGTTCAACATCGTCTTCGATGAAAGCCGCCACGTTTCGACCACTCTTTCCATGCCCTTCACCGAGGCCATGGGCGCCATCGTTCTCCTGACGAGTGACGGGGTCTTGAAGTGGCTCATCATCCTCAATCTCTTCGCCCTGCTGGCGATCGCCATTATGGTCGTGCCCGAAAAAGAGAATTGGCGGCACGTGTTTGATTTGACTCGATTTAGGGAGCGTCCAACCAAGGTAGACCCCTCCCAATACCAACTGCGAACCCGAGAGGCTTTCTTGTCCAAGGTTCGCAATTTCAATGACTTGACGCGCGACGAGTTCGCTCGCAAGTCCCCTGCGGAAATCATGCAAATGATCCGCGAACCACGATTGGTCGAACTGGTGAGTTCGAACCGTGCCTACTCCAACGATGAATTGAGGGAGCTGATCCCGCACATACGTCGTTGGGGAAATTGAAACAAGGAGGATAAGACATGCAACCCCCAACCCCCCCAGCAGCCCCGCCCGCGCCTGTTCCTGCAGCGCCAGCAGCACCTGTGGCTCCTGCTGCCCCCGCCGCTCCTGCGGCTCCAGCAGCACCCGCCGCACCTGTTGCGCCAGCAGCACCGGCCGCTCCGGCCCAGCCGAAGCACCAGAGTACCCCCGAAGTCCGAGAGCGCCTGAAGGCCGTCGGTGCGATTGCTCAAGCAATCTCCGCCGAAGTCCAAAAGGTCATCATCGGTAAGTCGCACGTCATCGACAACGTGTTGATCAACATCCTGTCAAACGGAAACCTTCTCTTCGAAGATTATCCTGGATTGGCAAAGACGTTGATGACCAACACCTTTGCCGATGCGCTTGGTTGTGACTTCAAGCGTGTTCAATTCACGCCTGACCTGCTACCAGCCGACATTACCGGTACGAACATCTACGACGCCAAGAAGGGCGAATTTACGTTCAAACCTGGTCCACTCTTCTGTAATCTCCTCCTCGCTGACGAGATCAACCGTGCTCCTCCCAAGACCCAAGCAGCTCTGCTTGAGGCCATGCAAGAGAAGCAAGTGACCATCGGTACGGTGACGCACAAGTTGCCCGCCCCGTTCATTGTTATGGC
>PBUZ01000048.1 GCA_002728035.1 Methanobacteriota archaeon
TGGTGGACCTCAAAACGGCCATGGCGGCGGCTCAGGCCGAGCGCATGAAGCGTGATGGGGCCAAGAATGCGGAGAAGAAGAAACGACGCTCAGGCGCCGACCTCGGCATCGAACCGTTTGACCCTGTAAAGTATCACGGCAAGGAGCGTGCGGACACAGCATCGATGTGGCTGGTCATCCTCTACGCTCTCGCCGTAACGTGCATGATGCGCTACATCCTGATGCCATCAACGACCCTGGACAAGACCGACGTCCTCTATTTGCTCCCGCTCACGATGATGATCCTCATTCCTCAGCTTCACCGCTCCATCATGCCCGAACGCCTCAAAGAACACTACACGAAGGGCACCTGGGTTCGTGCATTTTTCCTCTACACCTTCACGTTCCTTTCCCTCTCCTTCCTACTGGTGAATCCACCGTTTGGTGACATCGTGGCCCCGCAACTCGCCGACGAATGGGGCGTGGTCGTGGAGTACGATGGAAACTTCACGTTTGCTGACGATGTCAAAGGCGGCGTTGAATGGACGCTTGGTGAAGGTGACCGCATTCAAGGGGGTGCATGGTTGCTCTTTGGCCTCGCTGATAACGTCGATGACACGGGTGCGAACGTTACGGTGAAGCATGTCTTCCAGAACACCGAGGCAAACATCTCCGCCGACGCATCATTTTGGGACGAACACGGCGATGCGGTTGGGAGTTGGCGAACGGCTGAGAACAAAACGGCGCCCATCCTCCTGCCTCACGCAGACCTCGACCTCCCCTTTGCGCTCTTCCTCGGTGAAAATCTCGCCGTGGGTGAACACCTGTTCGTGGTTGAGATCGTCGAACAAGGTGACCCTTGGGAAAACAAGCGTACCTACGAATGGACGCTGGACGTGAATCCGCCTGAAACTTCAACAGAGTAAGTCGCCGTGTTGGCGGACGATTTCGCTCAACAATCGGTCAATGCGCTGACGGTCGTGAAATTCCGCCGCTCGTCGGGCCTGACGCTGTTGCCGCTTGGCTCGAACGATGGGTGCCAAGACCGTCCAACAAAGGGCTTCCTCGAGGTGTGATTTCCAGTGTACCATGGCCTGCCCAGCGAGCACAAGGCGAGGTGGTTGTTGTTGACCCATTCACGAAAAGTGAAAGTGAACATTACTGGAGGTGGTGAACGATTTGCGCCGTGAGGGCATCGAGTTGGATTTGCTCTCCACCACCTTCCACCAGTCGGTAATCAATTTCAGCCATCCACTCGGTGAGGGCAAGTTTCGAAGACTCTTCAAGGAAGTCAGCACTGTAGAGTTCGCGATGAAGTTGATTGACGAAATCGGTACCGGCCAATCCAAACTGGTCCAGCAATTCCCGCAGACGACGTCGTGCGACGTGAAAACCGTCGTCTCGACACGACATGAGGTATTGGTGGAGCGCTTCAGGAGGAGCGGTTGCCGACGTTTCGTACACCAATTCTCGTGAAACGGTGGTGTTCAGCGCCGCAGCAACTTGAAGGGCCGTGAGGGCCTTTCGAAGGTCACCCTGTGAAATGCGTGTGAGCGCCTCAACCGCACCGTCTTCGAGGGTCAACCCTTCGAGTTTGGCGACATGCGCAACCTGGGAGGAAACATCGGCATCCGACAAGGGACGAAAGCGGAAGACTGCACAGCGGGACTGGATGGGCTCGATGATTTTTGAAGAATAGTTGCAGGAAAGGATAAACCGGCAAGTTTCCGCATATTGTTCCATGATACGGCGGAGCGCCCCTTGAGCGTCGTTGGTCAGCGCATCGGCTTCGTCGAGGAAGATGATCTTGAACGCCGCTCCGCCATACGGTTGCGTGCGTGCGAATTGCTTGACTTTGCTGCGGATGCTCTCGAGTTTTCGCTCATCGGATGCGTTCATTTCAAGCAAGTTTTGTCGAAAATCATCGCCAAAAATATCCTTCGTGAGCGCCATCGCAGCGGTGGTTTTTCCGGTTCCAGGGGGCCCAGCGAACAGCAGGTGAGGGAAGTTCTTGTTTCCGGCATAGGTGCCCAATCGTTGAACGACGGCGGCTTGACCCTTGATTTGGGTGACCGATTGCGGTCGGTGTTTCTCAACCCAAAGCTCGCTCATCCCCTCCACTCTCGTTGACGAGCCTCCTTCAACATTCGCATGAACTTTGCAGGTTCCCATTGAGGGAAAAACAACACCTTGCGGCCACGAAATCATCGCTTTGGAGGGAAAAGTCCCTATAATGGGGAGTGGTGTAAGGGATGAGTCCCATGCGTAGCCTATCTTTCAAACGCCCGCGAGCCACTGCATTTTTGCTGGTAGTCATGTTTCTCTTCGCCGATTTGGCCCTCCCTCACACGATGGAAGGTTGGAGTGAACTCGAGGAGGCCAACACGCCCCATCGCGTCATATCTGCGCACTCGGTCAATGCCGACACCTACATCTCGGAAGCAAACCCCACTTCGACCTACAACACTTCGGCGAGTGGGACACTTTCGGAGGGCATGCTCAATCAGGGCCGCTTGTTGCTTCGCTTCCCGATGAACTTCACCTCTGCCGACACCGTTCACGATGCGAAGATCGAATTGCAATGCACCACCGATGAACTCGCCCCTACCATCATGACCGCCTATGTCGCTGAAATGAAGCGCACGTGGAACGGCTCCTATGCCTCGTGGTTTGCCTACAAAAACAACCAGGCTTGGGACGAAGCAGGTGGCGAAGGCGATGCAGACAGAGGTGCATGGGAACCGCCGGTTACGCTGACGAGCAACGGCACCTTGACCCTAAACGTCACGTCCATCGCTCAGCAGGCTGCACGCTCGAACAACGGCAACCTCTCGGTGGTGGTTGCTTCCTTCGGTGCGGCCTACGATTGTGACATGTCCGAAGCAACCACGGCATCCAACCGTCCACAACTCATCTTGGACACCTCGAGTTCTGCAGCATCTGCAGGTGCATCGGTCGCTACGGACCTTCCCGTTGATGACGGCGCACCTTGGATGGAAAGCGATTTTCTGCTTCAACCTGTGACCACTCCCCGGATTTCCTATCAGCAGAACACAGGGAACGACGTTGAAATTCAATTGAGCAACGACGAGGCGTTCCGGTCATCAACCGACCTTCAATGGCATTTCTCCACCTTGTGGTCCACGTTCGCGTCCACGGGGACAACCGGCGCATACGACATACCATCGGGCCTGGCTTTCACCAACGGAACGACGATGCACATGCGAGTGCGAGCCGTCGATAGCAACGACCAATGGGGCGCTTGGGACACCACGAGTTTCCTCCTCCCCACGCTTGATGTGGTGGACAACGGCGACGGGACGGCCACGATGTCGTTCGCACCCACGGACACGGGATTGGAATCCAACTTCCTTCAGGATGCCACGCTTAGTGAAACGGCGAAAACCATCACCTACGGCGATAGCTCCACGCTTGAATCCAGCATGACCTCGAACAAGGAGCGCTTGATTCACCTTCGCGCTTCACTCAATCAATTGGGCCTCCATGACAACCTCACCATCGTCGACGCCGAACTCAAACTCACCCGGTCATCCTACTCAGGCGACCCTGTGGTTTCCCTGCACGGTATGGAAGAATCTGGATTGTGGGCCGAGAGCGAGGTCACATGGAACGTGATGTCTCAAAACGGCTTCCAATGGTACGACGGTGGACGTTCCAACGGTACGGCGACCATCGCGCTTGTGGATGGAAACCAATCCAGTGATTCGTTCACCTTCGACCTTGACCATGCTGTTCAGAATTACCTTGACGGTGGCGATGAAGACCCCATGGACATGATGCTGGCCGTACGCGGCAAGTTTGAGGGTTACACCAACGGGGAAGGCATCGTTTTCCACTCGGTTGAAACAACAACGCAAAGCGCCGCTCCCTCGTTCAGCATCACCTATGAATGGGGCAGCGGGACACCACCTGCGGCCGTGACCCTCACGGCACCTGCCGACGGACTTGCCATTTGGAACCTAACGGGGCACAACCTTTCGGGGAACACGCAACCCTCGCTGAACTGGACCCAACCAGCATCGGGCGATGAGTTGGTGTTCGAACTGGCCAAGGACGAGGATTTCCGACTTCGTGAAATGCGTGTCGACACCCGAGTTGACAACGATTTCGACCCCACCGACGGGATTCTCAACATGACCGGTGCCAACACCCTCGACATCGGCAACATGTACTTCTGGCGAATGGCCACCGTGAATGCCGATGGGCATTACGGCTCCTGGGTGTCATCGAGTTTCTTGGTCTCCCAACTTCAGAGCACCTGGTTGGGCGGTGACCGCTATGAATTCCGTCTCAAGCATGGAAACGGATCCATCGACAACCAATATCCAGCGTGCATGGATACCTACATTGACAGCGCAGCCTCCAACGATAATTTTGATGGCGACTCAGAAATGACCATGGATTATAACAGCATGAGTGGAAACGAAATCACCGGTTTGTTGGGATGCAACCTCGTCTCAAGCCTGTTGCCTGATGGCTACGCCGTTGAATCCGCCCATTTGGAAATGACGCTGACTTCAACCACGTTTGGAACACCGACCATCGCAGTTTGGGAAAGCAACCAAAACGACTGGAATGCGGAGGACGCGACGTGGGCGAGTTACGACGGCTCCAACTCTTGGGCAACCGCAGGTGCGAAAGGGAATGAACGCGGTTCCCTGCTCGACAGCGTGACGGTGGGCTCCTCGTTCTTTGAGGGCGACTCCGTTCAGTGGAACGTGACTTTGGCTGTCCAAAATGCAATGCGTGAAGACCGCCGAGTGGACTTCATCGCTGGTATGCTCGGCGTTGGCTCAGGTGGCTCCCGAACCGCCTACTTCAGCACCGCTGAAGATTCCATGGCCAATCGACCTGAGTTGACGTTTGTCTATGTTCCAGGTTCCGATGCGGTTCCAAACAATCCCGTGCCGACCTTGCCACTGAACGGTTCGTGGTCCATTGGCTCGGGCGTGGATTTGACGCCCATTGACCGCCCTGAACTTGCTTGGAACTTCAGCAGTAACCTTTCCATCGCAGGCTATTTGGTCCAACTCGATACACAGTCAGACTTTGCCTCCGTTGGCGCAGCGACCTACGCCTCGTGGAACGATGCGGGCTTTGACCTCACCAACCTCACCTTCACCCCTTCCTCCGATCTGGACACCGGTGAAACATGGTACTGGCGTGTTCGTGCCGTCTCGTCAACCAACCAAATTGGAAACTGGTCAAACACCTTCCACTTCTTGCTGCCCGACCTCAACACGGTCGTGATCAACGCAACAAAGGCGTCGGTCGATTTGGAGCATCACGGTGCACTCCCCGCCCTCAACCTCCCGCATTTCACGGACACCTACGTCATCGCCAACGGCTCAGGTTCCGATGCCACCTACGAAAACTCAACCTCCCTTCAAGTCGGCGAGATGTCGTCGGGTTACCAAGCCGCAGCGTTGATTCGAATCCCACTGAGCGAAGTTCCGCAGCCAGCCAACGCTCGCGTGACCGGAGCTGAATTGAGCATGTTTGCTGAGTACGGTTCGGTCGAAGACGAACCGGTGGCGGTTCGCCCCGTTCTCCAGCCTTGGACGACCTCAGCCAACGCCACCACCTACGATGGTATCAACAACTGGTCCGAGCGTGGTGGACGAGACATTGGCGTTGACATTGGTGGCTACGTTGACCTCGTTGACAGCGTCTCGGACGATTGGATGGAATTCGATGTTACCGAAGCCGTGCAAGCAGCCCTTGCGAACAGCCAAAATCATGTCTCCTTGATGCTTTACACCTCAAGTCAGACCACCGATAGCATCGCCTTCACCTCAACGGAAGGCAGTGCAAGTGAACGACCGTTCCTGACGCTCACATGGGAAGACGGCGTGGTTGCAACGCCAACCTCAGGTGGCCAGAACTTGGTCCCAGCATCCGGCGCTTTGGTCTGGGACACTTCCTCGCATGCCCTCATTGCGGACAGGACACCAACCTTCAGTTGGAGTTACGCTGGCGCGACGGCAGCAACGGATTGGCGTGTCTTCTTGCTCGAAGACGCCAACGACGACATGGCAGGTCTTCGCACCTTTGACTCGCAAGACGATCCGCAGTTGTTCGACATCACGAACCTCACCTTTACCCCGCCTTATGAATTGAATTACACGCAGGAAATTCGCTGGATGGTTCAGCCCGTGAACAACGGCATGCTCGGTCCTCGCAGCACTTCAACCAACTTCTACCTCCCCAACGATTTGGGTGAAGAAGTGGATGCCAATCACGCCAATCTTTCCGTCCAAGAAGGTGCCTTTGTCCCAGCACTGGCCTATCCCAGCGTGACACAAGACACGTACCTCGACAGTGGCAACGTCTACACCTCTCGGGGCTCGGCTTCCTCCGTCTATGTCGGTTTGTCACCGGCTTCATCCTCGACCTCTTACCGCACTTCCACACTCATGTCGATCGACTTCTCGAGTTTGCCCATGCCCTCCAACTACGAAGTGCTCGACGCCCACCTTGAGATGAACGCCATCAACGCCTACCAAACAACCTTTGTCACCGTTTCACAAATGGTGACGCCTTGGACAGAATCCTCGGTTTGGGCGTATCCTGCAGGGAACAACAGTTCGTGGCAGGGTACGGGAGCTTACCATTCCACGGACTCCATGGTGCCGTTCAACATGGGGCAATGGATCAACTCGACGGGCACCGTTTCGTTCAATGTCACGGCCCTCGTACAGCATGCTCGTGCGGCCGGCCTTAGCGAACTCAACGTCATCATCCAAGCTGAGGAAGTCGACGGTGTGGTCGATGGTCGAGTCCAATTTGCCAGCAGCGAAGCGACGAGCATCAGCGTTCGTCCTCGCCTCAACATGACCTATTCGTTGGGTACTGCGTGGGCCGTTCCATCGCCGACCAATCTGCATCCCCTCGACGGTGCTACCTTGTGGGATACATCGATGCCTCGTCCATCGGGACAAGATGAGTCCGACTTCAACTGGAGCGCAAGTTACACCAACCAGACGCGGTGGGTCGCTTGCGTTGGCGCAGACAGCCGATTGGTTGATGCCGAGTGCTACAACTCCGACGAGATAGCGGCTGGGTCCTACGAGAACCTCTCCTTTGATCCGACGACTTCAACGGTCACCGTTGAGAACCACAGCAAAGGTGACGAGTGGATCTACTGGCGCATCCGTGCCGAACAAGGTGACCGTATTGGTGAATGGTCGTCCATCAACAAGTATCGTAATCCAGAGAACCAAGGATCCGACGACGGCAATGGCAACCACACGCTCAACCTCTCGCGAGGTTCCATCTTTGATGCCACGGGTCTTTTGCCGACGGTTCCCGACGTTGAAATCGATTCCAATGCTACGGTCAACAAAGGCTCTGCCTCAAGCATGGTCTTGGGTACCAATGGATTGGGAACGGGTGAGAGCCGTATCCTCATGGAATACGACCTCAGCAACATCCCATGGCCGTCGGCCATGACGCCAACGCAGATGATGCTCCGAATGTACCAGACCAGTGTTGGCGGGACTTCGTCAACCACTTTCGCCGTCTATCCGTGCAGTTCGTTCAGTGAATCAACCACCGTTTGGGCCAATGCACCAACATGTTCGGGTACCGAAATCACGCGTTCAACCCTGACCATCTCGAACCCGGTGGGTTGGATGGAATGGGATTTGACGAGCCTCGCTCAGTCAAACATTGCCAACGGAAACACGACGATGACGTTCATGCTCCAGCGGGTCGGTGCCTCGGGCTCTTCGCATACCTTCTACTCCTCGGACTACACCGATTCGGATTTCCACCCCCACATCGTGTTGGATTATGTGGACAACGTCAATGGAATCGTACCGCCTGCTCAACCCGCCCAAGTTTCCCCAGGCGATGGAGCGGTCCTCTACGATGAAGCCAACGGTCTCCTCTCTCCGTCGACCCAGCCTGCATTGACATGGTCACCGGTCTCGGGTGCAACGGGATACATCGTGACCATCGCCAACACCACGGGCGTCTACAAGTACAAGTCTTGGGAAGATTCCGAAATCACCAACACCACGTTCCGATTTGAAAACAACCTCTCCGCAGGCCAAATGTTTTCGTGGTGGGTTCAGGGCGTGAACCAATCCATTCCTGGGCCTTCTTCGGCACGCTGGAGCTTTGCCATCGGTGACCCCACCCATGTTTACAACAGCAACACACTGACCTACACTTACACCATGCAAACGGGTAACGAGATCGCCGCCTTCGGACACACCAACATCCAAGACACGAGCATCTATGGTGAATACCCTGACAGCAATTTCGCCAGCGATACCACGCTGTCTGCGGGTACGTTCTGTGGGACTCTGTGGACCGATGAGTGTCGGATGAACTTCGGACTGGACGCTTCACAAATCCCGTTCCCACAGTACCAACAGGTTCACTCTGCTTCGCTGGGCCTCTATGTTGAGTCTTGGGAATCGGTACAAGGTGCAACCTCGGTGTCCTTTGCTGTTCATCCGATCCTCAGCAGTTCGTGGAGCCAAACTTCCGCAACTTGGAACGGGTCCACCTCCGGTGTTAACTGGGGTGCTCCCGGTATGCAAGCGGGTGTGGATTATGGCGACGCTGTATCCACCACCGTGGTCAACGTCGACACAACGGGTTGGTTGTGGTTTGACATCAGCACGCTTGGTATGACGATTTCCAATCAGCAAGCATGGGTCATCATCGCAACACCGAACACCGGCCACGCCCATGCCTCGTTCTACTCGAGCGATGCCAACAACCCCGCTTATCGCCCGCAGATCTTGTTCAACACGACCAACATCAGCACCTTGTCCATCACACCAACGGGCAGCGTGAGCACGGATGCCGACAGTGCGGTCAACTTCAACGCCGTGGCGTACGACCATCTCAGCATGGTTCGCACCGTCCCCGTCGATTGGGTTGCATCCGCCGGCAGCATTGGAAGCAACGGTCTCTACACACCGTCCACGGCAGGTGTTCACACCATCTCTGCCTGCTTCGGTTTGGTGTGCGGCACACAATCCATCACGGTCACAGCGGGTGCACCCGCTGATCTCGTGGTGACGCCGCTGAGTGCTACCATCACCGCCGATGAGACGCTCACCATCACCGCCCACATGGTCGACCAGCACGGAAATCAAATCCCAGGTGCGAGCATCACTTACACCCCAACCAACGGCAGCATGAGTGCAGTCATGCCGAACATCTTCCAGCCCTACGCGGTTGGAACACATGTGGTCCAGGTCAAGCACGATGTTCCTGGTGGACAATCCGTTGATGTGAGCATCACCGTGACTCCAGGTGCAGCCGCCTACTTTGAATTGAGTGGATGCGAGGGCACGGTTCCTGCAGGTGTGTGGTGCGACATCACCGCCGATTTGTACGACCAATACGGCAACGAACTCGACATCGCAGCGGCTGGAAATTTGACGTGGACCACCACCAACGGCAATTATTCAGAAGTGAACGCCGAATACTTCCCCGACCATGTCGGCGTTTGGTGGCTGAACCTCACTTCGGTATCTGGGGCCTCTGATGAATTGATGATCACCGTCGGCCATGGACAGATCGATTTCCTTGAACTCAATGTGTCGGCGACGAGCATCACAGCAGACGACCGCGTTTACATCAACACCACCCGTGTTGACGTACGAGGCAACCGCCTCGCTGTGGTTTTGCCTTCTGACAATTGGACGAAGATTGCCGATGGGCAAATGACAGCGGGTGCTCCTGCAATTTGGGACCCCGTTGGCATCGGTGAGCGAACCTTGCAGGCACGCTACGAAACCACGCTTACGGATGTCGTTATCAACGTCGGTTACGGCCAAATTCAGACGTTGCGCCTCGTCGTCGATGATGCCACGGCAACCTGGCAACACTTTGACCTCACAGCGGATGAAACGCTGGAAGCAAAGGTGTTCGCCATTGACGCCAAGGGGAACCAATGGGAAATCAACGCCAATTGGAGCCTTGACCATCCCACGATGGGTGACTCATCGAGTTTCCTTGAAACATTGCAAGGGGCTTCCACGACGTTTACGCCTTATTTCGCAAGCGATGACCCTTACACGATGACGGCAACCTATGATGATGGCGTCATGGTTCACATCGTCTCCATCAACATGACGGTGGACCACGGCTTCCTCCATACAGTGAGCATTCGTGGAACGGCGACCAACCCAGATGCGGACACAGGGGCTCTCATTGAGATGACTTCGGATTACGCAGTCGACTTCTCTTCCGACCTCTACGATGCTGATAACAACCGCATCGATTCAGGTGAATTGAATTGGGTTGAGATCAACGTAGAAACGGGCCAAACTCGCGACATTACGACAGAACTGCTCCTGAACGACATGCGTTGGGAAGCAGGAGCAGTTGGTGAATGGAAGATCGAAGCATACAGTATCAGCGGTACGGGCTTCAACGAGTCGGACAGCATCACCATCACCATCCTTCACGGTGTTGCGGTGACCGTCGCTGGGGAGTTCAGCACCCTCTCACCAACAGCGGGTGACCAAATCAGTATCCAAGTGACGGGAACCGATGCCGATGGAAATCAATTCCCGCAAAACGTCGAATGGTCGGAGAACGGAGCCGATGTCCTCGGCCTCAACATCATCACGGCTACGGATGGAAACTACACCTACGATGCGAGGGTTGCCGGTGACCACACGCTTGTGTATGTGGCCGGTGGTGCTTCGTCAACCGTTGTATTCAACGTCTCTGCCCAAAGTACCGTCGACCGACTGGAAGTCAACTTGAGCACCGATAGCCTTGAACAACTTCAATCGCTTGAAGTGTCCATCCGTGCCTTTGATGCCTTTGACAACGAAATCGATGTGCCAGGAAGCGTCAAGGTGGAAGCAACAGGTCGAGCGACCGCCACCATGATCGCTTCAAATCAATGGACGGTGACAACCCTCGACGACGGTCCACAGACCATTACCGTCAGCGTTGGTTCGGTACGTGTCAATGAAGAAATCAATGTCGTTGGTAACCTTGAGGGCTTCTTTGAGGCAGGCGGCACCTTGTACTATGTTGGTGCTGGGTTGCTTGCACTGGTAGCCGTTGTTCTTGGAGTTCTTGGCATCATGTTCATCCGATCAGGCGTTGATAATGATTGGGACGATGACGACGATGAAGACGAGGATGATGACGATGCACGTCCTTCCGGTCCAACCGGCCGTGCACCAGGTCCAAGCGGCCCTGCTCCTGGTCCGACAGGCCCCGCACCAGGGCCGACAGGTCCACCTGCCGAGGAAGCGCCTGTTGAAGAGGAAGAAGTCGAGGAGGAACCTGAGACGACGTTCGATGAGGACGGTGTTGAATGGTGGGAAGACGAAGATGGAGCCTGGTGGTTCCGCAATCCCGGCGAAGAAGAATGGCAAGAATACAGCGACGAGTGAAACGGTGGTGAACGCTTGAGCAGGACGACGAGGAGTTTTGGTATCTTCGTCGTCGTTCTGTTGTTCATTGCAGCCCTCCCATCCTCACCCATTTCTCTTCACGAAGAGCAGGCTGTCCTCCATTCGGGAACTGCGGACAGGGTTGTGTTCGATGCCCCGCCAACCACCATGTCTGCTGATGAGGTGATGATGTTTGAAGCCGTGATTTACGATGCCGTGAACAACCCCGTTACGGGGGACATCACGTGGTCTGCGAGCAACGGGACCATCTCTGAAGAGGGTCTGTTCTTTCCATGGTCGTCAGGCTTGATCGAAATCACTGCTGAGCACAACGGCATTCTCGCATCCCACAACGTCTCGGTTGTTCCCGGTGTTCCAACCTCTATCGACATCACCAGCGTCAATTTTGGCGTGCTTGAGCAGAACACGTTGACCGCTGATCTTCTCGACGGTCGTGGAAACAGTTTCTCTGGAAATGCCAACATGGTGTGGGACATTAACGGCGAGTACATAGGGCATGGCATGCCAACTTGGACGCCAGAGGAAACGGGTGAAGTCAGCATCCGTGTTCGTTACAATCAACTTGAAGACCGTGCAGTGGCCGTCGTTTCTGCAGGGCAACCTCATGCCTTTGTGTTTGATGAGCCGCTTCAAGTTCGTGCAGGCACGATCACCCAAATTATCCCTGTTCTGGTCGACATCAACGGCTATGAAATGCCGAGGTCCCTTGCAGGTCCCATTGCTTGGTTCGCTGAAAACGGGAGTTTCAATGCGGCAGGGGAATACCTTGCAACCAACACGGGCAAGTGGCTCATCACGGCTACGGCTGGAAACATTACGGGAAGCGCCACGCTGCATGTCATCCCCGGTGATGCGGTTGCATCAACACTGAAAATTGTGGGCGAACCAGAGGCCTATCTTGCAGGCGAATCTTACGAATTGGTGTTTGAACGGCGAGATGCCAACGGATACATTGGCTTCGTTTCACCGTCCATCGAATCGCTGGCCACAACATCGGGTGGCCTCTCGGTTGACGATGACCAACGCGTGTATTGGAATCCCTCATCCACGGGCGAAACCATCATCACCGGTGTTGATGGGACCGTTTCGACTTCGCTTACGGTTGACGTTGAGCACGGTCGTGCCATCGACATTCGTTTCCAACTCACGCCACGCCTCCCATCTGCAGGCGACCAGGTTGTGATCGAACTCTATGCAGAAGATGTCAAGGGCAACCGTTGGGTTGTGAACGGAAGCATCACGGCGGTCGTGGGCGACGTCGATGCGCTTACGAACAGTTCCTCCTTCACGATGCTGCAGGCTGCGCAAGCTCAATCATGGAAGTTTGAAGGAAATTGGTTTGACAACACCACCGGTTCCATGTTTGTGAACGAGGTCAATTTTGATGTTCGCCCGGGTCGTTTGGCGTTTATCACCTTGCAAGGCGAAGGCGCCCAAGTTCCTGCTGACGGAGAATTGGACCTCGCTCCACAATTCTTTGATGCTTACAACAACCCGCTTGAGGACATCGCCCTCAACTGGTCGCTGAACGGCGAGGACATCACGTTGGAGATGCGCCTGAACGACGGTCGTTGGGTCGCCACATCGGTTGGTGGTCATGAGATTCGTGTGAATGCCGACGGCGTCTTTGCGACGGTGCGCTTGACCGTGGTCACCGGAAATTCTCATGCCTTGATCACTTCGTTTGACGAGGGCCTGACCGTTCAAGCAGGAAAGCCGTTTGACCTCTTTGTTCAAACGGTGGACGTACACGGCAACGTCGCTCCCTCGACTGAGGTGAGCACGGCCTTGAACGGTAACATTGGAGAGCTCGCTCCCTCGCAAACAGGATTGGGTTACTGGGAATTCACGGGGAAAACGATTGGTGAATACGAACTCGTTCTCAACGAGGGCGACGCAACCCATGTTATCGCCTTGACCATCGAAGCGGGTGACCCGATTCGGATCCAGGCGGCGCTCAACCGTGATGCCCTTTCTGAAGGCGATACGGCACTGCTCAATGCTTTTGGAACCGACGCCTACGGCAACACGCTCACCATACCCAAAGACAACACGAGCGTGACCTGTACCACAGGCGAGACCACCTTTGTCACCAACGGTACCTGGGAGGTTGACATCGAGAACGGAGGAACAGACCGTTCGTGCACCATCCGCTGGAACGGCTTGCTCGCTCAGACGTTCTTTGATGTCGAAGAAGTGTTGCTTGGCGGCGCCGTAGGTTCCACCAACACCGCCATGACGATGGCTGCGATTTTGCTCTGTCTTCTTCTTGCAGTTCTGGTCGTGCTCACTCGGCGTGCATCAGAGGTTGATGGGGACGATTGGGTTGACGAGGTGTTTGATGAAGATGAGGATGAGGATGATGAGGGTGATGAATTCGTTGCCTCCGGACCTGTTGACGACACCCCGCTTCATGAGCGGCACGGACTTACGCTTGAAGCCATGAAGGAATTGGCGCAAGAAGCAGCACGCGTTGGTGTCATGCAAGCGACCCCTTCCACCACGCAGGGTGAAACGGGTTGGTACGTGGATGTTTCAGAAGAACTCCAGTATTGGGAAGTAACGCCCAACGGCGAGTGGATCCGTCACGAGTGATGGCTCAACCACGACGCAGATGAGGCGTAGGTTTGCTCAACTTTGCTTTCGAAGCGCCGCTCTGAAGGCCTGGAAGGGCGTTTCTCGGTGGACTTCGTAATGTTTCCTTCCATAGACGTAGTAGGTGATGACGCCAGCAACGACGGCTACGGTGCCGCCGATGAAGGCCTTCGATCCCATCAATGAGATGAGGAAGCAGCCGGCGATGATACCCCAAAGTTGCATGTAGGGGTAGAGTGGACTGCGGTAGGCGGGGTCCCATTCATGCGTGTCGCTCGTTTGGCGCAGGATGATCACGCACGAGTTGATCATGATGAAAATCATGATTTTGAATCCAGAAGCGAGTTTGACGACGTCTTTCAAGGGAAGCAAAAGAATGGCCATACCCATCGCTAAACCGGTGACGAGAATTGCCCAGTGAGGCGTCTCGTATTTGCTGTTCATGGCCTCAAGGCGTGGTGAGATGAGTTTGTCCCGTGCCATTGCAAACAGGAACCGAGAGGAGGCAAGGATGCCTGCCAAAGCCATGGAGATCATGGTGAGAACAGAAATGATCGCCACGAACACCCCGAAGGTTGAGCCTGCCAAGGCTGCTGCAAAGACAGAGATGGGGTCCTCGACGACTTTGCCGTCGCTGATCCACCAATCACCGGGAATGGCAGCCATCATCATGAATGCCAGGAGGCTGTAGATGACGGTGGCGATGGCCAAGGAGAGCAGGATACCGGAGGGCAGGTTGCGCTCTGGGTCTTTGACCTCGTCCCCAATGGCAGCGACCTTGGTCACGCCAGCGTAGGCCACGAACACAAATCCAGCGGTTTCTGCAAGGCTCCAAATGCTTGCTGAAAACGCACCATCAATCGGTACGGATGCGTCGAAGTTTGGGTCGAACAAGGCCATGACGCACATCCCGAGAAGAAGGCCGACCGTTGTGCCGACGATGGGGGTTTGGATAGTTTTGATTTTTGAAACGCCCAGAAGGTTGACGGTGGTGATGAGCACCAGTGCCGAAAGCGAGAGGGTGAGCATGTTCATCTCGATATCAAAAAACGTCGTGATGACGATGAAGTAGGCAGAGAAACCGATGAGCGAAAATGCGGACTTGAGCAAGAATGAAGCCCACAATCCAAGACCGCTGATGGTTCCGAACAACGGCCCGTAGGTGCGTTCAAGGAAGACGTAGGAGCCACCGCTGGACGGCATTCCCGACGCAAGTTCAGATTTTGAGAGCGCTGCTGGGAGAACAACGGCTGCTGCCAGCAAAAAGGCCAACCAAATCCCTGGCCCCATGATGTCAGCGGCAAAGGTTGGCGTGACGAATATGCCCGGTAGCATGGCGGACAGTGAGATGATCACCACCCCTGAAAGGCCGATGGTTCGTGCGAACGTGGTCTTGATTTCGTCTTTCACCGCTTCAATGTCGCCTGAGACGACGCCTTTGACGATGGCTTCAACCGTTTCTTTTGCCATGATTCTCCCCCGATTTCCAGCAGTAAAAGAGACTGTTATTGGTGGCAAACCACCGTATCATATTATCCGTTTGCCTATTTGCCAACGGCATCCCCCGAAATCCGGAAAGATTCAATCTGCCATGTGAACGATGACTTTCATTTCCACTGCAATGGGAGTGGGTAGAGCATCGATGGCGAGGGTGGTTCGGGTTGGGCCAACCTTGCCCAATGTTTCAGCCCAAACTTCGTTGTATCCAGCAAAATCTCGCTTCATGTCCACAAGGAAGGTGGTGACGTCAACGATTTGGTCCATACGAGCTCCGGCCTCCTCAACAATTCGGCGGACGTTCTCCACAACAGCATGTGTTTGAGCCCGAATGTCATATTCAAGAGGCACGCCTTCGTTGTCGTGTATGGGTCCCCCTGGGATGGCGTTCGTTCCCGGTTGTCGAGGCCCAACACCAGAAAGAAACAGCATGTCGCCGACCCGACGAGCGTGTGGGTAGGCACCCACTGGTTTTGGAGCGGTGGTGGTATTGACCGAGCCTTCAGCCTCTGTCGGCTCCCAAAGGTCAGGGCCTTGTTTGGTAGGTTTCGAACCTTCTTGGGGCGGTGAACCACCGTCGTCTTCCACCTCATCGATGGTGTCAAGCACGCCTCGCTCACCATGGAAATACTCAACATCGTCTTCGTCGTACTCCTTGTCACCTGCACCAGATGGCGTGGGGTCAAGAGAGACGACGGCGCCTCCGGCACCATGAATCGCTTCGTAGGCCATGATTCGACCTGTCAGGTCGTTCCGATTACCGTTCATCGCAGAAAGCCACCACATCGGTTTGAACGCGACCACTTTCTGGACACGGATCTGCCGGTGAATGGTCCGAGAGAGTTGACCAACGTCTTCCAATCGTCCCTGCTCAAGGAACTCCAGGATCTTTCTGTTCCATTCATCGTCCTTGAGGGAGTGAATCTTGTCGTTTTCGGGTTCGATAAAGTCGGTGAACATGCGGTTTGAGAGCGACATGGCCGTAACGGCCACCGCCCGACGCCCTTGCGCCTTCACGACATCAAGGCACGCCTTGGCGAGGACGGTGGTCTCGCTGCGGTTGGCGTACATGTTCGAGGATACGATGACGGCAGGAATCTTGTTGTCGGGATTGAGCAAGGTGAGTGCTACGACAGAGCCGACGTCGATTGGGAATCCCTTGTAATTCACGCATCGACTTTGAAGGCCTCGGTTTTGGTTGGCTTCGTCCCAAGCATGGGCAAATTCTGCATCGATGTTGAAGGAGTAGGGAATGGAGCCCAGGTCGTGAAAGTCATGGTCGACCATCACCCATTCGGGATTTGGGTCGGCTTGAATTTGATGGCCAATGATGGAAGGCCAGGTGGTTGAATACACAATGATGAGGTCGGCTTCGAGTTCGCGAATCGTTTGTGCGGCTTCATCAAAGGCGTCTCGCAAGCGTTGCCATCCAGCGTTTTGTTCGGGTGCCAACACCGTGTGGGGATGGACAGGAACGACGAACGAGGCCACCACCTCTCCAGCGCTCATGCCTCGCTCACCTCGTGGGCGTGGCAAGGCCATTCAACCACGGCGTTTCCTGTGCCGATGATGGTGCCGTAACCGTGGAGTGTGGCAGGGTAGGTTGGGACATCCAATGTGGAGAGCAGCCACGAGAGGCCACCGCCGTCGCTTTCAGCGATGGCTTGCTCGGTAAACTCCGGCATTTCATCGAGAATTCGCTGTGCCTGTCCTGTTCGCATGTATTCGATCATTCGCATGTCCCAAAGGTGCATGGCGTGGCTGGTGATGTGCTCTTTGCTCATGTCTTCTGGGACCTCCGATTCCGTGGTGAAGTGACGATGAGAGAGCGAATTGCTGGCCAAGACCACGACCTTCTTTCCGCTCGCTTCGATGGCTTTACGGGTCACCCGTCCAAGTTCGATCATCATCTCCTGCATCACCTCTACCGAGTAGTAGGCCGTTGAACGGTTGCTTGAAATCACCACGAGGGGTTTGTCCCAGTCTGGATTGAACAAGTGGCCGGTGGTGATGGTCCCGTAATCCACTCGGAAGTCCGGATTTTCCATCATCTTGACGGGAAGTCCAGCGGCTTCGGCTTCGTCATGAATGGCTTTTGCCAGTTCAACATCCACGTTCATATCGTAATGATAGCGAAAGAGGTTTGGGAAAATAGGATCCACCGAGAGGCCTTCGAAATGCGGCAACCCAAGAAAATGCGTCCCCACATAGGTCTGCCAGTGAGGAGAGAGCAGCACAATGGCGTCGTAATCGATGTCGGCAAGTGATGCTCGAAGACGTTCATACCCCCATCGCAACTGCTCCCATCCGCCCTCGGCCACGGGTTCGTTTTGAGGTGGATTCTCCGCATAAACAAGATGCGGGGGATGTGGTGCGATGCATCCGGCAACAATCTGCCCTTTGGCCATGCCAAGGCCACGGCAACGAGGTTTATTTCATGAACGGCTTTGCAGGCAGGCGATTGTTGGGCAACACCAATCCCTAAACGGGACCTCGTTGTGGCGTTAGCATGGACGAGGCATCTTTGGAACCCGTCCACGGAGAGCCCCCTGCGGTTGCGGGACCTCGTTCTGCGACATGGATGGAAACATGGACCAATGTCGGCGCACCAACATTGTTTGGTTTGGTGGTTGGTGCACTGTGGCAGTGGAAGGTGCAGCCCACCCTCGCTTACGGTATTCCAAATCCAGTCCAAGCCCCGTTGCTGATGATGCTGTTGTGCGCCCCGTTGTTTCACCGTCTCTTGACGCAACATCCCCAAAAGTTGTGGAAAGAATATGCCTTGGGCGTGCTGTTGTTGGGCGGGTTCTTTTCGGCCGTGTGGATGTCGGGATACGGGGGCTTCGTTTGCGGTGGTTATCTTGCGGTCGTCGTTTGGATTTGGGTGAGCACATCGTGGTGGCGGTTCCATCTTCCACCGTTTCGATTGGCCATTTGGCACACGTTTGGCGTGAACATTGGAGCCTTGGGCGGCTCCATCATGATGTACGGCTTGCTCGGATGATCAGGAGGCGTAGGATTCATCCTCGTTGGGGAAATCACCGGAGCGCACATCCTCACAATAGGCCTTCAAGGCGCCGTCGATCTCCTCCGCGAGGTTGAGGTAGCGTCGCAGGAACCTCGGTGAGAAATCCATCGTGATGCCCAACACATCGTGAAGCACCAACACTTGCCCGTCGACATCTGGGCCGGCGCCAATGCCGATGGTTGGAATCGTGAGCGCTTCACTGACGCGCTTGGCGAGTTCCCGAGGTATTTTTTCGAGAACGATGGCGAAGCACCCGGCTTCTTCGAGGATCTTTGCATCGGCAATGAGTTTCTCGGCTTCCTCCTCCTCTTTCGCCCGCACGGAATAGGTTCCAAATTTGTAGATGGATTGCGGCGTCAAACCCAAATGACCCATCACGGGAATACCTGCGGTCAAAATACGTTGAACGGATTCCACAATTTCGGCTCCTCCCTCAAGTTTCACTGCGTGACCACTCGATTCCTTCATGATGCGAATCGCGGAATCAAGGGCTTGCCTCGAATTGCCCTGATAGGTTCCAAAGGGCATGTCCACGACGAGAAGGGCACGGTCCACGGCACGTTCCACGCACTGGGCGTGGTAGATCATGTGGTCAAGGGTCATCGGTACGGTCGTCACCTGACCCGCCATGACGTTGGAGGCAGAATCGCCAACCAAGATGACATCGATTCCTGCTTGGTCGACCAACCGTGCAAGCGAATAATCGTAGGCTGTCAGCATCGTAATTTTCTCACCAGCACGCTTCATTTCCTGAAGCGTGTGTGTGGTAACTTTGCGTGCTGCACCGTAAACCGACATGGGCTTTCCACCCCGCGTGTCGTTTTCAAAGCGTCGCCTGCATCACTCGGCTTCCCCAAACAGGCCTTGAACATGGGTGTTCAATTCATGCATGGCCTCAGTCACCGTGTGGCACGCCAAAAGTTGCTGTCGGTCTTCGAGGTTGTTGAGGCAGAGGGCAGCCACGTTGTAGATGGAGGTTCGTCGGTGGGAGATTTGTTCGGCACAGATGGAATTGATCCAGTCTTCAAGCACGCTTTCATCGATGTTCATGCCTTGTCCTGCTTGGAGAATCAAGCGTGAAGTGATGTCTCGGAGTGTGGCTTGCTCGGCTTCGTCCAGCACCCCTTCTTCCTCGAGATACGTCACGTTGCCCGATATGTAGAGGCGATGGTGTGGGTGGTCGGACGGGATACGTTCGATCAAGGCGTTGAGGTCGGGAACCATGCCGTCTTCGATCAAATCAGCCATGCTTGGGTCGTGAAGGGGTGGAAGCGCAGGTTCAATGATCTCGTCGATGAAAAAGCGTCGTCCTCCGGTGATGGTGATGAAGTGGTTGACGCCTTTCGTCTCGTGGTTCAAGATGATCGCTTCGCATCCGTGACGCCTTGGGCCGTCCCATCCGTTGGTTGGTTCAAACGGGTCGTTCATGACCAATCCAAACGGGCGTTCATCCAAGAGACAGGTGTCGAGCATCTGTCGGTAGCGTGGCTCAAACACCCTCAATTCTTGGAGTTCACCTGGAAAGAGAACCATGGGGAGGACGAACAAGGGAAGCGTTTCTTCGTCCATGTCCATCAACCATCACGGGGGCATTTGAAGATGTGTTAGGGCTGTTGAACACAGATGTTCGTGAGCTCTGAGAAGAAATTGAGGGACCAAGCCCCCCCTTCTCGGCCGACACCGGATTGCTTGACGCCCCCGAAAGGTGTTCGGAGGTCCCGATTGAGCCATGTGTTCACCCATACGATGCCCGTGTCCATCCGCTCTGCGAAGCGATGACCTCGCTCGATATCGGCGGTCCAAACGGAACCTGCGAGCCCGTAGGGTGTGCCATTGGCCATCTCGACGGCTTCGTCTTCAGTTTCGAAGGCGTGAACGGTGACCACCGGCCCGAATATTTCCTCCGTTGCGGTTCTTGAGGTGGCAGGAAGTCCAGCAAGAACCGTGGGGCGGAGGAAGGCACCATGTTTGCTCACGTTCTCCACGGGTGCCGTTTTGCTCAGTCCTCCCGTCAACACCACGCCACCCTCCTCAACGCCAAGTTGAATGTAGCTCTCGACCTTGGTTTTGTGGTCTTGAGAGATCACCGATCCCATCACGGTTGCTTCGTTGCTCGGGTCACCAACCTGAATACGTTCGACCGCATGAACGAATTTCTCAAGAAAATCGTCGTAAATTGAGGCGTGCACCAGAATACGAGAACCGCACAAGCACACTTGGCCTGAGTTGGTGAACGAAGCGCGAACAACCCCCTGCATGATCTCGTCCAAGGGGGCATCATCGAGCAACACCGTGGCGTTCTTACCGCCCAACTCAAGCGAGAGTTTCTTGAACATCGGCGCGGCGGTTGCAGCGACGATTTTCCCTGTTGCCGTTCCACCCGTGAAGGAAATACCTCGGATGTCGTCGTGTTCGACGATGGCTTGGCCGACATCGGGGCCGTAGCCATGGACGACATTGAACACGCCACTGGGCAGACCCACGGTTTGCATCGTTTGGGCGAGGAGGTTGGCCGTGAGCGGTGTCAATTCGGACGGTTTTGCAACGATGGTGTTGCCCATCAAGAGGGCAGGCGCAACCTTCCATGACAGGAGGTAGAGTGGGAGGTTCCAGGGCGTGATAAGGCCAACACAACCGACGGGTGAGCGTTGGACATAATTGATGGCGCCGTGGTCACTGAACGTCTGCTGGGGCTGCTGCAAAACAAAATCGGCGAAGAAACGGAAATTCGCAACGGAGCGAGCAGCATCGACGTTTCTTGCGAGCGTGATGGGTTTCCCCGTGTCGAGGCTCTCGAGTTGAGCGATGGTCTCCGCCTGCTCTTCGAGTGCATCAGCGATTTTGTGCAGCCAAGCAATGCGTTCTTCCAGTGGAGTGCTCGCCCAAGCAGGCGTTGCCGCCAAGGCCGCATCAACGGCCGCTTGTACGTCTTCTGCACCCGACCTCGGAATGGTGGTGATGCCCTCGCCAGTAGCGGGATTCACATCATCGATGGTCCTTTGCGAGGCCGCTTCAACAAAGGAACCGTTGATGAAGTTGAGAACCGGTTGCATCTACTTCACCTCGTGGTCAAAGTACCAACGGTCCTGGTCAGGGTCCCACTCATCCCATGTGGGTACCGTTTCGAGGACCGCTTGATAGGCATCAGGTACGATGCCGGGGACGATGAACGCCTTTTGGCGATGAAGCGGATAGGGGTTTCTGAGGTTGATACCAAGAACACCCAAGACAGCTCTGGCAACGTACCATGTCGCCTGTGCATTCCATCCATGGGCGATCTTGATCACAATACCGAGTCCCTTGGGATAATCGGGGTGTTCAATCGCCATGCCGAGCAGACCATCCGCTCCCTCCTTGGCGATGACATGGCCGTCACCAGCCTTGAGGATGGTGGAGTCCAGTCGGTTGAATCCGCCCACAAGGTCGGGGTGACGTACCATGGCCTCCCATATCCAATCGTCGTCTTTGTCACGAACAAGCCCAGCGTAAATCTGCGCCAATTCTGCTACGGTGTTGGAAACGGTTGGCAGTCCACATCCGTCTTTGGCAATCCGAAGGGGTGACCAATCGGGCCCGAGGTAGGTTCGAAGTTGGTCCATGTAAGCGTGGAAGACCTCGTGCGTCGGCAAGGTGTAACCCGCACGCTTCCAACCTTTCTTTCGACATCCTCTCAGGATGGCAGCGTGTTCACCCGAGCAGGTGTGGAACCAACGACGAGGGCGGCGAACTTGGCGGCCAAATTGGATCAGGGGGACATCCAGAGGTGTGAGCATCAGTGGCCATTCCGATTCGGTGAGCAGCGATTGAGCCGTCGCTACGTGTTCGGTATCGCCGTTATGNGAAGCCACAGCGATGGCCTTCTGTTCCCATGAGCAATCGTCCAACTCCTCGGTGAAGGCCTTCAACATGAAGGGCTTCATCATCGAGCGGCCGTAACACAGCACGTTGCCACCAAAGGAATGGATGACCTCGTCACCATGCGCCCAGGCAACCGCACCATGAATGGTGGTCTCGGACACACCGTTGCGTCGATAATCCACCAAGGGTTCCCAGTCGACGTCACGTCCGGTCGGGATGCCTTCCACTTGCTCGCCAAGCGGTGAATCGGGGTACATGGCCGAGCCTGGCTTTCCAGGCTGTACCGCGGAATAGGTGTCGTGGCGAATCCCCATCTCATTCCCCTCGCAGCAAGGCTTCGACGCGTGGAGCGACCTGTTCCATGTAAGCCGTCATGTTTCTGCACACCCTTTCACTGTCGTGATTAAAGAAATCAAACCACGCCATGATTCTGTCATCGGGGTGGAACCGTTCGACCATTTGTTGTGCCACTTCTTCCACGTTCCCAATGAGGGCGTTGTTGGCGGCTTTGCTGACTTTGTCTGGGTCAATGGTGCCTTCCAATGCGTTCCAGTAGGCGCTGAGTGCCTGGTCTGCCTCAGTNTTGGCAGCAGCGGACTGCTCTTCTTNNGTCAGNCCTTCTTCGGCGTTGAGGAANACGAAACTGGTNCGNGGCATGTCGCNACGTTTCCATTCGCCACCNCTTGGGTGGTAGACCNTGCTCATGCGTTCNTGCGTCGCGTCGATNACCTCTGGAGAGGTGATGGACAGGTTGAACACTTTGACGGGAAGGATGGAATTCACGAAGGTTTGGGCACGCGGGTCGTGGGTTCCTGCGACCAGTTCCAACAGCTCTCTTCGGAAGGAGGAGGGGATGATTTTCAGGTCTTCAAAGACATANCGTGAAGGGATGTGGANTTCGCTCGGGCGTTCATCAAGTGCTTCAAACTCCACTGCAGCGTCTTGAACNGCGAGCCAATCNNCGTCGCTCCGGAAGTTCTCACGGGTCAACACCGTGCTGCGGATNTGCGTTGAGTTGATGACATCTCCACGCAGCAAGCGCAAGAAAATCTCTGCTGCTTCCATGAAGATTTGGCCCCGAAGGGCGGGCCAAGCCGCCTCTTCGATGGCGTTTCTTGGCACGATGCCGTAGGGGCGCGCCATGAATTCAAAACGACCAGCGGAGAAGCCCACGTGCAACTTCCGCGTTTCTTGCTCATCAAGGCCATGCAGACTCAACACGTTGGCGATGCGTTCGGCTTGGGCGATCGGACCGCCCGACGCAAGGATGGACACGACGGCACTACCGATCTCGATGTTGGATGTGCGTCGGAAGGATTCGAGTGCAAGTTGCGGGAAATCCGTACACAAGCCGACTTCACCCTCCCAGTGGGGCACGACAGGCTTGCTGTTTGACTTCTGTGTCTCGGTTGAGAGGTGTGCCTGTGCAATCCAACCGGTGCCGAAGCCGAGCCTGTCTGCACACGTCAGTTGCTGGAAGTAATGACGAAGCATGGTGGCTTCGTCGGGAACATACCCGTTGTGGTCTGGCGTTTGAGAGATGGAGAAGAAGATATCATGCTCCATGTCCACTCACCNTTCGTTCCACATCGCCATGGCTCATAATGGGTGTGGCGNATCAGGCTGAATCTCCTTGNGGCTGGTCCTTCAGTTCTGTTAAATCCTGTATCCGTTGACGAAGTTGGGCGGGAGCTGGGATGTCCGCTGCCATGAAGACATGCATCGCATCGGAAAGCAACAACATCGCCGTCTCGTAATCCTGCTGAATTTCTGCCAAATCAGCAAGGCCCCAACGGGCGACGAGTTGGCCGGAGAGGCTGTCAAGTTCTGTTGCTTTTTCCAAGGATTGGTTGAACAAGTCCTGTGCCACATCGAACTCACCGATGGTCGCTTGGCAATGCGCCAACTCAGCGATGNCTTCCATTTGACCCACCTCGTCCTTGAGGGTGGTTAACAATTCCAAGCGCTCCGTACCGATGGCGATCGCCGTGTCTTCATCGTGTTGGCGTTTTGCGATGGTCATCAGCAACGCCATGCCGTAAACCATCCCTTGATGGTCTTGCGTGGTCTGACGCAATTGCAAGGCGCGTTGTGCCGTCACCCTTGCTTCGTCCAGTTGACCGTCGGCGAGGTAGAGCAGGGCTGACCAGTGGTGTACGGCAGCCGTGAAGGCCTCGCCGCCGTCCAAGGCTTCCCCTTCTTCGGCCAACCGAATGAAACCGTCCACGGGTGCCTCCATTTGTTTAAGCGCCTCAAATCGGGTCCATCCTTGCTCGATGGGGTTGCTGGCCATGGTGGATGCGTGGTCGATCANCCGCTCAACGAGGGCGTCTTCTCCGAGCTCCTGNGCAAGCGGGATCAAATTGAGTGCAAGCGGCGTGTTGATGTGGTCCATGGATCCGCCTTGCGTGAGGACATCGAGGATTTGGCGAGCACGTTCAGGCGAAACTTCGTTCATTGCAGCACCTCAAATGGAGCGAAGGCGACCACCGTCGACGGCCAAACTCACGCCACGGATACCTCCAGATGCAGGGAGGCAAAGGAAGGTGATGGCGCTGGCNGTTTCCAGAGGNTCGATGAGTCGACCGATGGGAACTTGGTTCAACCAGCCTTCACGAACGGATTCAGCAGACTTTCCTGTGCGTTCTTGAATCGATGCGGAAAGGTTGCCCAAGCGTTCGGTATCGGTGAAGCCTGGGAGTACGTTGTTGATGGTGATGCACGGCGCCAATTCGTTGGAAAGCGACTTGGCCCACGAGGCCATAGCGCCCCGAAGGGTGTTGGAAAGGCCAATGTTGGGTATGGGCTCTTTGACCGAGGTGGAAATGATTTGCACGATGCGCCCATACCCAGCCTGCTCCATCGCAGGAGCGGCGAGTTGAACNAGGGTGTGNGCGGCGTGGAGATGNCGTTTAAACGGGGCTTCAAAGTCTTGAATTTCGTTGTTCAACAACGGACCTCCGGGTGGTCCGCCGGCGTTGTTGATGAGGATGTGAACGGGGCCGAAGGTCTCGACGGCAGAAGCGAAGGCTGATGGTAGACTCTCGGTGTCTTCGAGGTCGAGCATCAACGCTTGGTGACGTCCCTCGCCAAGGGTGCTGAGCGTATCGCACAAGGCCGTGAGCGCTGCACCGTTGCGTGCACAGACCGTCACATCCGCTCCAGCCTTCGCCAGCATTTTTGCAGTCGCTTCACCGATGCCCTTGCTCGCACCGCACACGAAGGCATGTTTGCCGTTCAAGGCCGTGGGTGCATAAGGAAAGTCGTTGCCGATGAGGTCCATGTTTTGCGCANAGTGCCATAGGTCATAGGTCTTAGCATCAAAGCCANTCGGTGATGGTGTTGAGTTGGACCAACCAATCATCGGAGGCGACATCGATGATGTCGTAGTGGTTCCCCGGCAGCCACACCTTCTGCACGTCTGCCCCTTTGGCCTTCATGATGCGAGCGTAAGTTTCGGATTGCTCGAGCGGGACATCCTCATCATGCTCACCGTGAAACAACAANANACTCGTCCGTGGAGGGTTGTCGACGGGATTCAATTGGCGCCATGTCGATTCGTTCGCTTCAGGGGCGCACCCAATCCAGCGNCGCACGGCGTCTCCGTCATCGGAAAGGCGGGCGTGGTCAGCGCCGATGAGGTCGGTGAGCGGCGCTTGTGCAATGGCCAACCACGGGCGACGTTCCGCTTTTGCACTCATCAAAAGGGCCAACTGTCCACCTGCAGAGTGGCCCATGACCATCGAACGGGTGATGTCGATGCCAGGGAGCAANGCGAGGTGACCCCATGCTCTCAGCACATCNGAAAGGGTGTCCATCCANACNCCNTCGTCGCCTTTTGACCAACGCNTGAACTCGATGTTCCAAGCNGCGATGCCTGCTTCGGCAAGGTCCGTGGCCATCGGTTGCATCAACTCCGAGGTGTACTGTTCTTTCCAAAATCCACCGTGGATGAGCATGATGCAGGGTATGCCTTCGTCCTTTTGGTAAGGCGAGGGGTCATCGGGCATGTGGAGGTCGGCGAATTGCCACGCCTCAGCACCCCACTGCACCCTGTCAACGGCCATGGTGGAAACAGGAGGGGATGGGCTATGATGGTTGTGTCCGTCAAGGGAGGCGAAGTGCTTTCATACTNCAAGGCATAGGAGGCNTGTGCAACGTTTGGTTTGGCTCCTCATCNTCTTGATGGTGCTGCCTGTTTTGCCCACGGGTGCAGCCGTGGACGGNCGNTCCACGGTGGTGACGCTCGAATTGCCCCGNCACGATTGGGTCTCTGACGAGGTGGTTGAAATCGACCTTCGATTGAGAAATGCACCGTTCAACCAAGCGTTGCGAGCCGACTGGACGCTGCGCGACGAACAAGGCTTCCACAGCAGTGGAAATGTCTCGTTTTCGGCATCGGGTACCTTCACCGTGGTCGATCTGAATTTCTCNGCNATCTACCGTGGCCACCATTTCCACGAATTGTCGGTGACGGTGTACGACGCTGCTGGGGCGGTGCTCGGCCTCGCAGAGGTTGAATTCGTCATGTTCCGTCAGGTGATGCATGTGAGCGCAGGTTCGCTTCTGGCCTTTGGCGATTCGCTTTCCGACATGGGCAATGCGAAGGCGTCGTTGCTCAACACGCCCGATGAACCTCCATATTGGCAAGGCCGCTTCTCCAACGGGGAAGTGTGGTTGGGTGGTTTGTACGACGCCTACGGCTTAACCAGCAGCATCGGTTCGGGATTGGCGACCAGCGGAGCGAACCGGGCCTTCGGCGGTGCGCAGACCGGTTCAGGTTATGCCTACCTCGTCATACCAAATGTCGGTACGCAGATCACGAGTTATTTGGCAAACGTCCAATCCACCATTCCGAGCAATGCCGTGGTGAGTTTGTGGGCGGGCGGAAACGACTTCCTCTACGGTTCTGCAAACGCTGACACCATCGCCACCAACATGGANGCNCATATTCGNCAACTCGCTGGTGCTGGTGCTCGAACACTGATCGTCCCCAACCTGCCACCGCTCGAAGATACACCCGAAATCCAAAGTCGCTCGGCTTCCCAACAGAACACCATTCGCAACGAGGTCATTGATTACAACAACCAACTTGCCACGCTTCTNGTGAANCTCCGCGCAGAATTGGGCATCACCATCCACACNATCGATGCATGGACCATCTTTGGTGATATCACGAGCAACAAACAAGCGTTGGGNTTGACGAATGTTCAGGACGCGGCCTGCACGGGCGGAACCACGTTGTTGCCGTTGCCCATATGCAACGGTGGGAGCACGGTTGCTGCGAACGTGGATGAATACGTGTTCTTTGACAAGGCCCATCCAACACGGGTCATGCACGATGTGATCGCCCGATTTGCCGTCGAGGCGGTGGGCACAGCCGACACGGACGGGGACGGTGTGGTGGATGCCAGCGACCAGTGTGCTTGGACGCCGGTCACCGAACAAGCCAATGCACAGGGTTGTGCTTGGTCACAACTCGATGATGACAACGATGGTGTCCTCAACGGTGAGGATGACTGCCCCCTTACTTCCTCTGGTCAATCGGTTGACGAAAACGGGTGTTCCGCTTCTCAACGTGATTCAGACGGGGACGGAGTGAGTGATTTGCTTGACCCTTGTCCGTACAGTCCCAATCTTTTCGACCACGACCAGGACGGTTGTGCTGATGTTGAAGATGCTGACGACGATAACGACGGTGTGCACGATGAACAAGATGGGTGCCCGCAGGGACTTCTTGGACCTCATCAAGCAGATTTGGATGGTGATGGTTGTGCAGATGCAGAAGACCTTGACATCGATGGCGACGAATTGAGCAATGCCGATGAAGCGGAGAAGGGCACCGATGAGCGCGATGAGGACACGGATGACGACACATGGCTGGATGGTTCGGATGCGTTTCCGCTCGACCCCAGGGAGTGGAAGGACGCCGACCGAGATGGATGTGGCGACAACAGCGATGTGTTTCCGTTCAATCCAGAGGAATGCTACGATGCTGATGAAGACGGTGTCGGTGATAACAGCGATGCGTTTCCGTACGATGAGAATGAATCAACCGATATCGACGGTGATGGCGTTGGCGACAACGGCGATGCGTGCCATCTCGAATACGGATTGTCACTTCATCCTCCTGGATGTCCAGACAGGGACGGTGACGGATATGCCAACACCAACGATGCCTTCCCAAGCGACCCTATGGAATGGTTGGACACCGACGGAGATGGTGTCGGCGACAATGCTGACCTGTTTCCTGATGACGCCTCCGATTGGGCCGATCGGGACAACGATGGTTACGGTGACCATCGAGATGCGTTCCCCTTTGATGGTGAAGAATGGAACGACACGGATGGAGAAGGCGTTGGTGACAACGCTGACCGCTTCCCTGAAGACCCCGACGAATGGAACGATACGGACGATGATGGCTGTGGAGACAATGGCGACGTGTTCCCCATGGACCCAAGTGAATGCTTGGATAGCGATTTCGATGGCATCGGTGACAACAACGATGCGTTTCCCAACGATGCTCGAGAGACAAAAGACAGCGATGGGGACGGGCTTGGTGACAACAGCGATGCGTTTCCAAACGACCCTGGTGCAAAATACGATGCGGATGGCGACGGTGTTGCCAATGCATACGATGCCTTCCCGAACAGCGCCTCCTTTTCTTCATGGATGGGTGCACTGATGTGGGGTGTTGCACTGCTCCTCATCGCGAGCGGCGGTGCTGTTGTTTACCAGCGTCGTCGCCTCGCAAACGCAGATACCTTTCATGAACTCGCACAATCGTCAGTGATCGATGCTTCGTTCAATCGTCCAACTGTCGCTCCTGATATCGGAGCCTTTGCACCACCAACGCCTGTTCTTGAGCCGACAACCCCCACATACACCCCTCTGCAAGACGATGCGTTGGTGGCAGCGCCCGAAGTCCCACAGGAGGGGGTGCATCCTCAACTTGAGTCGGTTGCGGGTCCTGGCGAACCCAATCCCTCGGTCTCTGCCCCAGCAGCGCCAAACCTCGCCCCGGCAGAGCAATTACTTGCTTTTGAAGAGCATACACCCACTCACCCAGACCGCGTACCCGTCTCGGACGAAGATTGGGGCTCGTTGGATGCTGCATGGGGGAACTGAACGGTGACCCAGAAGCGCCTTGCCTTGCTTGCCCTTGTCCTTGTGGGGTTGGCTCCAACCGCCTCCATCTTTGCCTCGTTTGGAACGGGTGATGGGTTGTTTGGGCAATTTGCGTGGTTTGCCTCGAAGGCTTGGATGCTCGGGCTTCCTCTTTGGTGGCACCTGAAGGTGGACAGAAAATCTTTCTCTTGGTCACCGATTCGGCAGGGCGGCGTCGGCATGAGTGTGGCCGTCGGGTCCCTTTTTTGTGCGGTGATGGTGCTCGCTTGGGTGTTCATCGGGAATGCTCGTGTGGATCGCAGTGTGTTCATCGCAAGCCTCGAACCGTTTGGCCTCACCGACCCCACGACCTACATTGCTGCCGCCGTCTTTTGGACGGTTGGTAATTCGGTTCTTGAGGAATACGTGTTTCGCTGGTTCTTGGTGGAAAAAGGAGAAGTGGTGTTCGGCTCGTCTTGGGCCACCATTTTTGTTTCTGCGGGGATCTTCGTTCTCCACCACTTTTTTGCCCTCTGGTTCCTTGGTTTCACGCTTTTTGCTAACCTTCTCGCCTCATTGGGACTCTTCGTTGGAGGCGTGGCGTTCAGCTGGCTGTACGTGCGTTACCGAAGCATTTGGATCCCCTACATCACGCATGCGATGTGCGATGTCGTGGTGTTCGCCATTGGGTATTTGTTGCTCTTCGGTTGAGCCGCTCAGGGGCAATATCGTCGAAGATCACGGGGGAAGAGGACCGTTTCACGAACGTTCTTTGCACCCGTCAATTTCATCAGAATGCGCTCAACACCGAGCCCCCATCCAGCATGGGGTGGGACACCGTGCCGGAATCCAGCAACATAGAACTCAAACTCTTCAGGGTCCAGGTCCATGGTTCGAAGGTTGTCGATGAGCACATCCATCCGGTGCTCGCGTTGGCCACCAGAAGTCATTTCATCCCTGCCGAAATTGAGGTCAAATCCACGGGAAAGTTGGGCGCCCGTGCTCCCCATCTCGCCATCGATGTGGTGGATGTAAAAGGGCTTCAAGGACATCGGCCAACGGGGCAGGAAGTAGAACTGTGGAAGGTCCTGTGCGAGTAAATCGGAATTCTCTGCGTCAATGTCGTCGCCCCATTCAATGGAGCCTCCTTTTTCCTTGATGATTCGAATCGCATCGCAGTATTCAACGCGGGGGAAGGGCAATTCGGGGACGATCACTTCGATGGGCTCCTCGCCTTGTTCAGCCCTGAAGGCGTTGATGGTTTCGATGAGGGCCATGGATTCCTCTTCCTCTGCAACCGATTTCCAGATGTGATGGAGCATGCGCTCAAGCACGCCCATGACGTCATCGTCGTTGGCCCACGAGCATTCGATATCAAAGGAGATGAACTCTGCAAGGTGGCGGTAGGTGTCACTTTTTTCGGCACGGAACGCAGGTCCGATTTCGAAAACACGCTCCAAACCACCGCTCATGCACAACTGCTTGAAGAGTTGAGGGGATTGGTTGAGGAAGGCGGGGCGGTCAAAGTATTGCATGGGAAACAAATCCGCACCGCCTTCGGTGGCGGTCGCCACGATTTTTGGGGTATGGGTCTCGATGAACCCCTCCTCAATGAGGTGCTCTCGACCAAATTGGAGCACCTTTCCGCGAAGACGGAACATGGCGTTCACATGCGCTCGTCGCAGGTCAAGGAATCGGTTGTCAAGACGGGTGTCAAGTTCAACCTTGACATTGTCGGTGACGCCGAGTGGAAGTGGGGCTTCAGCGCGTGCGATGATGTTCACGCTGCTGGCGATCACTTCGTAGGTTGGAGGTGGTGTCGGTTCGCCTTCCTTCACCTTTGGTGGTCGCTTGAGCGCCACTGTGCCGGTGAACTGAACGGTGGACTCGCGGGTCAGTCGCTGAACGGTATCGAGGGCCTTCTCGCCGACGTTGTCCGCTTTGAGGAACACTTGCGCCTTACCTGTCCCGTCCCGAAGGTCGACAAAACAAATGGCGCCTTTGCCGCGATTGGCTTCCATGAATCCGATGACGGTGACTTCCGTATCCAACAGGTCCGCACCGTTGGCTTGCAGTTCATTGAGCGTGTGCGTTCGATAGGCAGTAGGCACCCAAGTGGTCATGGTGGTGCGGCAGTGATTGAGGACATGAAGCATTCGCTGGGTGAAATTGGTTGAACCGAAAGGCAAAGCGTTTGTGCGCGACTTGCCCGAAGTCTCTTGAACAGTGTCGTTTTGGTAGCGTCATGTCCAGCCGACCTGCTCGTGCGGTTGCTTGTGTCCTTGTTTTGATGATGATGAGCCTTTCACCGCTCATCGGCTCGGCGTCAGCACACGACTCCATCCTTGTCAGCACGGACATGCAACACGTCGTTTTGGAACCTGGTCAGAACATCAATGTCACGCTCGCGGTGGAGAACAACGGTTCCAGCATCGAAACGTACAACTTGAGTGTGGATGCCAGTTCCCTCGCTGCCTATTGGCATGTCCTGCCGCTGGACGAAACGGTTGACAATGTCATCCCAACTCATTCGAAAAACACCACCATCGTCGTTCGCCTTGACGAGGGTGCGACCGTTGCTGACAGCGGTTCCTTCACCGTTACCATCACCGAACCCGATAACAACGTGAGCACATCCCTGACCGTTTTGGTTTCCGTTGCGCCGGCCTACCACCCCTCGTTGACCACCTCACAAACCGATCCAGTCACCATGGCTTCGGGAGCCAGCACCACTCTCGCCTTTGCCGCACACAACCTCGGAACGGTCACCGACACGTTGCTTCTCGATGTGGAGGTTGAACCCGACCTCGCCGGTTGGTGGGCGAACCAATCCAACAACAGCGGCACCGCTTCTCCATCCATGAGCCTTCTGATGTACGGGAACAGTTACACGGGCTTCAACAACTTGGGTTCGTTGGTTGAATCGGTGGTCGATGCCGACGGTTACAACGGAAGCGTGACAGCCCTCACTGGAGGTGGTTTGATGCTTTCCGACCACTGGCAGAATGTCAACACCTCGGGGCATCAATGGAACACGACACTTCGGAGCCAAACGTCGGATTACGTGGTCCTCCAAGACCAAAGCCAAGT
>PBUZ01000049.1 GCA_002728035.1 Methanobacteriota archaeon
AGTGCATGTTTTCCGTAGGACCGCGTGAAGGCCATGGGCGCTTTGAGCCAAGGGACCTGAAGCACGCTCACACCGGGTTGTTGTGGCGTTGGCTGTTTGTGCGTGCGCGTGATGATGGTCACGTCGTGGCCTCGCTGGGCCAAATGACCGGCGAGGTGGAAGACCACGGAGCCGATGCCTCCCCACCGAGGAGGATACTCGCCCGAGACCATGGCGATGTGCATTGAAAGCACCACGAAGGGCCTGCATTTGAATGTCATTGACCGGTGCACGTTGAGAAGCACGCTTCCAGCCAAACCTTTGAAGGTCAATCCTCGGGTCGGTTGGCCATGGGCGATGTCTTACCCGTCTCCGTCACGGTGATTTTGCCAACTCGAAACGAGGAGGAGGCCCTCGGCCCTACCATCGACGCCATCCCCCGTGGCTGGTGCAAGGACCTCGAAATCATGATCGTGGACGGCAACTCGTCCGACCGCACCCGAGAAATCGCACTGGAGAAGGACATTCGGGTCCATCTGGAACCCCGAAAGGGCTACGGTCGTGCGTACCGAACCGGCTTTGATGTCGCCAAGAACGACATCATCGTCACGATGGACGCCGATTGCACCTACCCTGCCGAATTGGTTCCCGAACTCGTCAAGCGCCTGCTCGACGACGACTTGGATTTCATTACCTGCGACCGTTTGTCCTTGGCCGAAGACGGGTCCATGTCGGGCCTGCACGGCTTTGGCAACTGGGTGCTCTCGTTCACCGCCCGCATGCTGTTCTGGTACGGCATCAAGGACTCTCAAACGGGCATGTGGGTGTTCCGCAAGTCGGTCTTTGACAACGAAAAAATGCGCCCCACCAACGATGGGATGCCACTCAGTGAGGAGATCAAAATCCTCGCCCGCCGCCACCTTGGCAAAAAGAAGGCCATCGAAATCTCCGTCCCCTACCGGCCCCGTGTTGGTGAAGCAGAAATTCACACCTGGGGCGACGGTTGGAAGAACCTGAAGTTCCTCTTTGCTCGTCGGTTTGGTCTTCACCGTACCCGCACACCGTGGGGTGGATTGGACAGCAATCCGGACTCTGACAACGGCGACTTGCCCGAACAGAAGAAGTGAGCAACTCACTCCAAGTCAAGGTCAAGCTCTGTTTCAAGTTCGGCCTGCACCTCATCGGTTCCATCCATGGCGTTGCCTTCGAGGGTTGGGACCGACTTTTGGTCGGATTCGGTTGCCTTTGATGGCGCCTTGAACGCGTCCCAAGACGTTAGCAAATCGATGTCTTCGAGGGCTCGGCGGCGGCGCGCCATCATGAAGGCCACGAGCCCTGCCACGGACACCAAGCCGAGCGCTCCGCCGGCCAGGAGCAGGCCTCGCATGTCATCTTCTGGGGCTTCGACCACCAGGTTTCGAGACATGAAGTCGATGTTGGCCTGGTCACCCTCACCGTCCTTGGCCACGACCTTGAGTAACGGACGACCGGTGGTCTCTGGTCGCCATTCAAGCGTGCCTTCCCAAACACCGTCACCGTCGTCATCGCTGAGGTTGGCTTCCCACTGTTGCACGCCGAGGGTGATGTTGACGCGTACGTCATCTGTTGTGCCGTCAGGGTCGCTGAGAGCGATGCGAACGGTCAGCACGTTGAGTTCGTTTTGGGTGAACGTCTCCGAACTCAGGCTGAGCGAATCCCGTTCAAGGGACGGCAAGCTCGATTGAATGGTGATGTTGACGTGCTGTTCAACCGAATTCCCACGAGCGTCTTCTACGTAGAGTGAGAGGTGGTATTCGCCGGGCAACAGGCCCGTAAGTTCGTCCTTCGAGCGGGTGGACAGTACCTCTGGCTCACTGAGTTCAGGAGCGTAGCGTCGCCATTCACGCACGGTCAGGTCGTTGTCAGCGTCGTAAGACGCCTCTTCGAGCACCAACGCCCCGCCGGGAACAATGGACTGTCGGTTCTCGGGGGAAATCAACACCAACACGGGCGCCGATTCGACCACGGTCAGTACGAAGCCCTCGTCTCGCGAAGCACCGGTGTCGTCGGTTAACGTGACCGTCATCTGATGCTCACCGGCGTTCAGAGAGAACGCATGTTGCTCATTGGGGTCAACATTGACCAGCAGAGGTTCGCTTGTTTGTGATGAACGCAGCGTGATGGTGAAGTCGTCGCCGTCGTAATCGATGCTCTCGGAAGCATCGAGCATGAACGTGGTCGAGGAAGGGTGAACGGTACCGGATTGTGGGCTCACCAAGCCCAGCACCGGCGCAGAAGGTGTGACGGTGATGGTACGGGTGGTCGTGATGGGGTCGTGGATGCCGTCGTCAACGCTGAGCGTGATCTCGTGTTCGCCGGCGCTCAATCGGTGTTCAAACAACAACCAGTCCTCGCCTTCGGGCGTCAATCGGCCGTCAAGGCTGCTCGTCCACGTGACCACGAGGAATTCCGAACCGGTGGCCGGTTCAACCTCAGCGCAGACCCATTCGCCTTCCGTGGGGAAGGTGGAGCAGGCGGCATCGTAGTCGCCTGAACCGTTGGCGGAGAAGGAAATCAATTCAGAGCTGTCGAAGGTTTGGGCCGGCGGTGAAGCGATGACCGCCACGGGCTCGGCGTTGTCGACCGTGAGAAGGATGGAGGCCGTTTTGCTCTGGTTGGCATGTTCGGCACGGTCGTCGGTGACCTCCATCGTGATGGTGTGAACGCCGCGGGAAAGGTGGCCTTCCCAGACCTGTTCCGAACCGACCTGAAGCACCCCGTCAAGCGATGAAGTGTACGTGATCGAGAGCGCATCGCCTTCGGGGTCCACAGTTGAACTACCGTCAAGGGTCACCACCGCCTCACTCGCACTGGACGAACGGTTCACTGTGAAGACCGGGTCGGGAATTTCGTTGTACAGCATCACAGGGACGCTGTAGGTGGCGTTGTTGCCAACCTCGTCCCAGGCTGACACCGTGAGCGTGAACGATGCTGGAGGATCATCGTCGACGTGGTCAAAGGTGTGGGTGAGTTCCTCTGAACATCCCCATTGGTTGCCCCAACCGGTGCCCTGACGGTTGTATCCGCTGAACTTGATGAGGCAAGCAAAGTTGTCACCTTCAGGGTCGTAGGTCCCGGTGGTGTTGATGATGACGGTCCCAGTTTGCGGCATGATCAGTTCGCTCCACGGGTTGAGGGCGGGTTCGAAGTCAACCACCAGCACCGGTGCGAAATTGACCAGTTCAATGGTTCGTATTTCTTCCACGCAATGGCTGATGTCGCAAACTTGGAGACTGATTTCGTGAATGCCGTCCGAGAGTTGACAATACGGAGGTGTCGTTGTTGAAGAATCGCCGTTTGCGAGGAAGGGTGCGCCGTCAGCGGGATCGTCGTTGCTGCTAAAGACACCTGAACACCCTGCAACGATGTCGTCGTCAAGCGAACTTCGCCATTTGAAGTTCAGGGCATCGTTGTCCAAGTCCCATGAATCNCTGGCGTTGAANAAGACCTCAGCCCCCGANGGGAAGACGGCCCCGTCCTCTGGAGTTGACCAGTGAATGAACGGCGCTTGGTTCGCCAACGGCAGGAGGCAGTAGACGACGCGGTCCTGGTCAAAGGTCGTGGAGGTTGAGTTTGAAACTCCGAAGTAGCCGCAATCGATGTTTGCAACGTTGTACGAACTACCGCCCGTGGACGTCCANCGCTGACCGATGAAATCGGGCAAGAACAACTGCCCGATCTCGTTGGCAGGAAGCGTGAAGGCCGGCTCATAGGCGTCAAAGGTCACGTTCACGCTGGCTCCCGGAATACCGTTGGAGTAGTTGTTCACCACCCAGACCGTCAAGTCCCAAGCGATGTCCAGTTGAGCGCCGGAGGCGAGCACTGCTGAGGCGTAAGCGACATCCACCGGTTGATGCAAGTGCAGCGTAGAGGTGGCGTCGAGGTCCAGCACGGTTGGACTACCCGTCGCCCCTCGGTCGTCGGCCAAGGCCGACCAGTTGACTTGGCTGTTGGTGAAGGTGATGTCCCCCGTGCAGTCGGTGGAGATACGGTTGCTGTGACCCGCAAGCAAGGTGTGGCCATCAAACACGGCGCATTCGGTTCCTGAAAAGACGGTGTTGTTGAGGTAGGACGCAAACTGACCGTTGTTATCCCCTTGCCAGTCCAAGCCGGTGTGATTGCCCGCCATCGTGAGGCCATCCACATGGACGGCTGCGCGGTGAAGTTTGACTGCGGGTTGACTTGGGCTTTCGGCCTCAACGTGAAGGTTCGTGATGTGGATGCGCCCGCTGGCACCGGCCGGCATGGCGTCGCCATTGTCAACCTCGAGAGCAGGGAGTGTCTGCGCATTGTCCTCCAAATTCACGCTTTCAAGCCACAGGTCCACCGAGTTGACGGCCAAAATTCCGTGCCCTGTTGAGCCGGTGACGGTGCACGACCAGCATCGGACATCACCGGACGATGATTCAATGTCGTTGGATTCTTCGTAGTACAGACCCGCCTGTTGTTGAGCGTTTGCAGAAGGAGAGCCTCCGTTGTTTTCGGCGGTCAAATTCCAGAAATCAATGCGACGTGCGTCCAAGACATGAGCACCGGAATAGCCGTTGTCCGAAAGGTGCATGCCCTCGATGGAAACGGTGGCACGGTCGACGATGATGCCCTGTTTTGTGTTGTTATGGAGGAACCAATCGCTGCCTTGCATTGCACCTCCCGAATTGGAGTGAACTCCCGGACCCACCGAGCCGGAAACTTCCAGACCCTCAAAGGTCGGGGCAAAGAAGGAGGAACGAATCGCCACGCCTGCTTCGTGAGGCCCTTGGCCGGGGTCGCCGGAATCGCGAACCGTTAGATTGCGGAAGGTGGTCGTGGAATCAACGAAGTACAGGCGAACACCAACGGTGGTGGAATCCTCGATGAGCGTGTCGTCAAACCATGCTCCCGTCGCATTCACCTCGAGAGCGGCATAGCCGATGTTCGGCGTTTTTGAGTCTGGGCCGCCCGTTCCCGTGATGGTCAAGTTGGTGAAGTCGGCAGTTTCGTAATTGGTGTAGTTGGTGTGGTTGTTCTTGTCAACATACACGCCCCTGTACATCGAGTCGCTGATGTGGGCGTGACGCACGACGGCATGCGTGTAACCGCCATCGTCAATGTGCCGAATGACGATGCCCGTGTCGGATTTGGTGATGCTGATGTTCGTCAGCAATGGTTGGCTGTCCTCAACCCAAATACCGGCGACCATGGCCCATGAAGAGCCCGAACAATTGTCGACGGTGATGCCTTGAATCAAACCGCCGGAGCCACCCCAAATGTTGACAGCTCGTGTCAAAATATCTGAGAACACAGCGCGGTTGACGATGGGTGTTGAACCGGCACCAATAGAGAGGCCCAAACCGTAGCGCCAGTCCCCCTGGAAGCCAAGGTCACGACCGGCACGGTCGACATAGAGGTCCGTAATCCGCGGCGCTGCTGAGTTGAACAGGTCAACGGCGACCCGGTCTGGGTTGACCACGGTCAAGTTCTCGATGACGGGGTTGGACCCGTAAATGGTCACGCCGTAGATGGCGTCCTCGATGGTTAAGTTCTGAATCAGGGAGCCCCGACCGGATGAGGACGTGTTGAACTGGATACCTTCGTGGTCGCCAAGGCCGGAGGCTTCGAAAACGACCGGGCAAGATTGGGTGCCAAGCACCGTGAGGCGGCCGTCCACGACCAGGCGCTCATTGGAGGCAAGCCGCACCACCGTACAGGGTTGGATGATGACTTCATCGGCCACACCGATGGTGTACGTCCCCGACAAGGTCTGTGTTCCCGACCATGTCGTCTGCGCTCGTCCTTGGGTGAAGAGAGGGGTTGAGTCGGCTTCAACAACTTCTGTGGATGGGCCTGAAGGAACGATGTGCAACATCAAGGGCATGAGGAACAAAAACACGAGGCTCAAAGCGAGTCCTCTGTCCGAAGATGTATGCTCCATGCCTCAAAGGGCCACGCCGTCCCTCTTGAAAGGTCCCCTCTTGTGTGAATTTTCAACGGCAGGAATCCCTAAGACCCGATTTCCAATCCAAGATACCATGCCCGAAGCGTTTGTGCTGTTCAAAACCGAACCAACCCACGAGCGCGATGTCTACCTCTCGCTGGCGGAACACGATGACGTCGCCGAAGTGCACGCCCTTTACGGTGAATTTGACCTTCTTGTACGTATCAGTTCGCCAACATCGCGGGAACTTTCCAAACTGTTGATGCAATCCTTTCGGAAAATCGAGGGTGTTCGGGAAACGCAAACCCTGATTGCAGTGGGGGCCTGAGCATGGCGATCGGTTTTGTGTTGATGACCACCCTCCCCGGACAAGAAGACGCCGTTCGCCAAGCACTCAGCAAGCTGGATTTGGTCACTAACCACTGGATGTTATTCGGTGAGTACGACCTCATTGCCCGTGTTCAGGCCGACGAAGAGTACGCCCTGACACGATGCATTGTGGAAGAGATTCGACAACTCCCCGGCATCAAGGAAACAAAAACGCTCATCGGCGCAGAACTTTGAGTTCACAAGACCCGGTGCAATCGCTGAGTCACTTCACGTGCTGCATTGGAGCAACCTGCTTGACGGAACCATCGGGCTGATTCTCGCAGCGAAGAAGCGGACGTTGACGGGTCAAGATGGCCTTTGAGGTACCACCAGCGGGCTGCATAGCGATGGCCAGGTGAGCCGCCCTCCTGCCAAGCAGAGGGAAGCGGGAGCGTTGCGTGAACAGAAGCGGCTGATGGGTGGCCTTGACGCACCAAAAACTCGGCAAAGGTCAAGCCGACCACGGCGGTGTGGAACGCTGTCGTTTGTGCGGCTGCAGCCCGTTCATAGGCTGCCTGATGGTCTTCGTTTGTTCCGTTTACAAAGGCGAGACTCGCCTTCAATTTGGCATGAAGAACGATGGGGTCTTCGGCGTGACTCAAGGACTCAAGGCCCTCCACAAGTGAAGAGACTCGACCTTCGTCACCTTCCAACAAGGCGACGGTGAGTTGGATAAGGGTCATGCTGACGGTGATGCTCGCTCGGGATGTGATGTCCTCGGGCAGTCGCACCTGATTGAGCATGGACTGAATCTTTTCGCCGTCCAAGGTTGATGCTTGGTCAAAGACACGGTCCTCAATTCGTTGAACCGCTGCTCGCAAGAGCCAACGCACCCCCTCAACATCCGAAGCGCGTTCAAGTTGTGCCTGCAACAAGCGTTCAGCCTCCTGTTCATCGCCTTCAATTTGGGCGATTTCATAGGCCAATTCATTGCGTAAGGAGGACGATTGGACGCCCTCGAGATGGTGGCGAGCGCGGTCCGACTCCTGGCGATGGACGGCGATTCTCCCCGCCCAGTAATGCAGATTCTCCTGCTGGGGCCGCTGCGAAGTCGCTCGGTCAAAGAGAACGGCCATGGCCCCGCTCTGCTCGAGCATCAAGCCGTCAAATCGCTCGGCCATCCCCTCAACGAATCGGTCGTCATCAAGGGCCATGGTGTGGTAGAGGTGCAGCACCGCGTAGGCTGGTTCATCCACATGGTTCGCCCAATGAGCGGCCGCTGCACGATGAAGCATCGTCAAACGTGGCTCATCGAGCATAGTGCGGCGAACGTTGCGAATCAAGTGCTGAATTTCGAGCGAAGTTTCATCTTCGGCCCATCTCAACAAAGCTCGTTCATCCAGTGCACCGATGGAAGAGGAGCCAGGCACCATCTCCGCAGGAAGCGGTCGGGGAAACAGCACCATGCCGTCCATCGCTTCAAGCGCTTCATCGTCCAACCCGTCGAGCATGGTCTGTTCAACAAAGGTCTGAATGTCTTCACCTGCTTCAGGAAGTTGATCTCCCTCTCGGTAGAGATTGAGCGCCATCGGGTGACCATCAAGCGCTTTTGCGACCTCAAGGCGAAGCTCCTCATCGAGATGGTCGCCCAAGACCGCGGCAGCGTCGCTGGGGTTGAGCGTGCCAAGTTTGAGCAACGGCCAATCAAAGCCCTCAGGAAGCGGAAGGCGACCTGCGAGGACCACCTTGTGCTTCCTGTCATGAAGACCTTCAAGCAAGGAACGAACCACCTTGAGGTGGCGTGGTTCAAGCAGGTGAAGGTCGTCAACAACAAGGATGTGTTTTCCCTGCTGGTCGATGTGCTCAATCACGGCTTCGGGGTCAACCGGATGAAGGGCCGTGTCCGGGAACCAGGCTTGGACAACCGTTTGCGCATCACTCAGTTGGTCCATCGTGGCCCAACGAACGGGCTGGGGTGATTGGGCAACCCAAGCCTTCAGTAGCGTGGTTTTTCCAACCCCCGAGAGGCCTGTAAGCACCAGTCGACCTTCTTTTTCCAACAACGCCTGTAACGCGCCAAGTTCGTTCTGACGCCCAACGATGGCGAGATCCCCTCGGTCCTTAGATTCCAAATCAACATCGAGCGGTGAGTCGTCCAGTGGGTGTTCAGACAGCCAACCTCGCCCCTTTTCGGTGATATGGTAGACCTGTCGGCGGCGAGAGCCACCGCCCAAGACATGCGCAACGCGAACCACGATGAAACCCTCATCGAGGAGCACATTCAGCGGTTGATTGAGACC
>PBUZ01000050.1 GCA_002728035.1 Methanobacteriota archaeon
GCCGCTTGCTTTTCCATGTATTTCTCAAAGGACAATTCGGGAGAGACGGAACCGTATCGATCTGCCTCTTGTCCGTGTTGCTCATCCGGGGTGTCTTCCTCACCAGCGTTCCAAAACGGCGAAGGTGCCTGCCCATCCTCCTGCATGATTCCCGTTCAGCCAACCCTCGTTTCAACCTTCTTCCGATGACGGGCGGAGTTCACCCCTTCTGCGCAACGGTATCGTGGCATTGGAGGCGGTTAGGCTGTGCGATGACCGAACCCAAGCACCTACGGTTCTTGGTTGCAGTCGTTGGAGAGTGTTGCATAACAGGTGAACCCGTTGTAGGACATCCGAACCTCGGTGTTCTGGTTGATGTTGGTCTCAACGGAACTTTCGACTAGAAGTTCCACGGCACCAAACGGCACCTCTTCATCGAGAAGGAATTCCCAGGTGTACGAAGAAAGAAAACCGATTTCTTCCGTGTGATTGCCGAGAACTTCACCGTTTGGTCCCATCAAGGTCCAGGTGATCTCGGTGGACTGAGGGATGAAGTCCAATGCGTTGGTGATTTCCGAGGTGACCATGATGCGCTCAGGTGGCCCGAGGCTGGAGGGGTGGGGCGAATCNACATACAAGTTTGCAGGGGTATTGCTCGCCGTTTGCGCCAGCGTAAAGACACCGGTGCGAAGGGCAGGCGCACGGTCGGTTCCGTTGAGCCACATCATGTACTCGTCGCCNTGGCTGTCAATGAAGCCGTGGTTGTAGTAGAACGCACCATAGCCCACAAAGCCATCGTAGGTCAGCACCGATGTTTCTGAAGCATCCCATGTCAACATCGGTGAGCCATCGCCGGGGTCCATCCAAAACGTCTCAATCCGATACTGATCGCTGCGAGGTGTGGTTGCCGAAAAGTCGATTTCAACAACGTGGGTTGTCGTGGAAACCGTTTCGTTGTTGGCGTTTTTTTCATAGGTGTTGGCCATCTGGTAACCCGAGGAAGTGTATTCAAGGTTGTATTTTTCATACACCGCCGTGTAATCCTTCATTTCCGTACAGCCGGGCACGAGCAAGAGCACGGCCACCACCAAGGAGAACACCCAGCGCACATCATGATGACGCAACGAACAGGTATCAAGATTTATCCGAAATTCGGTTCTCTTGACGGTGCCCTGCAAATCAACCCGCTTGCATCGATGAGAAGGCTATACAAACTCCGTCAACATCCAACAACCATGGGCAGAGGGGGAGCACTCGGTGTGCTGATGACCGTGCTCATGCTCGTGAGCGTAGCGTGGATACCGCTGATTCATCTTTCTGAAAAGGACGACGTTTTGGAAGAGGCCGTCGAAAAGCAACCGACAATCACGACCACGCAAAACTTCGCCACGAACAACGGATTCACCCACACCAATCTCACGCAGGACAGCGTAACCGGACTTACCGTCCTCGAACGCCCTCCCATCTCATGGACCACACCATCTGGATTNGGATTGACATCGTTGCGAACCGGTGCATGCTCCGCCTACTTACCGTCGACCGACGAGGTCTATTTGATTGGAGGAAGGGTGGATGTGGACCCTTCGCAAACTGGAGACGAGGCGAGTACGACCTTGGTCGAAGTCTTTGACATGGTCAACAAAACTTGGTCGCCCTCAACCTCCATTCTTCCGGAAGTCCAACAGTACCACAACTGCGCCGTTGCTGGAGGAAAGATTTACGCGATTGGCGACCATTATCCCTTTGCGAGCCCAAGTGTGGAAGCGACCGGTTTGGTGCAGGTCTTTGACCCGACAACCGGCAATTGGACCTACGGCACATCGATGCCAGGCAATCAATCCGTTGGCCTTGCAGGTACGGCAAGTCAGGACGGCATGATTTACGTGGCGGGTGGCGTGTCCGCACATGACCGCTCGGATTCGACGGACAGGTTGCTTCGTTACGACCCTGTCAACGACACCTGGACCCAATTGGCGAGCATGAACAACGAACGCCATTCCTTCCAATTGGTTTCCTACAAGGGGAAACTGATCGCATTTGGAGGGGTTGCGATTTACTTTGACCCGATTGCCAACACCACGGTGGAAGGCGAGACGAACCTCACCGAAGCCTACGACCCCGTCACCAATACCTGGAGTCAACTCCCAAATGCATCCCATCGATTTTCGGCATATGCTGCAGCAGTGTTCAACGATGAAATCATCATTCATGGAGGGTACGAACTCTCGGGATGGCAAGGCACTGCCAGCGACAAGACATACGGATACAACCCCTTCACGAATCAATGGAACACCTACGCCACCCTCCAAGTTGGTATGTACGATTCAACGCTGGTCCTGGCCAACGATACCTTGGTCTACGCTGGTGGCGATGCCAGCAACACTCGGTTTAGCACATGGAGTATGCAATATCTTGCAGAAAACGAATACCACACCAACCCGTCCTCACACCACGGTTTGCTGACTTCATCCATTCAAGACTTACGCGCAAATCCCAACGGGGCAGCAAGTCTCCTGTGGCTTGACTACAGTGCGATCGAGCCAAACGGGACCTTCATCGGACTCCAGTACCGAACGGCCTCTTCGCTCCAAGGAATCGCCAGTGCTTCGTGGTTACCAACAACGTTGCCTGTGAACACCTACGTCTCACCTGGCAACACCTCCCTTGGCGGTACCATCGAAGACGCACCTTACCTCCAGTACCGTGTCAAATTCGCCACGGACCGACTCATGGAATGGGCGATTCCGACACTGGTCGAAGTCAACATTGGGGCAGACACCGCAGGATTTGCTGCTCCACTTCCCACTGCCATGCAACCGACTTCAGCCCCCATCACGGTGACGACCCAACATCACAACCCCACCGCAGAAGGCACCTATGTCTTGGCCATCCACCCGGCGGATTCGCAAGGCAGTCTCGATGCAAATTCAAATTGGATGCGCTTGGTATGGAACACCACCACCGAACAATTGACGATTGATGACCCCGATGGTCTCCTCTTCAATCAACAAGCATCCGTCCTCACGGGTCCGATGACAAGTGCAGGCCAGGCCGTCAACTGGTCCTTCTCTCTGGGAGGAACCATCCCTACCGACCACCTGACGGTCAAAACGAGCACGCACGCACAGCGCAACACGACCTTCATTCATCCAGACATCGTGACCGTTGACCGAGATGTAACGGTAGAAATCGCTGACCTCACCGCTGATTTCTCGAGCGTGGGCGACGACAGCGTGGAACTTGGCGAAGTTCTACCCGGTAACACCTTGCTCAACGTCACCATCGACCACATGTTTACCAACAGTGGCCTACGCCTCTTGGGTGGTTCGATCGAGGCTCGAATCCATATGGACCTGGAGACGTTCGATCTCGATTCCCAGGGCGAACGAATTTGGGTAAACGAAAGTTCAGAATGGTTTGACCTCCCTGCAGGCCAGCGTTACCATGCCCTCGTCAATGCTCCCGAAGCGCTCTCAGGAGAAATGCACCTTTGGTTTGATGCACGAACGAGCGAGGAATGGAACCTTGACGTGGCATCTGAACCAATGGAATTTGTGATCAACGGTGAAGGCCCAACGCTGTTGAGCCAAACGCCGACGACGGGGGCTTACATCAACGAGGATGTCTACCAGTCGGCCTCCTTCCTGTTCCACGATGTCGGTGGCTTCTCAAACGAAACGCTGGCAGCCTACAGTTGGATCGAGGCCAGGGACGACGGCACAAGCGGCCAGCCAGCCGATGGCATCGCCCAGCGGGAAGAATACCAACCCGTCGTGTTTTACCTTCACAACGAACAGAACCGCTGGTTCGTGAACGTCACCGTCAACGACACCATCAACGAAAATCTCCAATCCGCAAGGGTGTTGTTGGAAGGCACCGATCATGCTGGCTTCCCTGTGCCTTCAACCACAGCAGATGAAGCACATGTGAGTTGGGTTTCACGAACACCATCAAAAGGTGACTTGCTGGTGTTTGAACCGACCAAGAATCTCCTCTCCTCGAACTTGATGCGGTTTGAACCATCTCAAGAGATTGGATGGCACCTTCAGGTCAGTGACGCCAACGGCCTGAGTGACATCAGTGAAGTTCGTATCGAACTTGGAAACGATGACCTTCTCGGCCTCCGATACACCACGGCAGACGACACATGCGACACGCTTGACGAGCGGTTGGTGTTGACGGAAAATGGGTGCATCGTGAGCATCAACAACGGCGTGATGGACATCACCATGACCGCCATCGTCCAATGGAGTTTCACCCTGGGCGGCATCGTGCAGGGAGAGGTTGATGTTTACATTCGAGATTACGACGGAACGCAACATTTCGACAGCACCGATGCTTGGGTCCTTGAACGTGAACTCAGCATCGAGGTCAACCAATTGACCGACCTTGACGGCCTCGTACAACAACCCATTGAGGAGGGCGCTATCCTGATGGCCGGAGACAAACTCCACTTGATGGCCAACATCACGCACAGAACCAGCGATACGCCTTACAGCGGCATGTTGCAATTGCACTGGGAAGGTTTGCTCCAAGAAGAAACTTGGCGAGGCAGCACACCCGTGACCATCGTCGATGGCGTGATGGAGTACAACATTCCTACACCCGACCAGTCGGGGTTGGTGCAGGGCCTTCAACTCTCGTTATGGGACCCGCTGGAAACAGAGATGTTGAGCGAACTCGAGGTTGATTCGTTCCACCTTGACCACCAAGCCCCTGAAATCATGCCCTCTGCCATCGATGGAACCATTTCTCGTTACCATCTCGAAGCGGTTGAAGTCGGTGTGAACATCAAAGAAGAGAAAGGGTGGTCAGCACCACTCACCCTCACCTGCCAGGTCCGGTCACTCGATGTCACGTGGGACGCCGTGACACTGGTGCGAAATTTCACAACGGTCTTTGATGGAAAAACGATGTTCAGTTTCATGTTCGATTTCAGTGAAATGGGCGACCCCTCGACCCTTTCGCAACAGGCCAACCTCGCCTGCTGGGCAGAAGGTCTTGATGACGCCGGATGGGCACTGGTCTCCAGCGTTGGCAACACCGAATTGGACCCTTGGCTCGACACCCCACTGAACAACATTGGNCCGGATTTGGGGTTGGAAAAAGTCGAAATTTCAGGAGAGGTCAACGCAGGAGAAAAGGTTCGGCTGTCGTTCAACGTCATCAACGGTGGAGAATCGATCACAACACCGTTCAACGCTACCATCGAGGTCGTTCAGGGTGATGAAAGGACGCTGGTTGGACGTTCGATCTTTTCCTCCATGGATGAGAACACAGCGAAATCGGTGAAGCGTTCCTTTGAAGCACCTGAAGGCGCATGGACATTGGAAATCACGGTGGACCTTGAGCAATTGATTTGGGAGATCGACGAAACGAACAATGTCCATGCCCAGGACTTCAACTCCGACGGAGGTGGTCTTGGCGCATTGACGGTCATGGTTGGTGGTGGAGGTCTGCTCACGTTGCTCGGTGTTGGTGTTCTCCTCCGCCGCAGAGGGGNCGCAGGTGTTGACGAAACAAAAATCGTCGCCGCCATTGAAGCCACTGAAAAACCGCCTGTCCCGAAACCACCTGCAACACCTCCTGAAAAGAAACGACGTGGTCCGCCGGGCGGAAAAATCGCCTCTGGTTCGANCGCTCGGCCAGCCCGTGGACCCCCTCGCAAGCAAGCGCCNCAGGAGCCTGCCTCGCCACAGGCAACGGCTGCGAAGTACTTCGATGCCCTCGGTAGTGTTGATGAGCCACCAACCGATGGCGAGGAGGAAACGACCGTTTCCGATTATTCCAAACTCCCCGGAGGAGGGGAATACGAGTACACCGCAGACGCCACCTACTACGTCGGCGAGACATGCGGACGTTGGCGATTAAACGAAGACAAATCGTTCACAAAAATCATCGATGAATGAACAAGCCTACCTTGATGAGGGCTGAACGGTTCCCTATCTTCATGGGTGGTGAGGCCGACGATGTTCGCAGAGTCTTGACCATCCTGTTTCGTGGAATCACAAGCATCGCTCGCCCTGACCTGGAACGAACCCTCTCGTTCGACATGGAATGGGTTGCTCCGCATGAAGCTGAAGAGGTCGTCGATGCTCTTCTCAACAAAGGTTGGCTCAAGACCGAGCAAGGTGAACTTCATCTCAACGTGGCGTTGGGCGATGTACAGGTTCCCTTTGGTTGGTTTCCCCGCCCCACGCACCTCTTGAAGCCCGTAGGCACGACAAGCGAGCCAACATCAACACCGTCAGAGCAACAAACACCTCCTCAACCACAAGCGACGCCTTCACCCGCATCAACGCCTTCACCAGAACACTTGAGCAATGACCCGAGAGCAGCGCTGACACGCCGACTCATCCGCTTCATTGCCCGCCAAAGCGGCTTGTCCATGGATGAATTGGAACGNCGGGCAGAGCGAAAAATTCGAGCCTTCCATCACATCACGCCGTGGTTGGCTTATGCACTGGTTGGAAGAGAACAGGGACTTGAAATGGAGAGCATCGCTGAGGCGCTCGCCGTCGTGTGAGCGGCTCATTCTTTTGAAGCAGTTTCTTGACCACGTGCCGACAATTCTGCCAGGACAGGAAGAACCATCAGGGCAAGCACCAAGGAAAACAGCACGGTGATGGCGGTGATCAAGCCGAAATCCTGAATGATGGGCATTGGGGAAAACAACAACACTGCAAAGCCGGCCATGGTGGTGACGGCGCTTAGCATGAGCGCAACGCCCGTGGTGTTCAACGCTTCACGTAACGCACTCCAGTGATCTCCTCGCTTGGCCATTTCAACCTCGAAACGACGCCACATGTGGATGGAGTAATCGATACCGATGCCCAACGTCAACGCNGTGACCATGACGGTCAANACGTTCCACTTGAGNCCGATAAGGGCCATNGAGCCAACCACCCAGAGCGAAGCAATGCCNACAGGGAACAGGACGATGACAGCAGGCATCAGGCGACGAGTGAGTGCAAACAGCACGAGGAAGGACACGATGAGCGAGATGGCCGTGCTTTCGACTTGGGTCAAACTCAAGCCATCAAGAACCGTTTCAAGCATGACCAGATCTCCCGTGACATGCAAGACTGCATGGTCCTTGAGTTCGTATTTTAGCGTGCCAGAATCATCGGTTGAACCGAGAATTTCGACGAAATTATCCACGACACGGCTGGATTCGACGGACGTTGATGCTTCGACCCTGATCTCATGGCGTAGGTGCACCATTGAACCGTTGACAAGGTGAACCGTTTGAGCAACACGTTCCGCCCAAGTTTCTCCAGTCAAGGGGCCGGCAACACTGGTGTTCATGCTCAATTCTTCGAAGAAGGCTGCCAAATCAACCTCGCCGCTTGCATCAGGTTGTTGGTACACCTCGCCCTTGAACACCTCAAGTCCGTAGGCATCCCCCATGCTGGTGTTGCGTAGAATCGCATCGCGCAACACGGGATAGGGACCTTCGTACGAAGGCGAGGCGTCGCGGAAATTGGTGCCCACGACATCGTTATTTGTCTTCAGATCTGAATTGAAATTTCGTAACTCGCCGAGTAAATCAAGGTCGCCAGGGATGGTCGCTTCACCAGCCGTTGGTTCCATCAAGACATAGATGACCTTCCATCCCGCACTCTCGTAACTTGTGGTCAACGAATCGCGAACGGTCATGACCTCCATGTCGTCGTTGACGAAATCGGTGAGGTCGAAATCCGTTTCAAGCGAGGCGGCTCCGTAAATGGCAAGCCCCGAAATCAAGACGGTCACGAGAATAACGCCAACTTGTTGACGCTGCTGAACCTTGAGAATTTGCTCCGAGAGCACGGGTAGGGAAAGCGAAGCGGGTGGGGGTGAATCGTCAGGCTTGCTGAACATCACATGCAGCGCACCCACAAACACTGTGGAGGAGACAAAGGCAGACACCACGCCGAGGGAGAGGGCGTATCCGAGGGTGGCCAACGGGGGAAGCGGGGAGATGATGTTGGCCAAGAAGGCGGCAACGGTGGTGACCACGGCCAAAGAAAGGGGTATCGAAAGGTGACCCACCGCCCGCAGCCAAGACTCGGAGGCGGTCGGATACTCCTCGGCGAATGAGCGTTGAGAGCGCTGAAGGTGGATGGCGTAATCAATGCCCAAACCGAGCACTAACGGAGCGACGGTCGCTTCAAGTGCCGTGAACCGTGCGCCAGAAAGATTGAGAATACCGTAGGTCCAAATGAGGGCGCTCGTCAATCCAACAAGCGGATAGACCACTCTGGAAAAGGAACGGAAAGCAATGCCGAGCATCAAGACCACCACGAGGGAGGCCAAGACCACCAAAAACAACAGGTTGTCAAACGTGCCTTCATCGATGTCATGGGCCAACAAATCGTTGGAAATGACCTCATAATTCACTGACGAGGTGGCCGAACGCTCGTTGAACACCCCTCGCAGTTGGTCTTGCAATTCACGACGCTGCGTCTCTTCGAGGTCAGGGTCGATTTCCAACACCCAGAGGGTGGATGAAGCCGTTGGCACACCGTTTCCTGTTCCATCATCGAGGTAGGCACATACGGGGTCGTAATCCAAATCCTTGTGCAGAAGGGCTGACGAGGCGTAGGTCGCTGCAGAAAGCAATTGGTCATCCGCAGTGAGGCCACAGGTTTCGTTGTCGTCAAAGATCTTTGAGAGAAGGTCGGGCCAATCGGTGAGGGCAGCAACCGTTTCACCGTCTGTTTCCTCATCGAGTGCCAGTTGGAGAATGCCCGGGGTGGTGGTCCACACCGAAACAACATCTTGTCGCTTGTGCGATTCGTTCTTGAACACCTCGAGGTCGTCGTGCATGGCTTGAAGTGCTTCGATTTCGAGGACGTTTGACCCGTCATCCATCGTCACATGAACAAATAAAGGACGCATTTCATCGGGGAAATAGGCGTGAATTCTGTCGTGTGCGAGCGATGCCTCTGATTCCGGTGCGAAGTCGTTGAGATCGGTTTGGAAGGTCGGTGGAGCAGCGTAAAGATTGCCTGCAAGCACCAAGGTGACGATGGTGAAGAACGCCACGATGAACGGTGCAGCGCGCTCAAATTGAGGCGCCGCTTCGGCTAGGCGCTCCTCAAGGGCCGCCGTATCCATGGTAATGCCCTGTCCATGGGGCATAAAAAGAAGCAGGTGCATATGCGGGATGAAACTTCGGCTTCACTCCCTCTGGGGGATGGACGATGTCGAGGAGAAGGTTCAAAACGAGTGGGTCAGTCGCAAGGCTGGTCGCTATGCCTGTTACTGTGCTCAAGAAAGAGAAAAACGAACTGCGCCTTCGCATCATTGGTGAAAGCCACACGGCTCTTCAGGTGTTGCGAGAGCGACTCAACGGACACAAGGACGTGGATTATGCAAACTACTTCCCTGGTCACCCAGAACTTGACGACCCTGAATTCTACATCCGCACCACTTCCAAGGCCGGTGTTCAAAAGGTGCTCAACGATATCATCGGTGGCGTCGCCTCCGAATTCGACAAAGCCAGCCTCTGAAGAGGTTCTTTGCATGACAGACCCATTGGCCCAAGCCATCGGGTTGATTGGCTATGCAACCGACCATGATGGCATTGGTGGCATGATCAAAGCCCGTGTCACCGACTTCCGTGTCGAAGAAATGGCCACATCCATCCATCTCGACAACCGCGGCCGATTCACCGTTGCAAAAGTGAGCCTGACCAATTGGGAGACGAACCGATTTTGCAACCAGTTGGCGGCAAAGTTACGCATTCCTCGAAATCGGATTTTCTTCGCAGGGACCAAGGACAAACGAGCCGTCACTTCCCAACTCTTTGTCATCGACGCACCGATGAACAAGGTCGCGCAAGTTGAATTGCCCGATGTGGACATTGAGGTTCTCGGGCGGACGCATCAAAAAATTGGATTTGGTAATCATCGCGGCAACCGCTTCACCATCGTCGTTCGGGGATGTTGTGACCGTGAAGGGCGTCCACTCAGTGAGGCTCAAGCGCTGGCAGAAGTCGAACGAATTCAAGCCTCCATGGCGTCGACATTAGGAGCCAACCGCTTCCCCAACTGGATCGGACCTCAACGCTTTGGTTCTGGACGTCCCGTCACACCCATCGTCGGACGCCACGTCGTTTTGGGTCAATGGGAAGAGGCGGTGATGACCTACCTTTCGATGGAGGGACCAAACGAAAAAGCAGAAGCCGCTGAAGTGCGTGCCAAGATTCGAAATTCGGGGGTCCAAGAGGAACTTTTGGAGGAACTCCCCCGATGGATGGGCTTTGAACGAAGGATGATTGAACATCTGTTGAACAACGAAGGTGATTATGTGGGTGCCTTCCAAAAACTCCCAACAAACCTCCAACTGATGACCGTTCATGCATTGCAATCCATTGTGTTCAACAAATCCCTTCAGCGCCGCCTTGATGCCGGTCTTCCGCTCGCAACCCCCGTGAGCGGTGATATCGTTGGACGTGTTGATGAGAAGGGTCAGTTGGACGTGAAATCCTGCGTGACGGTTGAGGAACGAACGCTCGCAAGAATTTCTCGAAACTGTGACTTGGGTCGATTGATGACCACAGGGCCGCTACCCGGAAGTGAAATCTCAACCTCATCGGGGCCACCTGGTGAACTCGAGCAAGCCACCATCGATGAGGAAGAATTGACCGACGTGAGTTGGGAGGTTGAGGCGCTGCCGAGATTGTCGAGCAAAGGAACTCGACGAGGGTTGGTCGCTGAATTCAATGAATTTTCCGTGGATACCGTTCCCATTGCCGACGGGGCAACGCTCGGGGAGCGATGGGTTGAGGGGCCTCAAGCCCACGATCGCTGGCACCCAGAAGGTGCATGTGTTCGGTTCCGATTCACGCTGGGTTCAGGCAGCTACGCAACGGTGCTGCTTCGTGAATTCATGAAAGGGCCGCTCTCTCATATGTAGGTCAAGGGTCGTTGGGTTGACCTCAAAAGACGCCTGCACTTCTCAACGAGAAGAACGCAATAATCCCACAAACAACGTAAATGAGAATTCCAATTGGACCTCTTTTGAATGTTGAAGACGGTTTGAACCCGAGAACCGGTTCTGCTTTTTCTGCGAGGTCTTCTTCTAGATCTCTCATAGACTTCATCCCAATTCGAGAACAAACCACTCAATAAATGCAGGGGGCCCTCTGTACCCGTCAATGCAGACGGTAGCGAGGCGGGCAGCCCACTGCGAGCCCATTGATTCACCAATTGTGAGCGCGAGGGTGTTATGGACACACCCTCATGTTTTCTTCTCTAATCCAAATTGATCACAGACTCAAGGAAATATCCCTTTGAGAAACCTCCGCGTTCCTCTTTCTTGATTTCTCTAATTCTCTCAATTTCTTCTATTGTAGAACCATTGGATTCAATCAGTGCATGAATAACTTCCAGTA
>PBUZ01000051.1 GCA_002728035.1 Methanobacteriota archaeon
ATTCAAACGGGAAGGCATGTTCTCAAGCGTGCTGGGGGTCTTCACTCCGGCGGTGAGATTGATGGACGAGCGTTCTTTGATTTACGATTGGAACACGGTTGAATACGACTTCAAGCGCAATGCATCCAACCACCCGCACGGTGTTTGGTTTGATGATGAAACGCTGCGCGATGGCCTGCAAAGCCCGAGTGCGCGTAACCCAACCATCGAGCAGAAGATTGAGCTGCTCGGCTACATGGAGCAACTGGGTATTCAGAAAGTCGACCTTGGACTTCCTGGAGCAGGACCGTTTCACCGCACCCACATTGATGCCATGCTCACGCACATCCGAGAAAACGACTACGCCATCCGCCCAGGTGCAGCCGTTCGTACCCTCATGGGTGACATCGAACCTTTGGTTGAGATGCAGGCGAAACATGAGATGGAAATTCAAGCCTCGGCGTTTCTTGGCACCAGCCCGATCCGTCAATACACGGAAGGTTGGACCATGGAGAAACTCATGAAAACCATGGAACAAGCCGTGTCCTATGCCGTGGAAAACGATGTGCCCGTGATGTTCGTTACTGAGGACACGACGCGATCCAACCCAGAAGATGTCAAGATGATCTATCAGCGAGCCATGGAACTCGGTGTCCGCCGGCTTTGTGTTTGCGATACATGCGGACATGTCACACCAAATGGCGTGAAGAAACTCTTGGCCTTTATCGATGAGGAGGTCATCAAGGACGCTGGTTTCCAGCGAAGGGACATCGAAGTGAATTGGCACGGTCACCAAGACCGAGGCCTTGGTGTCGCCAACAACATTGCGGCTGTTGAAGCAGGGGCAGACGTCATCCACGGAACGGCCCTTGGCGTGGGCGAGCGAGCAGGGAATGCACCGCTTGACCAGACGCTGGTGAACCTCAAACTCATGGGTGTGATCGACAACGATTTGACCTTGCTCGACACGTACATGCAGAAAGCCAACGAATACATCGAAGTGCCACTGCCACGAAACTATCCCGTGTTTGGCGAGGATGCCTTTGAAACGGGAACGGGTGTGCACGCTTCTGCGGTCATCAAGGCCATGCGAAAAGGCGACGACTGGCTTGCTGACCGTGTTTATTCCGGCGTGCCCGCTGGTGACTTTGGATTGAAACAGGTGATCCGAATCGGCCACATGTCCGGCCGTTCAAACATCATTTGGTGGCTCGAACAACACAACATTGAGCCCGTTGATGAATTGGTCGCTCATTTGTTCGAAGTCGCGAAAAGCCAAAAGCGAAACATGCTTGATGAAGAAATTCATGCTGCTGTATCCGCTTTTTCAGGGCAGTGATCACGCAGCTTCCTCTTCTTCAAACTCCTTCTCATTGGAGTCAACTTTGGAGGCGATCCACTCCGAATCAACGGTGCCGCCGCTCCATTCACCGTCGAGGGAAAGTTCGGAGACTTCATGCTCCTCCCGCCAGACGCGCTCTTCGAGGCTGCCGTTCACGATGAAGTGGCCGTTCTCATCGATTTGTTCCTCGAGCAAACGGAAATGCTTCGAGATGGGAAGGAAATGTCCAACGGGCATGCCGGCGGCTGTGAACGGATTGGTCGCCGCACCGATGATGAGGCCGTCTTCAGGAGCCACAATGTCAACGGTCATGCCCGGTGTTGCAGGGTCGGAAATGGTGGCCACCACCTCTCCTTCCCGCATGACGCTACCTGCTGAAACGAACATGTCAAGCAATCCTCCTTCACCGGCTCTTAGCCATGTTGAGCCACTTGCCATGATTCGGAACTTCGGACGTTGGGGATTGCCTGGGACCATTCGCATCGAGCGCAGTGCGTTCATGATGCCGTGAACAGCCACCTTGACCGATTGGTCGCCAAGGAAGTCTGCGCCACCCCCCTCGTAGGTGATGACGGGGATATCGGCGCCGTTCGCGGTTCGTCGCAGCGTACCTTTTGGTGGAACAGAATCAAGAATGATTTCTATGCCGAAGGATTTNGCNAGTAAGTANGAACTTGTATGCGTCAANTCGACCCGAACTTGNGGCATGTTTGTTCGCCCCTTCGCAGCGCTGTGCAAATCGATGATGGCATCGCTGTCTTCGACAAGGTGTTTCCAAATTTGGCGTGCCACTCGACGTGTTGTGGAGCCTCCTGCGTCACCAGGGAATTGGCGATTTAAATCGCGACCATCGGGGAAATAGCGAGTTTTCATGCGGTAGCCGGGGAGATTGACCACCGGTACAATTCGAAGCGTCCCCGCCATCGTTTTTGGATCCAACGCTCTTCCCTCATCCGTGAAGGCATTGCTGAGCAAGTGCGTGCAGGTGGAAGGGCCGGTCAATTCATCCCCGTGAATGCCGCCCAATACGGTGATACAAGGACCTGGGCGAGCGCCGTGAAGAATGGTGACGGGGACTGGCCAGCGGTCGCCGAGATTTACATCGAGCAGCGGAAGGTGGATCGTACGCAAGGTCCCTGGTTTGATGCGCTTTCGATAAAACCGAATATCACCCCACTCCGAAGTGCGGTCCCAATCGGGTCGGTCTTCGGTTTGGTGTGCCTTCATCGCTTCGTCAATGGCCATGCGGCGCCGTTTCGGCAGTTCATGGGCGACACGAACCTTCCGAACGGTTTTCTTCTTCCGCCCGGGCATGACTTTCGCAGAACTGCCCCTGTCATCAACACTCCGTTCCTGCGGAGTGGGAAGAACCATGAAGTGCCGTTGATGATGAACGGCCATGAGCGAGCAAAGCGTCCAACGCACCTATGCCCCAACATCCATTTGTTTTGGTTGTGGNCCGGCGAACCAGCACGGCTTACGCATTGATTCCTACCGCTGTGATGGGGGGTTGACGATGACCTTTGAGCCGGAAGAACATCACCAAGCCTTCCCGGGTATGATCAACGGCGGCATCATCGGAACATTGCTTGATTGTCACGGAAATTGGACCGCAGCGGTTGCCATCATGGACGACCAAGGTCTTGACGAACCCCCTTGTACGGTGACGGCGAAGTACGACGTGCAACTTCGCAGGCCGACACCTGCGGGTGCAACCCTCACCGTTTCCAGTCAAGTGACGGAATTGAGTGATGACAGGGCGACCGTCTCAATGACGCTTGAGGCCGAAGGCAAGGTGTGTGCTCGGGGGACCGGTCTTTTTGTTGCGGTGAAGGAAGGCCATCCAGCTTACCATCGCTGGTCGTGAATCAAATGGCACGAGCGAACCCTGATCAATTGGCTTCGCTTGAATCGCTGAAGGAACGTGTGCTCGAGGTCATGGCGTCGCTTTCGTTGTTTGGAGCTGCTGAATTGCGGGCTTTGGAAGAAGTTCGTCTTGGCGTCTTGCGTAGGAATGCGACTCAACGCCACGGTGTCACCCGGTGGAAGGTATTGGCCTCCGGGAGTTTGGAGGTGGAATCGGTGGATTTGCATCCAGAGTTGTTGAACCAGGCATGGCGTGATTACGCTGAATTTGTCCTCTATCATGAATACCTTCACGCAATGGGTCACCGTGCGCATGACCAACGTTTTCGAGCCCTTGAATCCCTGTGGCCCAACGATGGCCAAAACCGTGGAAAAGCATTCACCAAGGCCATGCGATTGAACCGTGCTCAATGGATATGGGAGTGTCCAACCTGCGGACAAGGCTTTCCCAGGCAGCGCCGTGGAGCAGGCCGCTTTCTTTGCAGAACCTGCCGTTGCGTCCTCGTGGATGTGCCCATTGAGAACGCTCAATGAAATAGTGGCGCTCTTTGGTTGGACTCGTGAGCCCCCTCTCCCAACCCACTCGTCGCTGTGTGTTGGCGATGTTGTTGTTCGGCATCATGATGGCTCAACCGATGTTGGTCTCCCCGGCCAGCGCAGGCTTGACAGCAACCTCCGAGGGTGGACATTTGTATCCTTCATGCCGAGCAGACAACGATTGCGTTCTTGCACCTATTCCCGTCGGTGAAGAGGTGGTATCGGGGCAGAGTTCGGCCAACTCCTTCCAGCAAGAAGTGCTCACGTTTGAGTTTGTAGCAGACCCTCCACAGGAACATATTGTGCTCTTGTCGGACATGCTTTCTTTGCTCGAGATCGACTTTCGACACCAAACCGAAGCAGGCAGTTTCTTTCGTCCAGCACTCGATGTTCGCTTGATCCTCGGCCAAAACGTGAACGACTGGTCCTTTGACGCCTCGCTTCTTCCAGATTCTAACCCAAGCCCCTACACGCTGGAAAATGAACAACTTGACCTCTCGGAGGGGCGCGTCCTCTGGGAGAATGAACCCATTCGCTTGGTGCTGACCATCACCCTTGACCGACCCGGGACCTGGGAATTCAACATGAGGGGTGCTTCGGTGGTGAAACTTGACATACCATGGTCTATAGACGCAGATGACGTGGATTCCGACGAACCATCTTCAACCACGCAACCCCGTGAAACGTTGTTTGAGGAGATTCACCGAGGAGCATTGGTCGGTGCCGACCATGATTGTTGGTCATTCGAGGTTGAAACACACGAAGTGCTTCGTCTCTTTGTTGAGTGGGAATTGGTTCCAATTGAGGTTGAACAACCTCATCCCGTCCCCGACCTCATCACCGCAGCAGGGCGTTTATCTCCTGCCCCGGAAGTGGTCGTTGACGATGACGGTGAATCGTTGACCATCACTTACCGCTGGCGTGCCTTGCCGACGGGAGATTACACACTTTGCATGCACGGCTCTCCTGAGAAGATTCAGCCCTATGTTTGGTCAGGGGCCTTTGGTTACGAAAGCATGGGCCCCACTGACCCCAGCGGTTTTGGCTCTGCAAGTTACTATCCTCAAGGTGCCGCTACCGTGGGTGATGCCAGCAACCCGTTCACCTTGCACGGACAGGGATTCGGATTGCTGGTCCTTTCCATCCTCACACTCGTTATCTTCGTCGTGTTCGCTCTTCGCCCCACCACCTCGTATGGCTTGCGATTTGGTATGTTTGTACCAGGCGTCTTGATGTTGATGGTTGGCGGTATCCTTCATCCGTTGTGGGCGATTGCAGACGAAGTCCAACACGATGATGAGATGTTACTCGAAGATTTAATCGACATGAGGTTGCAACAACTTTGGGACGTCTCTGCGGAAGGTGTACCTGAGCAAACGCTTGCCACACATACCGGCGCAACATGGGGCATGCTTGATGGTGAACAACTCAAATTGAAACTCACGATTGAACAAGCCCTTCCACTCGATGACGGGCGTTGGCAGTTGGTCGTGCCTGAACTTGAATCGTTGCGCCTTGATGAGGCAATTTTTGGTCAGGTTGCGAAGGGACAAACGCAGCAAACGCAGCAGGGCATGCTGGAGAGTCAGACGGTGCGATTCGTCCTCTTGGCAGGGCGCTCCTTACTGCTCGATTTGTTGATGTTGGAAGCCCTCCTCGTGGTGGATGAAGTTCCGGAATCTTCGGTCTTCCATATCGATGCCACCATGGTCCAAACGCAAGCCGCGGGTTCGTTTGCTGCACCTGCATGGAGCACACGTCCGTCGAGCATCAGTGCGCCCGATTGGGTGCGTCTCCAAGGCTCTCTGTTTCCTGAACGCATCTCCATCAGCCTTTGCGATTGTGACCTCGACTTGCTGGATGTCACCTTTTTGCCCTCAGATGGATTTGATGGAGATGATGTTCCCGAACAGTGGGACATTCGCAACGCAGACGGGCTCCTGCCCTACGGATCGTTGCTGATGTGGTGTGGCTTCTTGCTGGGTATTGTTGCGACCTCAATGGAAGTAAGACGCTCTCAAAAGGCCCATGCCTTGGCTTCGTCCTATCGCGTTTCGAAGGGTTCCGATTGGGGTTGAATCAAGAATCGTTTTTCTCCAATTCTTCGCTGACTGCTTTGGAAACTTCATCGGCCGACTTGTTCGCAGCCTGTGCCGCTTTGTCAATGGATTTTGCTTCCTTGTCCGAGATTTCACCATCGGCTGCTGCAGATTTGATGGCTGCTTTGAGGTTCATGTCCGCTGCTTCTTCGTCGGTAATACCGAGGGCTTCTTGGAAGGACTTGAGTTCCTTCATCTCTTCCTCAGAGATGACGCCGTCTTCCCAAGCGGACTCGTAAGCATGCACGAGGAATTCTCGGTATTCCTCTTGGTGCATCAAGACATCACGGATCAAACCCGTGTCCACGCCTTGCGAACTTTCCGACATGTCGAGAAGGGCAATTGATCGGCGGATTTCCTTGACGGCCATGTCTTTGAGTCCGTGACCGGCCCACACAGCACCAGCAGCGACGATGGCGGCAGAGAACCAACGCATGATGTCAGCATCAACGATTTGTCCAGGTTCAACCAAGTGGAAGACGCCCAAAACGACCATGGCCGCACCGCACATCACTTCGACCCAGTCGTTCAAATCCGGTTCGTCATCAAAGACCGCAAGGCGTTCTTCAACCATGCTTTCAACATCATCGCTCATGAACCGACCATGGGAAGGGAGGACTTAGGGATGTCGGCTTGGAGAACGGGGCGTTGTCCTTTTGAACCGTTGCCCAAGATGAGGGGTCATGGAGGCGCTGAATCGCGATGTTTCAGGATTGAGTCTGCCACCGCGGCTCCTCACCTTCATGCAGGAGGATTGGGGTATCTCGCAACTCCATCCACCACAAGCACAAGCGATTCCAAGCATCCTTGAAGGTCGCAACACGTTGGTGGCCATACCGACTGCATCGGGGAAGTCACTTCTGGCTTACATGGGCATGGCGAAGCGATTAAGCGAGGGCCATGAGCGCTCAAAAGCCATCTACATCGTCCCACTCAAGGCGCTGGCGATGGAGAAGTATGAGGATTTGGTTGAACTCGGAAACTGCATGGGTTGGCGTGTGGGTCTTGGCATCGGTGATGCGACCTCGGAAGCAAAAAACATCGATGATTGCAACATCTTGGTCTGTACCTCCGAGAAATTGGATTCGCTGCTGCGACACAAGGCAGAACTTGTGAGCGATGTGTGTTGTGTGGTGGCCGATGAATTTCATTTGATGAACGACGGGACGCGCGGCCCCACGCTTGAGATCAACCTCACCCGTTTGCGCCACATCAAACCTGATGCTCAACTCATTGCGTTGTCTGCGACGGTTGGGAACGCCGACAGGCTTGCCCAATGGCTGGATGCAGACTTGATTCAATCCGACTGGCGACCCGTGGCCTTGGAGTATGCAACCTTCCATGATTTCCATGTTGAGCCAAGAAAATTGCAATCACCCGGTGGCGAAGGCGCGGAGGTCGCATTGGGTCCGCCGAGGGACTTGGAGGGTCTGAAGAGCCACCCCGTTTGGAGCGTGGTCAACGATGGTTTGGACCAAGGTAGCCAAGTGCTGATGTTTGTTGGTACCCGGAGGAGTGCACAATCGGAAGCAAAAAATCTTGCAAAGCGAGTCAAAAAGCGTTTGAAAACAGAAGACCCAGAGCGTCTGGTCCAACTTGAGTCCCTTGCGAGTAAACTCACGGGACGAAGTCAAAGCAACCTCGCTGAGCAATTGGCCTCGTGCTTGTCGGGCGGCGTTGGCTTTCACCACGCTGGTTTGACCAATGCACAACGCAAGGATGTCGAAGCCGCCTTCAAGTCAGGACTGCTCGTTGCCTTAACGGCAACACCAACCCTCGCTGCTGGCGTGAACCTCCCTGCTCGCAGGGTGTTGGTTCGTGACCTCAAACGCTGGGACGATGGCATGAGTCGTCCATTGCCCGTCATGGAAGTGCGGCAGATGCTTGGTCGAGCGGGTCGGCCAAAGTACGACACACGCGGTGAAGCCTGGGTATACTGCAAGGGCACGGATGGGTGGGAGGTGGCTGATGCCGTCTCCGATCGTTACTTCTTTGGACCCATAGAGGATATTTCTTCGAAATTAGCATCAGAGCCGGCAATGCGCATGCATCTCTTGGCCAGTATCGCAACGGGAGGTTTGGTTCACAAGGGCACGATAGAACACTTCTTTTCGTCCACGTTCCTTGGCGCTTCGCTACCTGGTTCACAACTCAGAGAGCGCATCACCAGCATGATCGATTGGTTGGTTGAAGAGCGGTTCATACGTCGCTGTGGCCCCGATGAACATTACACGCCGCGTTGGCTGGATGACCAGCACGGAGGTGTGGATGAGGATGCTTGGGACGACACGGTGCCAGCTTGGGCAACCAGTGCATACGACACGGAGGGCGTTTCTTGGCATGCCGACGCAAGCACGCCTGCGCCAGCACCTCGTGCCTCAGCACACAGGACACCGTCCTTCGGCTTTCATCCTGCAACATCGCTCCAATCTGGAAACGGAGCGTTTCAACCTTCCATCGCCGATGGAGATAACATGAGGTACGAAGCCACGGCCATGGGTGAACGGGTGACACAATTGTACCTCGACCCACTTTCAGCCTCAATTTTGCGTAAGGGTTTGCGCCGTGCCGTACGTCGTGCCGTGCGAATGGACGGGCCTGTGACCGATTTCGGTCTCCTCCATTTGGCGGTTGCAACGCCCGATTTTACCTCGCTTTGGGCAAAGTCGTCAGACATGGAAATGAATTCACCCACCTGACTCAAAGCCAATGCAACGGAATCTGAGTTGCTCGTGGAGCCGGGTTATGCAGAAGCCTTGCTGAGCGATGTGAAGAGTGCGTGGATGGTCGAGGAATGGACGGAGGAGACGACCCTACGTGAACTGGAAAAGGACCTCGATGTTCTGCCAGGGGATGTCCACCACAGGGTTGACCTGATGGGATGGTTGTTGGCTGGTGCTCAACATGTGTTGCTCACCGATGATGTCTTCGCAGAAGAGCACATGGGCGTGGTATCTGCTTTGGTTCAACAGTTGAGTGTCCTGCAACAGCGCGTACGGCATGGGTGCAAAGAAGACCTTCTGCAATTGGTGAACATACGTCATGTCGGGCGTCAGCGAGCGCGTGAACTGGCCGCACTGGGAATGCGAGAACCTCAAGATGTGTTGCGCATGGATGCCTCTGTGAAAGACAAGTTGCTTGGGCAGCGAGGATGGGGACCCGTTTTGTTGGACAAGATCTTTGAAGAGATCAACCGCGTGCTGAAGCGGCGAGCATCAAGCACCATTGAGCAGCCACCTTCACGAGCAGACGATGCGCCCCTCGAGGGGGAGCGCTCAGAGCATGCTTGAAATCCGAGGAATGTTTGGAACAGCCATGAGCAACGAACCGTTCCCTTGCATTTTTGTTCAATTGGACAAGAGATCAGCAAAGGATTGCATTGATGATTTTTTGAATCAGCGCCCGAGTTCCCGCTGGGTCTTGTTGGGTGAACACGCTGTCCAGACCAACATGCAGATTTGGACAGCCTGGGTTCAGGCTGCCAGAAATGAATTACGGGGTTCGATGGTCGCTCGCTCGGTGGATGCAGAATTTTTGCGCTATTTGGCAGGTACGCATCACATTTCCGAGGCCTTTTCTCGTGCTGGATTGCAAGAAGGACAACGTCATGCTTGGATCGTTTACCTCCCGCTTGCTGAGGCTCAACACAATGACCTCGGCCATGCACAACCGTCTTCGCTTGTGCACAGTGGCTATGATGCCGAACGATCAGCNCTTGTCGAAGCGNTGGGNTGGNCCATTGAAACATCTGAAATGCACCATTCTATAGAGGGAATGAAACAACTCGGCATCGATGTTGAAGGTTGGTCGGATGANCGAGTTGAAGAATCGNTGGTCGCTCATGTNTTGATGGCGGATGACCAAAGTTCCTCTCACCGGTAATGGGAGAGTTCAAAGGCTACCTGCACCTGCTCTTCCCCATGGTGATGGCAGCAAAGCAAGGTGACGGGCACACGCATTTTTCGGGGCGCTATTTGGACCAGGAAAAAGTCCAGCGTGCGCTTGATGNTGCTCAGCAACACGGNGCATCCTACGCGGAGGTACGCGTGGTNTCGCTCACGGAATCATCGGTGGCGATGCGAGACGGTGTNCTGGAGCGTGCCATCCCNGGCCAAGAATTGGGCATGACCTTGCGTGTTCTTGCAGACGGCGCTTGGGGCGTTCACTCCACCACCGACCTCGCCTCGCTTGAATCCCAAATTGAACCCACCACCCGGCTTGCAAAAGCCGTTGCAAAGCGCCGTTCTTCCAGCGATCAGCCGATTGGTTTGGCAGAAGTTCCTGTGCTCCAAGATGAACAGCACTGGCGCTCAGTGCTCGATGTTCGACACACCGACCTCGACACCAAGATGGAGTTGATGAACGACCTCACCCGTGGAGCAACGGGCCATGACGAGATCGTTTCGGTCCGAACTGGATGGAGCGATGAGCACATTCACACGGAACTCATGACAACCGAAGGCATGGATCGAGTTTGGTCCTTCCAGCGTTCGCTGGTTCACGGCACCGTCACTGCGAGGAGAGAGGGTGAGGTCGTTTCTTATCGGACACGTCACGGTGGGCAAGGCGGTTTGGAAGTCATCCAGGGCTGTGATTTGGTTGAACTTGGGGCACAGGCCCAACGAGCTGCGCTTCGTTTGCTCAATGCCGAGCGTGCACCCTCTGGTAAACTTCCTCTCATCGCCGATAAAGACCTCACGGGNGTCTACATCCATGAAGCACTTGGTCATCCTTGTGAGGCAGATTTGGTTGCAGCGGGCGACTCTTGTCTCGATGGAAAGCTTGGCGAGAAAATCGGTAACGAACTTGTCACGGTGGTCGACGATCCTACGATGATGGGCGGTTATGGAGCGTATCCGGTTGANGATGAGGGCGTNGACACNNGNGAAAAGGTGCTCATCAAGAACGGAATCCTGACCGAATACCTCAACCACCGAGAAACGGCGCACCACTTCGACGTGGATCCCAACGGAGGGGCGCGGGCCCAGGATGGCCTGCACCATCCGCTTGTCCGCATGTCAAACACCATGATTCATGGAGGGCGTCATNCAGATCTGGACGAACTGATGGAGGACATCACCTACGGGGTCTACGCCTGTGGCACTCGGGGAGGACAGGTTGACACCGGCCGAGGTTCCTTCCAGTTTGCTGCTCAAGAAGCGTGGCTCATCGAAAACGGAGAGCTCACCCGCCCCCTCAAAGACGTCAGTGTCAGTGGCCTCACGCTTGAAATTTTGAAGAACGTGGACGGGCTTACTCGCGATGCATCGTTGGCTTCGCCAGGTTTCTGTGGCAAGGGCCAAACGGTGCCGGTTGGTGACGGCGGGCCTGTGATGCGAATAAGCGAAGCCTTGGTGGGATGAAGATGCTCCCTGATGGTGCTGAAGACCGTCTCCTGGCAAATGCCAACATCATCGCAGATGTCTGCAAGGCCAGCGGTGTGGACCAATGGGATCTCGTTGGCTTCCAATCCTACGGTCACCAATTGGACATTGAAGCAGGGAAAATTACGATGGCTGGCGGAGGCGGCGAAGGCGGCTTCGGTGTTCGGGTTGTGGACCAAGGAAAGTTTGGATTTGCTCACTTGGTGGACGTCAAGGGTGCAGAACGTGCAGTTTCTCAAGCGATTTCAATTGCAAAGAAGTCACCATCCGTCAAGGATTTCGTCCTTCCTTCGCTTCAACCAGCAACGGAAGTCGCCGGTCGTTTTGATGCGCGTTTGCTCGACTTGCACCCCGAAGACTTGCTTGAACAAGCCGATGCAGTCCTTTCAGAAGTCAAAAGTCTTGAGGAGCGAGCGGTCGTTACTGGCGGTGGCGTTGGTGTTTCAGCAACTGCGGGATGTTTGATGAACAGTGAGGGGATTTTGTCAACCGGTATGACCAGTTCTCACGGAATCGGCCTTCAAGTGACGCTCGATGTCGACGGGCAAGTGACGAGCTCCTATCAGGGTGAATCCAGCAGAACACAATTGGAGGCCATTCCAGCATGTGTTGGACGTACGGTGCACTGGGCTCAAATCACGCAAAACACCATCGATGTGGAAAGCACACCCGTTGACACGCCGGTGTTGATGACGAGTGAAGGATTCTCTCCACTCTTTTCGATGGTCGTCCCTCCCGCCATGACCGGTGAAAAAATGGTGAGGAAAGAATCGTTTTGGTCGGAAAAGCTGGGTCAGCAGGTCATGAATCCAAGCCTTTCCATCGTCGACGACGGGTTGCTTCCAGGCGGCATGTCATCCGGCGCTCGTGACGGGGAAGGTGTACCCCGCCGTCAGCAAACGCTGGTCGAAAACGGCAACATGATCGGTATGCTCTGGTCAACAAGAGATGCCGCACAGCAGGTCGCTGAGGGGCGCATTGAGCAGGCAACATCAACCGGTTCTGCCTCGAGTGGAGGCCATCAAGCGCCGCCCTCAACAGGTTGCACGGAGGTCTTCTTGACGAGCAACGCAGGCACCCGTGATTGGGATGAATTGCTCGCTGCAATGGATGACGGATACGTTGTCAACAGCGTCATGGGCGCTCATACTGCCAACCCAAGCAGCGGGGACTTCTCCGTGACGACGAGCTCCATTCTCAAGGTTGAGCAAGGAGAGGTTGTTGGTGCCCTCAAACAGGCAGGGCTGTCCGGTAACCTTGCTCGTGCCCTCAACGGGGAAGTGTTGTTGGGCGATGATGTTCGCCGTCAAGGCTCGTACTCCTCCGGAAGCATGCACCTTGCCGACGTTGTTCTCATGAATGGATTGCGCGTCAATCCCGCCTGAATGCTCAAGTTCTGCAACGGGATTCTTTATGTCCTGTCGTCGTTGGTAAGATGTCCCATGGAGGTCAAGGGAGTGTCCAAACTAAACCAACCCGCACGAAAGCCCGCCGCCTGTTCTCCGTACAGGCCACGAACATCAACGCCTGACGGAGGGTTTGCGTTTGTCTGAAGGAAAATACGCCGATTACGTTGAAGCGGTTCTCAAAGAGTGTCCCGACGCGGACACCGGTGAAATTGAAGAAGCCTTTGCGAAGTATGAAAACGAATTTTACATTCCACCTCAGGATGCGATGCGCTCTGTGCTTCGTCGCTTCAAGAGTGGTACAACGCCAGCACCTCAAGGTGGCACAAATCGAACCAGTCGTGAGACGAAAAAAGTCGCCTCGCTGTCCGAACTTTCAGGCAACGATCGAGATATTGAAATCGAAGTCGCTATCATCACGCACAACATCCGCGACCAAATGATACGCGGTGAAGAGAAACAAATCGCCTTTGGCATGCTTGAAGACAACCCTTGGGAGGAAAACGGTGAACGAGTACGCTGGGATTACAAGGACTGGGGTCCACACGCAAACCTCACGGCTGGAAGCATTGTTCGTATTGAAGGTGGTAGCGTCAACGAATACAACGGAAAGATGTCCCTGAACATCAACCAGTCCTCCCGAATCGTTGTGCTGAAAGAAGGCGTCGCTACGGCTACGCCAACCAACGACCCCATCGATGTGGCCGATATTCCTGCTGAGGGGTACATCTGTGTCGTCGGACGTGTCCTTGCCTCAAGGCCCGACCAAATTCATCGCAAGGACGGTTCCGGCTCAATCGATGTCGTGCGTGGAAGAATCGCTGACGATACAGGGACGATTGGTTTTCTTTCTTGGGAACCCTTTGAGCATGAGGTGGGTGCTCTGTTAAAGATCGACGGCGCTCAAGTTCGAAGCTTCCGAAACACACCTGAACTCAATTTTGGACGGACCACACGCATCGAGGTGTTTCACGACGCCAATTTTGCTGATCTTGACACACTTAACGAGCAATCCTCAACGTCCATCTCAGGATTGACCGATGGCTCAAGGGACATTGATGCCGTGGTTCAAATCACTGAGATTTCCAAGCGTACCTTCAACCGAGACGGTGAAGAGAAGTTCCTCTGGTCGGGTCAAATCGCCGACCCAACCGGACGTTGTCGAATCAGTCTATGGGACGATTTACCCTTCAAGGAAACCGAACTCCCCGTGACGGTTCACATCAAGGGAGCACGGGTGCGTGCTTGGCAGGGCATTCCAGACATCACCGTGGACAACGCTGACCAGATGGTTGTCCTGGAAGCACCGCCGTGGGATGCAGACATGGATTTGACGAACCATTCCGTGGAAGTTCCACTCGCTGAACTTGCCGCTGGTCCGAGCCGGGTTGGCATCCAAACAAATGGACTGGTCGTCAGTGTTCGAGAGGACTCAGGCTTCATCCTCCGCTGCACAGAATGCCGGCGCGTTCTTCGCGACGGCGCGTGTTTTGACCACGGTCCCAACGAGGGTAACGAAGATGTCCGACTTCGGTTGGTGGTTGACGATGACGGTGCAACCACTGCGGTTCTCATCAACAAAGAGGCTTCACTCAATGCGCTTGGCATGGACGAGGCTACGATGAAATCAAGCGTGGAAGAGCACGGTGACCTTGGCTTTGTTCAAGTTGTCCGTGAACGCATGCTGGGGCGGTCTGTCGTGGTTGGGGGACGAAGTATTGTCGATGAGCAAGGTGCCATGATCTTGGCCGATGACTTCGCTGTTGTGGACCAGGATGCCCAAATGCGGGCGAGTGAACTTCGTGCACAATGGGGGTGGTCTTGATGGAGCGTGCGCGCATCTCCCGTCAACCCGCCCATCTTCTGCTCGCTTCCGAATACGGAAGTGCAACCCTCCACGAGAAGGGCTCTGGGGAATACGACCCTTCGTTCGTCATCACCAAACTTGGCGCAAAGGTGAATCGTGTGGTCGCTGCTGGTCTGTTGGAACGTCTTGAACTGCGTGAAACGAGCAACGGGTCCCAACTGTTCCAGGGGCAAATCCGCGACCCTACGGGACTGCATTACTTTTCAGTGGGCGATTACAATTCTGAAACGATGCGTGAATTGTCAAATCAGTGGGCAGAACGCCTTGACGATGGTGAACCCTTGCTGGTCATGATGACTGCCAAGACCCGTTGGTACCAAACCGATGAGGGGGCTGTCTACACATCCCTGCGTCCTGAAGAGGCTTGTGTTGTGAATCGAGAGGTGTATGCAAACTGGTTGCTTGACGCCTGTGAGAGCACGATGAAACGGATGAATCAGTTGACCGCTTCGCTCGAGGTGGAACCCACCATCGATGCCTTCGGGCGTGCAAATTTGCCATCGAGTTTGTTGGCTGCACGCAACCATTACGGCGAAGTGGATCTGGAGCCCTTCAAGTTGAATCTGATGCAAGCCTTGGACATTGCAGAGGGCCGAATCGAGGCCGCCACCACACCGCCTCCAGTGATGTCGCTTCCTTCTGGCGATGACGAGGGGGCGTCTTCCGACGGCGAAAACACCAATCTTTCATCGTTTATCCTGCAGGCCATTGCTCATCTTGACCAGGGAGAAGGCGTTGATTTTGATACCATTCTGAAAAACGCTGTTGCGCGTGGCTTTGTGCGCGAAACCGCAGAATCCGAAATCGAAGCGCTTCTTGACACTGGACGACTTGATGAACCTCGTTTTGGATGGTTTAGAGTTGTGGCTTCCGAATAAATCCGTCCAACACATTGAAGGTCTTCTCACGGTGTGGGATGGTTAGGGGTCAGACATGGGTGGATTGGATTTCTTTATTCGTCCCGCATCCGGTACTTCAAGTTCGGATTGGGTGCGCATTGCAAACGCGGACATCAAAGTTAGAATGACACGACGGTTGACACGAACGGTTATCCGTGGCCAAGAAGGCGATGACCTTCACGATGAAGGTTCTGAATCGACGTTGTACACCGTGAGTGGTGAAATTACAATTGACGAATACAAGCGTATCGTCGCCATGTTCCGAACAGGACAACCCTACATTCACGATCCTTTCGAAGAGCGAGATGTCAAGGTGATTTTCGCCGTGATGGAATACGACAGTTCCAACGAAGCTTTCCACTTTGAGCTCCTCGAAGACGTTATTTGATGAGGTGGTGCTGATGCGAAAATTAGAGGAAAAGCGAGAGCTCCTCTATGTCATTCGTACCATGGATGTCCTGATGTCCTCGGGGGTTGGTCTCGAAGCGGCCATTCACACCATTGGCCGTGGCGGCTATGGGATTATTTCCGAGGATTTTTCTGCCATGATGCAACGTTTGCAAAAGGGCACTTCTGGTGGCCTTGACCGGCAGTTGAAGGACATGATGAAGAAAGCAGAATCTGCTGGATACAAGCGTTTGCTCAACACGCTCTACACCAACGTGACCCAAAACACAGACTTGGTTGAAACGCTCAAAAAACAGGGCGCTCGAATGGAAGAAGAGCGGACCGAAGAGGTGGAAAAATACATCGAAGAATTGGGCGGTGTTCCAGAGACGCTGCTCTCCATTGGGATGATTGGACCGATCATCCTCGCGATTGTCGGTTTGGTTCCTCAACTGCTTGGCGACGGTGCCGAAGCGATTGTCGGAGCGATCGATCAAGGAATGATCAATCAAGTCGTCTCTGGCGGTTTGTTCTTTACCGTCATTGGTATGGCGCTGATTGGATTGAAAGCGCACACAAAGGACCCAGGATTGTGAGGTGAACAGATGATCTTCGGCATTCTTGAGTCCTTCAACGACACGCCGCTTTTGCTCTACCTGTTTGTGATTGCCGTTGCCTGCATTGGCGGAGGCATTCCGCCGATGTTGGAACGTCGTCGTCGTCGTGCCATTGAGAACGAATTGCCCACGTTCCTCGAATCACTCGCAGATTCCGTGGGAGCAGGTCGTGGCCTTCAGGAAGCGATGAAAGAACAATCTGAGGCCAGCGATTCTCCTTTGCCCACGTTGTTGCGAGAGACGCTTCAAGAAGGCCATGCGTCCTCTTTTGAAGCAAGTTTGGCCGCCTTCGCTGCCAAAACGCGTTCGAGTCAAGTACAACGGGTCATGATGCTGATTGAAACAGCGTTGCAACAGGACTCTTCGTTGAGGGATATTTTGGGTGATTTGAGTCGAGATTACGAACGCTTGAACGACTTGATGAACCGAAGAGAAAGCGAGCTTCAAGGCCGAGGCATGCTTATCATCATCTTTGTAAGCATCGGCTTACCAGTTCTCATCGCGTTCATCGTTGGCTTGTTCGCACCAGCCAGCAAAGGCTTCCAAATCGCCTCTTTCAATCAGACCTTCTCCCTCTTCTTCGCCGCCGCATCGGCCGTTGGTGTTGGCGTATCTGGCCGAATGATGGGTCGTTTGCGTGATACGTTGTGGTGGTTGCCCTTGTGGATGGCTCTTTCCATGGGGCTTTATTTGGGCGCAGTGAAAGCGGTTGGAGGTTGAATGTATGTCAGAACAAATTTTGGAACAATACGGTCGAGTCACGATTTACACAGAGGCAAATCACCCCTCCCCCATCTACCATGTGGACGGGGATATCCAAGCCAATCCATACGGCGACCTCGCAGCATTGTTTGAGGACGATTCGCTTGAAGAAGTCATGTACAACGGCGGAACGCAATGCGTGAAGGTTGCTCATCGAAAACACGGCATGTGCCGCACGAACATCTGGATCGATGACGATTCAGGCCTTCAAATCGCCAAAAACATCGCCTCGTTCACCAACGTCCCACTTGGTGACGGCCCTGGACTGGTGCCCATCTTTGACGGCCGCCTTCCCGACGGTTCCCGTGTCAACGGTACCATCCCTCCAGTTTCTCCAGACGGGCCGACCCTCACGATTCGTAAGTTCCAAGAGGACCCGCTTACGATGATCGATCTGGTCAATTTCGGTACCGTCAATTCACGGTTAGCAGCGATGATGTGGGTTTGGATCGAGGGATTGGATAGCCGTCCCGCAAACTTCGTTATCGCTGGTGGGACAGGTTCCGGTAAGACCACGACCTTGAACTGTCTTGGAATGTACATCCCCTGGTCTCGTCGCTTGCTCACGGTAGAAGACACTGCTGAATTGCAGGTCTACCATGACCACTGGTTGCGGATGGAAACTCGCCGAGAACGGCCCGATGGAACCGAGGAAGTGGACATGAACGATTGCTTGAAATCAAGCCTGCGTATGCGTCCTGACAGAATCATTGTCGGTGAAGTTCGTGGGCCTGAATGTGCAACCCTGCTGACGGCGATGAACACCGGTCACGACGGTTCCTTTGGTTCACTCCACGCCAACACGGCGCAAGAAACGGTGACTCGAATGATCAACCCNCCGATGAACGTCCCACCCATCATGCTCAGCGGATTGGACCTCATCATCATCCAAGCACGCCTTCACGTGAACGGAAAAACTGCGAGAAAAATCACCGAAGTCGCAGAAGTTGCTGGTATGGAGGGCGACAAACCTCGTCTCAATGCTATTTGGAAGTACAATGCGGCCACCGACCAAATTGAAGAAACGGGGATTCCTTCAAAGCTCCGTGAAACGATTTGCAACGCAGCTGGTGTGACACCCGATGTTTTCGAGCGACATGTCAGTCAACGCCAAGCCATCATTGAAGATCTCTGTTCCCGAGGTATTTCCGATATTCAGACGGTCACATCCGTAATCCAGAACTTCTACGCNCAACAACATTGAATCAACCGTTTAATCGGTTGAGTAAGTCGTCGATTCGGTCGATTTTTTTCCTTGCCCGAGCGATGTTGTCTGACGCGTCGGCAACCGATTCAGCAACCTCGGCTTCTTCCGCTTGAACGGGGTCCTCGGTTGGTTTGAAACTCGCTGCTAAGGTCTTGAGTTCGGTGACGATGGCATCCACTTCAGTTTCGCTGACCAGGACGCCAGGAGCGATTCGGGGAATTTCGCTTGGAGAAAGATAGCCCAACTCTGCCCCAAGAATACCGGAGCAAGCCAAGACTCGTGGTCGCAGGTTACTGGTGTTCACTTCGTATCCTTTGGACTCCAAGAAACGAATGACAAGGGCTTGTTGTGCTTCATCAAATCCTTCTTCGCTTGTTTCCAATACGGTTTGGACCAACTCTTCGAACGAAGCGATGTTTCGCTCCAACCGTTCGATGGTCATTCGTTCACGTTCATTCATATGGACAGCACCACGATGCAGGATTCGCATCATTCGCTGGCGGCGCTGCACGATAGGGTCGTGGAGTGCTTGTGTTTCCATGATTTCAATGTGGAGATCAAACAAGGCATGCAAACGCCCTGAAACGCTGGGGACGCGCAAATCCAACCCAAGTTCTCTTGCTTCCTGCTCAAAGGCCATTCTCGCTTTAACAACATCTCCTTGATGCAGTGCTAGGATGTTTTCAAGTCGGTCGCGCAATGAACTCCGTCCCTCTTCAAACCGTCGTAGAGCCTCGCGCTCGCTCCATGATTGTGGCAAGGCCGTGGCTGCGGTGGTTTCGTTTTTCATTTGGAAATCCAACTCCATGATGGTGTTTGCAACCGCTTGGTGGACCGGTGGGAAATCTGTGGCAAAGCCTTGATTGCGCAATGANTGGATGAAGGCATTCATGTCATCCACGTTGGTGGTTGAGGAAACCATGAGGAAATCTCTCGCAAAAGCACGGACTTCTGGCATGCGTTCGTTCAATTCCATCAACGCAGTTTCAACCTCAAGGCTGTGAATCTCTGGGGCTTCCGTGTGCTGAATCATGGGTGGAGCAGAGGGTTGCGATTCAGTTGAATCGCGACGCAAGGCTTCATCGATGGTCGATGAAAATTCGGCAGAAGCCACATCGTGGCCCTGTGTTGCAAACTCCTCTCGCATGGTGGTTTCTTCCTCGAACGTCCAACCATCTTGATGTTCGTCAACAAAGGTGCTGACCGACGATTCAACTTCAGCGCGTTCGGGAGATGGCACGGGTGGGGAGGCGCGTGGAATGGTGGTTGACGATTTTGGCCGCCGCAGACTCTTCTTGACTTTCCCCCANGCATTTTCCTGTGAGGCAAGTACACCTGCGACTCGAGCGAGGAGGCTCTGTTTGTTTCCAGAGAGCGGAAGTTCGAGTTCTTTGCACATGGCATGGAGTTCGTCCCGCGTCATTTCATCAAGTGTATCGGTAGAAAGAGACTTCGGGTCGTGGTTCAAGTGGAGGTAGAGACGTTGTCTGCGGGCTTTGATTGAGCCTGACTTTTTGATGCCAAAGACCCCAAGAATCTCTCCAAGATCAGCATTGGGGATGGCACGCAGGCCTGCAGTGGAGAGGTCCCAATCAGTAAGGATGAGGTGCCGAATGAGACGGGCTCGCAGCGCTTCAACGGGACCTGTTTTCGGCAAATCATGACGTGCTGCAACCGTTTTCAATTCGTCAAATCGGGCTTTGTACAGGTCGCCAAGTTGTGTCGATGTGTCCATGGCAACCTCACCTCTACGCCTTTTGCCGCATTGAAAGCATATATGTCTTCGCCGTCCAACAAGCCTGCAAACGGCGGTTCGTTGAGCGATTGACAAAGGCCGAAGGCATTCAATCATCCATGTTCATCATCCGGGGGCGAGCCTCGCTGAACAGGGCGGGCAGGCCTGGAATCTTTCGCTGTGATGCTTCGTGGTCGGATGTCATGATGGTGTACAACTCCATGAATTCTCTCAAGAGGTTGACCATGCCAACATGGCTGTTCTCTGGCGTGACGATACGTTCACATGCGGCTGTAACCGTGCCTTGGGGGTTGAGGGTCTCAATGAGCATTTCAACACGGGGGCCTGNTTGATAGACGCCCTTCCGCTTGTTTGGATCCACCAGCGAATTGAGCAGCGTTTCGTCACCTTCGGCATTTGCTTTTTTCAGAAACGTCGAAATTTTGCGTTGCTCAACATACAAGCCAACGATGGGGCGCAAGGATGGCTCCAAACTCTCCAACATGGTCTGTTCCAGTCGGTATGCAAGTTCGGCACTTGGGTCGACCATTTCCTTGATACTGGCTTTGGGAAATCCTTCCCTCGTAACGAGGAGCGTAAATCCATAGAGAGGCGGGGGTATGAAGCGTTCTCGGTTGGATTCACTTTGGTCGCGCTGAAGTCCAAGTGTATGCCTTCTACTCTTCATTCTATAGTCGGCGTGCACGGCCCGAGGTACGATCAAACCCTCGAGTCGCCCCAATGAACGCTGTTCCTCAAACCATGGCCAACGCTCGTCTTCATCGAGTTGACTGAACGCCTCTTCTCCGTTCAATTGAACGACCATCTCATCAACATTCAGCAATTCAATATCGGGTCGCATACGCCTCATCTGACGACGTAGAAGCTCGTTGTCGCAAACCACCCTTGCACCTTGCTTGAGGTATTCTGGCTTATCCTCGCCGACCAAGACCCAAGTGGGCTCTTTTCGAGGCAAAAACCCAGCGATCATGAGCCCTGAAACATCAAGTTCGTTCCAGTCAAAGGCGCTCATTGCCACCATGTCTGCGTTGCCGTCTTTGAGCATCTGAATCGCAGCCTCCATGTGGGGAAGTTGCTTCATCAGCAAGTCACGGTGCTTTCCCTGCGTTTGCACGGTACGTTCGATCTGCATCCGCACACCGTCACCCTTGGCAGGCGTCGTGAGAATCACCAAACGCTCCTCGGATTCCATGCAAGCACCTCGGCGGAGGTCGCCCCCCACGGGTTACGGGCGTGGACGACCGGTTAAGAAGCCCTCCGTTGTGGGAGGGGTGTGCGCAGCGATGTCGAGGTCTTCCAATCCGCGCTGGAATCCATGCGCGAAGAGGTCAATCAAGCCCTCAAGGATCTCATTGACCACGAGGTGGCCTTGGGTGCTGGCGAGGTCGCTTTGGAAGCGGGACGCGTGCTCAATGCGGGGGGCAAACGCCTTCGACCTCTCTTGTTTCTCTTGGCGTATCGTCTCGCAGGAGGCACCCAACAAGACGAGGTGATGCCGCTTGCGCTTGCCTTTGAATTGATTCACACGGCCACCTTGGTGCACGATGACATCAACGATGATGCCCGCCAGCGTCGCGGCATCCCCACCATTCATGCCCAAACAGGTCAAGCCAAAGCGGTGATTGCGGGCGATTGGCTGTTCGTACAGGGTTTTGGACTTGGAGGCCGTTACAGCGAACAAATCGTCACGGTGATCGCCCGTTGTTGTGCTAACATCGCTGTCTCCGAATACCATCAACTCGACCATGTGCTGAACCTGGCGACATCGCCAGAGGATTACCTGTCGATCGTTCGCGGAAAAACTGCAGGGCCATTTGCCGCTGGATGTTATGCGGCGGGTTTGGTCGCTGGCCTTGAAGAAGAGCAAGCCAAGGGTTTGGAGCGGTTCGGCATGGAATTGGGCATCGCGTTCCAACTGGTGGACGATTTGCTTGATTTGCGCGGCGACGAGCGAATGGGTAAACCAAGAGGCGCTGATGTTTACGAAGGAAAGATGACGCTGCCACTGATCCACGCATTGACCTTGTCCCATGGAGCAAACCGTGAGCGTCTTTCTCAACTGATCGAACACTTTTCAGATGAAGATTTTGACGAACTCATGACCTTGCTTGAGCGCTCTGACAGTCTTGATTATGCAGAGATTTTGGTGCGAACGCACCTTGAACGTGCCCAAGCGGAATTGGCGGCATTCCCGGACAGTGATGCCAAATCGATGATGCTGGTCATCACGGATATTGTCAAAGAACGGCATGCATGAGGTGTTGATGTGGCCGTCAAGGAGGTTGAGCACCGTCAAGTCATTGTCGTAGGGGCCGGTCCAGCAGGGAGTGCAGCAGCCCAACGCCTCGCAGAAGCCGGCGTCGATGTGTTGGTACTCGAGCGTCGAACCGTTGTTGGAAACCCGGCACAATGCGGCGAATGCATTCCCAATTGGGGGGAAGTCATTGCCACCTTTCACCATCTTGATGACCATGACTGGCTCAAAACCTACTTTGAGTTTCCAGAGCGACTACGGCTTCACCGCCTTGACAACATGCGTGTTTTCCTCCCTTCTGGAAAATCATACGATTTTGAATTGGATGCCTTTGCAGGACATCGGCTCCAATTCGATGGCTATCTGGCAGACAAAGCCGTTCGTGCAGGTGCTGAAATTCGCGTCTCGACGGCCCTCAAACGCATTCAACAACAACGAAAAGCCAACCGAGAAGTGTTGGTGACCAACGAAGGGCGTTACAGTTGTGACTACCTCATCGATGCATCTGGAAGCCTCGCCCACGTTGGTCGATTGAAGCATGGACAAGACCCCGCCTTCCGACCAGACGACCAGGTTCCAACCGTCTATGCACAAGTTCGTGGTGATGTCCCTGAAACCTTTGATGTGTTCTTGGGTTCTGTTGCCCCGTCCGGCTATGCTTGGATCATCCCGAAAGGCCCCAACACCGCCAACGTCGGACTGGGTGTACGTGCAGGCAAACTCAAAGGGTCGCTAAAAGACCATTTGGAGCAATTTTGCAAGGATTTGAACCTTGAAGTTCTCTCCATTGGAGGTGGATGGATTCCCATGGGAGGGCCTGTCAAACGCATGGTTGATGGCACAACACTCGCTGTCGGTGATGCAGCTGGGCTCGTCATGCCAAGCAACGGGGGAGGCATCAGTCAAGCCATCATTTCGGGATGTTTCGCTGCTGAGTCCATCCTTGAACACCTTGAGGAGGGGACCCCTCTCCAAGGCTACGAAGAACGAGTTCGAGCGAGCATGGGGCGTGCACTGAAAAATTCACTTCGCAGCAAAAACATGGGCTATGCTTTCCTTCGAGGGGACATCATGACGGAGATTATCCTTCGCTGTCTTGGGCCCATCGGGGGCATCAAACGTGCCATGGAATGCGACCGACCCCTTTGGGTCATTTAGGGCTCCTCGTCGCCAAATCCAATCTTGGGTCGTTCGTTCCATCGGTTGGTTCAAGTGATTTGACGGCCTCGTAGCGTCATGCGAGGGACGCTACGGCGAGATGAAGAGGCGGTGAGCCCCGTCATCGCTACCGTCCTGCTTCTCGCGATCACGGTCATGCTCTCAAGCATGGTCTTCGTTCTGATGCAAGGCGCGCTCACAACGGTTGAAAAATCGCCACCACAAGCCACGGTCAGCGTGCGCTCGCTCGACAACGGCTTCCATGTGGTTCGTATCACAAGTCTTGACCAATCCATCGACCCTGCTCGTTTGCAATACGACCTGCTCCCTGCAAATCTCACCGAGTCCTTTCCCATTCGAGGCCAAGTTTCCGATGCGGACGTCTATGGGGTCATCGGTTCCAATTTTTCATTCCATGACCGAGACGCTGGTTACTCGGTGACCCAAGGCGATTATTTCGTCATCGATTCGCAAACGATCGGCGCTGACGACGGCACGTGGCGATTCCGTTTGGTCGAGGAAACGGCTGGCGTGTTGCTCATTGACGTGACCTTGCCTGCGATGCGGTGAGATCAACCGCCGATGAACGACATCTCGACCTTTTCTTGTGAGGTCGTGAACGAACTTCGCTCTGCAGAATATTGGTCCCTACGTTTTGTCCAGATGGACTCGATAGCATGCAAGATATCCGCTTTCGTTGCAGACATTCGCAACATGGCCTTGATGTCGTGACCGGTTGCTGCGAATAAACAGGTGTACAGTGAGCCGTTTGCAGACAGGCGAGCACGTGTACAATCGCCGCAAAAAGGCTCGCTGACGGAATTGATGAAACCGAATTCCTGCCCGCTATCCGTTACCCATGCACGGGCGACAGCGCTTCGTTTTTGATCTTCTTTCGCGAAAAGAGGGCCGACATGATGTTCAATGCGTTTGCGGATTTCCTCTCCGGTGAGCACATCTTCCATGTTCCATGCATTGGTGTTGCCAACATCCATGAATTCAATGAATCTCAACGGCGCACTACGTTCCATGCAAGCATCTGCTAACTTGGTGATTTGATGTTCATTGACACCTTTTCTCACAACGGTGTTAACCTTGACGCCAAGACCTGCATCCTGAGCTGCTTCGATGCCAGCGAGCACATCGGCAGGACCGAATTGATTGGTGTCTGCCATCAAGGCGAAAACATCGTGGTCCACAGCATCAAGGCTGACGGTGACCCTATCAAGGCCCGCATCACGGAGTGCCTGTGCATGCTTCTTGAGCAGCACGCCGTTGGTGGTCAATGCCAAATCCAAGTCAGGTCCTGTCGCCCTCAACATCTCGATCAACTTCACCAAATCCCGGCGCAACAACGGCTCTCCACCTGTGATTCGTACCTTCTCGAGGCCTGAAGGGAGAAGGGCCCCCACAACCGTGGTGATCTCTTCGTAGGTTAACAGGGCCTCTCGGCCGAGGAATTCATGTTCTGGTCCAAAATGTTCTCTTGGCATGCAGTACGTGCAACGGAAATTGCACCGGTCGGTCACCGAGATTCTGAGGTCACGAAGTGGACGTGAGCGTGCGTCCACCATCGCCATGGTGTGCACAGGTGATGCAGGTTCTTGAATCTGTATTGCAAGGGTTCATGGCGGACAGTCACCCCCTTCCATCCATGGGGAAGGCCTGGGTGAAGCGTTGGTCTCCGAAGGTTCAGAAGGGAAAAGGGAGCCTCATTCATGCCCTCAGCGTCACGCCTCCAAAGGCTATAGAGTCGATGGCATGGAGCCTTCCACCATCGAAAAGCCACGCCATCCGATGGTTGATCTTGGCTGCTCAAAGCGAGGATGAGACGCTCATCGAAGGCTTGGAGCATGCAGGTCAAGACATCGTCTCCATGCGTCGTTGCCTCGCACAAATGGGCGTCCAGTTTACCGACCTTGATGCTCAAGGCCGTCCACTCAGCGGTGATACGAATCACGACGATCAACCTGCTTCTGGAAGTGTTGCATGGAAAGTTCATGGCGCGGGGATGAAAGGATTGAATCCACCCGTGAGTGTTCTTCATGCAGGGAATTCAGGCACCACCTTGCGCTTGTTGATGGCGCTCGTCACACAATTCGATGTACCCGTGATGTTGGACGGTGATGCATCGCTTCGTTCACGGCGTTATGCTGCGATGCTGGATGCAATGGATCAGTTCGGTGTCCAGCGCTCACACGGTTTGGACGAAGAAGGCCTCCCGTTGCTGCTGCAAGGTCCTGTTCAATCGGGTCGAGAACTTGCATTGAACATCGCCTCCTCAAGCCAGCCCCTCTCGGCCTGGTTCTTGGCGGCGCCTTCACTTGAGCATCGGGTGAACTTGAAGCAAATTGGCGAGCCCGTTTCACGACGTCACAGCCAACTTTCGCTTGATCTGTGTGTTCTCACCGGTGCCCCTACGACCTTGTCGGATACGCTTGAATCCTGGTCGGTCAAGGTCCCCAATGCGAGGGTGAACCTTCCTCGTGACGCTTCCATGCTGGCCTTTGCCTTTCTTGCAGTGGCTGTGACCGGAACGACTGTTGTGATTCCAGAACGCCCTCTTCCTGAAGACTCCCTCGGCCATGAAATGCTGGTGGACCATGCACATGCAATGGGCATCAATGTGAACGATGGGACGCTCTCGCCGCACGATTCAGCACAAGCCATTGACCTTGATTTGCGTGATGCCAACGACTTGATCACACCCGTCGCTGCTTTGCTTGCCCTTGGCTCGGGAGGTACACTCCGCGGAGCAGCACATGCGGCCCATAAGGAGTCGGACCGATTGAAGGGAAGCCAAGACCTGCTCGCTCAATTTGGCCTCAAGGCATCCCTGATGGAAGACGGGTTGGAGATTGCGGGTGGCCAACAGCTGCAGCAACCCAGCGGCCTCGTGCGTACGTACGGAGACCACCGGATGCAAATGACAGCGCTTAACCTCGCAATGGGTTGTGAAGGGGATGTGCTGATCGAGGGTTCCTCCCTTCACGGGGTCGCCGACTTGATGGCTGTCAAACGGTGGCAAGAGGCGGGGGTTTCCATCGATGAAATACTCCATTCCTCGTCTTGACTAGCCATGGCGCCCAAAGTGATGGTCAAGGCTTTCGATGGAGATTCGCAATGATGTTGGGCGTCCGTGCACGCATGCCCATGGATTCGGTATTCTTCGCATGTCATCCAAAAGGCGGCGCATCTCTGGGAGCGTCAGGGAATCATTGGCCTTGACCGCACCTCGGCAAGCATTCATGAACGCAACATGGTCTTTCTTTGCTTCGATCGTTTCAAGCGGACCTCCGTCAAGTGCGAGGTCTTGGAGCAGGTCAATGACAAATGAACGCACTTCCTCGCCTTTCAACAAGGTTGGTGATGCAACGAGGTACCATGCCTCCTCTCGGCGTTCAAGGTGGAAACCAAGTGCATGCAGGCGTTCCAAGTGGGCATCAACAACCGCTGATTGACGAGCATCCAGGTTGAGATTCATCGGAATTAAGCGTCTTTGTGGCTCCCATGCCTGCCCGCTGTGGCGCAACCGTTCGTACCGTACCCTCTCGTGAAGGGCATGCTGGTCGATCAACAACAACTCATCCTCTGCTTGCACGAGGATGTAGGAATCTGCAAATTGTGCCAGCGGTTCCATCGCAGGCAGGTCATTCAATGCCCCACCAAGCGGTTCCTCCATGCTTGGCAAGATCGTTTCCGAGGCGCCCGAATACCGATGCAGACTGCGTTCTGCCGAAGACAAAGCCAACGCCAAGGGTTGGTCACCGAGTTCAGGTAAGACGGATTGACCCAAGGGAGAGGACGATACGGGGCGAGGGGACGGCGCAGAGGGTGCCTCTTCTGCTTGGTCGCCGACCAAATTGAGTTGTCGGCCAGCGGCTACCGCCCAAGCAGGTGGCGCAGGGGCATTCACCTCGCGAGAAACTTCAGGGACCGTTTCCAAACCTGCAGCCGCCGTCAAGGTAGGTTGTGGACGTCGTTCAGTCTTGAGTTTGTTCAGGTGCGTTTCCACCGGCTTGGGTGTTTGTGATGACGAAAGGCCCTGCAAGCCAGGAATTCCTCCGGTTGCATCCGGTTCGGTAGGGACCGTTTCGAGCGTGAAGGCGATTGCCCGTTCAAGCCGTTCAAGCACACGCCAAGAGTGGCGCAGACGAACTTCACGCTTGGTTGGATGGACGTTTACATCCACTTCATTTGGCGGGCATTGGAGGTTGATGACAGCGAGGGGATGTCGACCTTGCATCAGGCGCGTTTTGTACCCTCTACGGATCGCTTGTAGAAACGGTCCAGCAGCGACCGGTCGCTGATTGATGAGGACATGGATGTCGTCACCTTTCCCTCGCGTGATGTCCGGTGTGCTGATCCAACCCTCCCATCGCTCAGAACCAGGAGCATCCTCATCCTCGACGGGCTGCTGCAGCGGTATGAGTTCGGTGGCTTGTGCCCCCATGACATCGTACAATCGGTCCATCATGTCTTCCGTAGATGGAACGTTCAACAATGTCCTCGAGTCGGTCTTGAGGTGAAAGCTGCACCCTGGGTGAGCCAAAGCGTGGTCCACCACCACATCGACGATACGAGCCGTTTCTGTTTCGGGCCGACGCTGGAAAGCGAGCCTCGCTGGGGTGTTCTGGAAAAGGTGCTCAACAGAGATTCGTGTGCCTTTGGGCATGCCCACAGGTTCAATGCTCGACTTTACGCCGTTTTCCATCACGATACTGGCGCCTTCGCCTCCATCGGGCTGGCTGGCCAACGTGAGTTTTGAGACCATGCCGATACTGGCTAAGGCTTCGCCTCGGAATCCAAGCGATGCGATGGAAGCCAAATCGTCTTTTGTTGTCAATTTCGATGTTGCGTGGCGATCGAGGGCAAGCGAGAGGTCACTCTTTTCAATCCCACTTCCGTTGTCTTCAACCATCAATCGGTCAAAACCCCCACGCTCCACCGTCACGACGATGCTCGTCGCCCCAGCATCGAGACTGTTCTCAACAAGTTCCTTGACCACTTGAGCCGGTCGTTCCACAACTTCTCCAGCAGCGATGTGACCGATGGTTGCATCGTCGAGTTGCAGGATTCTGGCTGGCTTCATGGCCCACCCTCCAGCGTTGTTTTGAGCCCATAGAGTGCATCAAGGGCTTGCCTCGGCGTGAGTTCGTCCACCTGCATGGCGTTGAGTTGTTCAACGAGGTCCTCAATGTGCTTTGGAACGGTGGGTTGAGGCTCTTCATCAGCCTTCATGGCTGCGGCAGCAAAATACCCCATCAAACTTGATTGGCCCAATTGCCTTGATTGAGGTGTACCTTGTTCACCTGCTTTTGCTCCATCCGCTTGCTGTTCGAGGAACGCCAACAAGTCGGTTGCTCGTTCAACAACATTGCGTGGTAAGCCTGCCAGGGCAGCAACCTGCACGCCGTACGAATCGTCGCAGGGGCCGTCGGCCACGGTATGGAGGAAACGCAATTGCCCATCTACTTGAGCGACTTGCACATGGACATTGCAGAGTCCAGGCACTTCGCCTTCAAGGCCGATAAGTTGGTGGTAGTGGGTGGCGAAAAGCGTTCTTGCTCCAATGCGTGAACAAATATCTTCGGTGACGGACCAAGCGATTGAAAGCCCATCAAAGGTCGAGGTGCCTCGTCCGATTTCATCGAGCAACAACAGGGATTGCGATGTCGCACGCTTGAGAATATGTGCAACTTCGATCATCTCCATCATGAATGTAGAGCGACCACGCTTGAGGTCGTCACTGGCACCAACGCGTGTGAATATGCGGTCAACAATCCCGATTTTGGCTTGCTTGGCAGGTACGAAACAACCTGCCTGTGCCAGAATGGTGACAAGGGCAACGGTTCGCAAGTAGGTCGATTTTCCACCCATGTTGGGTCCGGTGATCAGGAGGAAGGTACGCTTGTTGTTGATGCTGACAGCGTTGGGAACATAGCCTTGTTGAACTTCAAGGACGGGGTGGCGGGCGTCTTCGAGTTGGATGATGTTTTTCCCTTTCATTTCGGGTTTGGTCCATTGGCGCTCCCTGCTCACCGATGCGAAACATTGCAACACATCGATTGCAGCGACGCGTCGGGCGATTTCTGCAAGTGCCGTAGCATGCTGGGCACAATAGGCGCGCAACTCAAGGAAGCGTCGGTACTCAAGTTCCTTGAGCTTTGAATCAGCACTGAGCAGGAGGTCGTCTCGTTCAACCAGGGCTTCGGTTGTGTAGCGGGAACCATTGGTAAGTTGTTGCTTACGACGCCAATCCTCGGGCACTTTGTCAAGATGTGATTGCGTTACTTCGATGAACCAACCGATCTGACGATTGTTCTTCACTTTCAGAGAGGGAATGCCAAGTTCTTCTCGAAGTTGACGTTCAAGGTTCGAAAACCATGCCTTTCCTTCTCCTGTAGCCGCCCTGAGTTCGTCAACCTCCTCGTCCACGCCGCTCTTCAACAACCCTCCATCACGCAGACCGAGGGGAGGGGCATCGGCCAGTGTTGCTTGAATCATGGATGTCATTTCACCAAGACTTGAAAGGTCCTTGCTCAAATGCATGAGCAGCGCATCTTGGCTGTCCAAACACCACTGGGTGATGGCCGGCATACGCTCGAGCGCATGCGCCGTTGCAACCAAGTCACGAGCGTTGCTTCGTTGATAGGCGAGTTGTGTCGCCAAGCGTTCCATGTCGCGGATGCCCTTGAGTGAAGTGCGCAAGCCGTCCAATCGTCGAGCAGAACGGGCGAGCGTTCCGACGGCCTTGTGGCGCGTTTCAATGGCGGTTGGGTCGGCAAGAGGTTGCAGCAACCATGTTTTGAGGAGTCTTCGTCCCATCGCTGTTCGGCAACGGTTCAAACTCGAGAGCAAACTACCATCGTATTCACCGGCAAGGGTGGAGGTCAATTCCAAATTTCGCAGCGTGGTTTGGTCGAGCAGGAGATGACCCGTTTCTTCGACCATTTCCACGTCTTGAAGTGGGACATCTTTGCGCATGTGAACGGTGGCCAGATAATCAGCCGCAAGACCAGTCGCAGAAAGGGCGAGGGGGGCGTTGTCGAGGTCCAAATGCCCCAAATCCGCAACGTTGAGCATGTCCCTCAGGCGTTCATCTCGCTTGGTTGGGCTGAGGTTGTGTTGGCTGATCATCGTCCCCTCAAGAAGAAGGAAGAGACGCCCCATGTGTTCATCGCCAGCATCGCTTGGCGAAAGGACCAGTTCGCTGGGTTGCCAGCGTTGGAGGTCGTCTTGAAGCCGGATGAATCGGTCAGGACCGTGGTGTGTGCTCGCCCACGCTCTGCCCGTTGATGCGTCGATGACCGAAAGGCCGAGACCCTCTCCACCAAGGACAACAGCAGCAAGAAGTGATTGTTCATCGGCGTCGAGAAGCCCCTCCTCATACAGGCTCCCTGGCGTGTATACTCTGGTCGCCACACGTTCGAGGAGTTTCGCTCCTTCCCGCAATTCTTCTTCTTGTTCAGCCACCGTCACCTTGTACCCTGCACGCAGCATGGTTCGCAAGTGCTCCTCCAAGCCGTGCCAGGGGAACCCCGCCATGGGGATGGGCTGTTCAGCATTTTTATCTCTCGAGGTTAGCGATAATCCGAGCACTTCTGCAGCGACTTCGGCGTCCTCATGAAACAATTCGTAGAAATCGCCCATGCGAAAGAAGAGAATGGTGTCAGGATGCTGCTCTTTGAGGTCAAAGAACTGGTCCATCATACTGCGTTTTGACACGGTCTCAACCTCCAAGGCTTACGCTGGAGTTGGATGAAGTTGACGAGGGCACATGAAGGTTCTCGCGTTCTCTTTCGGAGCACAGCGATTGTGCGGGTNGATCANGCTGAAGTTATTCCACACCCAACAACTGTTCGATNGCATGCCAAAGCATCATCGCAAGCAAGATGCCACCTGTGAGNAAGAACAGCAANTTCAGGAANCCACGACCACTCTCTATAGAGCCATCAGCAGTGACNTCAATGGACCATTGCATTGGATTCCCNTCGCCATCGGTACCATGAACATGGATGAAGTCTCCTTGACTCCCTGCNGCCATCGCCTCGATCGGCACGGGACGACTCAGAACATGNGTCTCCAGTTCACCGTTTTCAAAGGTGGAAAGCGTGGCGCTTCCCTGAGGTGGGATGAACCAAACAGGACCGTCTCCGTCGCTCAAGACTCCTTCGCACCCAAGCTGAATGCTCTCGACATCGTCATCGGCATGGACCACCAAACTCTCCTTGGTTCCACCGACGATCACGACATCGCCTGAGCGAGCGATACTGTTGAGCACGCCTTCACTGAAGACTTGCACGTTTCGAAGGACGGGTGTGCTGTTCGTTCCGTCCCATGTGATCCATCCGAGAGCAGGCCTTGCTTGGGGCGTTGCTGGGCTTGAACCGTCGGCTCCAGCCGTTCCCATGTGGCTTCCCAACGCCATCCACAATCCCGGTTCGTAGGCTTCAACGGCGTGCCATCGAACTCCTGAGGAGGTCGACATCGGCAATGTTGGCATCATGCCAACAACACCACGCAGCGAGGTGTTGGCATCTTCTTGGGTAAGCAACAAGCGTTGTGTCCCGTCCTCGCCGTCCAATTCTGCGACATCGAGGATGCCGAACTCACCGTTGTCCAACGGGTATTCGTACTTGATCATCAGGTGGTCCTGAATAGCGTACAGGGCATTGTTCGCAGAAGAACCCATGGTGGCGTCATCCACGGAAAACAAGATCTCCCCATCGGGCATGGCTTTGAGGAAATTGATGTCGCTGACGAAGTCGTCCCCCGTTTGGGAGCTCCAATATACGGTGCCCTCTCCGTCCCCGACAAACTCTGTACCGAATGCATAACCACCGTTGGTACCTGGTGTGAAGATCAGTGCAGTGTAGGATTCGTTGGTGGTATGATAGGCGATTTCAATCACCAAACTATCGCTGTGCCATGCGTCGGATTGGACCACACTGTCGCCGACGAAGTGTTCGGTTGCTCCAATGGCCAACGCTCCAAAGATGATGAAGGCCAGAAAGGCACCCATGGCAAGCCATTGGTGCTCGGATTCTTCCTCGAGAAGCTTGCGCCATCCACCAGCCATGGTCCCTGCTGTCGCAGGGGCATCATGAAGACTTTCCTCATCCAATGTGTTTTTGCGCGCCCTTGCCATCGGACAGGCTGTGCGGAGATATGATAAAGGGAGCATTGGTCGGAAGACTGCTCGGAGGTTGACCTATGGCACGTAAACCCGCTGTGATGTATCGCCGTTTGAAAGGCCCTGCCTACACCCGTCGGAAGTACATCGGTGGTGTTCCAAACAACCGTATCCTGCAATTCCATGTTGGAAATCGCCGTGCTGCGGAAACGGGACAATTCCAAGTGGTTCTCGAACTTCGTGCTGACAACGATGTCCAAATTCGCCACACAGCCTTGGAAGCCGCTCGTGTCGTTTCCAACTCCACCATCCGTAACGCCGCTGGCGCACAAGGCTACGCTCTGCGAGTTCACACCTTCCCACACCATGTTCTCCGAGAGAACAAGCAAGCGACCGGTGCTGGTGCGGACCGTGTTTCACAAGGCATGCGTTGTGCCTTCGGAAAGAACGTCGGTACGGCTGCCCGTGTGAAGCGTGGCCAACGTGTCATTTCGATTCAAGTGAATGCAGATCACTATCTCGCTGCCCGTGATGCACTTCGCAAGGCCAGCATGAAGTTCCCAACCCCTTGCACCGTCCGGTTGATCAAGGGCCACGAACATCTCAAGGGACTGATTTGAGCAACCCGANCCGNGATAAGAATCGGTGGTTGNCNCCATCGGTTCGCAGGTGAAACAAAATAGAACAGACGAGAGGCTCAACGAGGTGATAGCATGCGTGTTGCNGTTCTAAAGGAGGACAATTGTCAGCCAAAGAAGTGCAACGACGAATGTCATGACTTCTGCCCTCCCGTGCGGAACGGACAAGAATGCATCATCATGGATGAGCACACTGGCAANCCACACATCTCNGAAAGCCTGTGCATTGGTTGNGGCATCTGCATCAATAAATGCCCTCATGATGCTTTGATCATCGAAAATCTTCCGAGTGAATTGGAGACGGACATGGTTCATCGCTACTCGATGAACGGCTTCCGTCTGTTTCGTCTACCCACGCCCTCAAAGGAAAGCGTGGTGGGCATCCTCGGTCCCAACGGGATGGGTAAATCCACTGCCATCAGCGCCCTTTCGGGGCGGATTATCCCAAACCTTGGCGACTGGTTGAACCAACAACCCGATTGGGATGAGGTGGTCGAGTCCTTGCCGAAAGGTGAATTGCGTGATTTCTTTATCGCCGTTCAGGCAGGGCACATTCGCGTCGCAGTCAAGCCACAAAACGTCGACAAACTCCCGAAACGCGTCAAGGGTTCGGTACGAGATCTCCTGACGAAAGTTGACGAACGACAGATGCTCGAAGAGATGACCAAGGCCTTGGGCATCGACCATTTGCTCAACCGAACCGTTCAGCAATTGTCAGGAGGGGAACTTCAACGAATGGCCATTTGTGCTACCATCCTTCGAGATGTCGACGTGTATTTCTTTGACGAACCCTCCTCCTATCTCGATATTCATGAGCGCATGCGCATCGTCCGCATCATCCAGCAACTTGCAGAAACCAAACGTGTCATCGTCATCGAGCACGATTTGGCTGTGCTGGACGTGCTCGCTGATTTGGTTCACATCGTGTACGGCAAGAAAGGTGCGTTCGGTATCTTCACACCGGCACGTTCCACCCGACAAGCCATTAACTCCTATCTGGACGGTTTCCTCCCAGAGGAAAACGTGCGTATACGGGACAAACCGATCAAGTTCCTGCGCCACCGAGATCGCGTTGCAGAAATTGGAACCCCCGTGGTGAGTTGGGGAGGTTTGACCAAGCAACTCGGCGAGTTCCACCTTGCATCCGGAGAGGGCGCTGTGCATCGTTCTGAGGTCGTTGGTGTCGTCGGTTCAAACGGTACAGGAAAATCAACCATGATCAAAATCTTGGCCGGTGAACACGAATACGACGAAGGATGGGTGACAGCGGACGCCACCATCTCCTACAAACCCCAGCACATCGATGTTGACATTGATGGTTCTGTCCAGCTTTGGCTCGACAGTGAACTCGGTCCTCGTTGGCGCAGTGGTGAGTTCAACGTGAACGTCATCAAAGCCCTGGGCATTGACCAACTGCTTCCNAAACGCGTGAAGAAACTCTCGGGTGGTGAACGGCAGGCCGTGTCCATTGCGATNTGTCTNGGCCGTGACGCAGACCTCTACCTGNTNGACGAACCGTCTGCACATCTTGACGCCAACGCCCGGATGGAGGCTGCCAAAGCCATCCGTCGAACCATGGAAGCGAACGAAAAATCAGCCTTCGTCATCGACCACGATGTCTATTTCATTGACATCGTTTCTGATTCCCTCTTGGTCTTTGAGGGCGAGGGTGGCGTGAGCGGCCGGGCCACAGGGCCCTTTGATCTGCGAACAGGCATGAATCAGTTCCTCGCAGGTGTTGATGTTACCTTCCGACGCGATCACGACTCCCGTCGCCCCCGCATCAACAAAACACAGAGTCGTAAAGACCGTGAACAACGAAACAGTGGTGACTACTATTCCTATGATGCATGATGTCAATCGCCCTCATTCCTCTTTTGAGGAGGTGAAGCTTTGCCGGTAGGTTCGCCACCCAGAGGTGGCCCCGTTGGNCGNTCCAGGGGTCGTTTGTCAGCGAGTTCTNTGACCACCTATCTCCGCTGTCCACGGCAGTGGATGTTGAATTATCAAGCAGGGATGAGCGGCCCGATTCGCCCTTCACAAATCCTTGGCGTTGTCCTTGAGGAAGCGTTCTGTGACCTCTTGATGATGCACCCTCCGATGGTCGATTCATATGCTGCGTTGCAGGACTGGGCGAGTTCGCAACTCGAAACCATCGCACAAGACGCTCACGCCAAAGGCAAGGTCTCCTGGGAGGCTGCTCTTTGGAAAACGGAGGAGGACACATGGGGTGACGTTCGTGTGGAAGATATGCGGCAACGCCTCAGCGACGGGCTTAGGCTGTACCTCGAGGAAGTGAAGGCATGTTTTGAGGCGCAAGGTGGACCGTTCTTGGAAGAGATGCGGAAAGGAAACGACCCNTTTCANGTNCCATCTCCGAGTTTNGGGGGAACNCCACAATTCCCGCTTCCTGACAAGGTGCCCGATGTCGAAAAACGCTCCTGGACTTCTGATCAATACGCCTTGTGGCAGAAGGAGGGGGCGCCTGTCGCATGGAACGAGGCTTGGGAATGTGCCCGTCCTTGGTTCAAAGATCCTCGCGTCCATCAGCCCCAGCGCCTTTACCATCCCGATGGTTGGGCTTCAGGTGAGCTTGACTTGGTGCTTCGCTGGGATGGAAACATCCGTATCGTCGATATCAAATCGGGTCGACCCTCGTCNTTGTTTGCCTCCTCTTTGGAACATCAATTGCGTTTCTATGCATGGCTTTGGCATGAAACGCACGAAGGTGAGTTGGTGACGGGGATGGAGGGGTGGTACCTCAATGGAGGCGAACGGGTCGCTTATCCAGTCCCCGACCAGCAAGGCATGGTCGAATTGACGGAATTTTACCGTACCACCCATGATTCCATGCAATCCATGGCAGAAGGCGTACTTGCCTTTCCTGCATCGGAAGACGATGCATGTGATGGCCAATCCGCAGGTTGTTCTTGGTGCAGTGTATCACAAAGCGAAGGCGTTCTGAAACATCCTGAAAACCTCTCTTGGTTNTCCGATATGCAGCAAGTAAGCATAAAATCACCTTATGTNCGCCTCGGAGATATACAGGGNAGAGTAANNGTNAAGGGNCGTTTGACAGGCACNTGGGGGCCAATGTCGAATCATTTTGGAGAACCTGTGTTGGGCGCTGTGTTGGTGGTTGGTAGCCAGCACATTACGCTCGAGGAAAGCGAGCCNGGGGCGTTTTCCGATTTGCATGCATGGGCTGAGCGAGACGTCATCCTTCACGAGGCATTGCCCGGTGTTTGGCGCGACCAGCCAAGGCTCTATCTCGATCGGCGTTCCACCGTCTTCGCACAGGATGGACCGAAGGCCGAGGATGCCGATATCGACTTCACACGCCTTGGGCTGCTTCGAACCCGTGCAAATGTTCGAGGGCACGTCTTGTGCATCCGTCAACGAGAGGGTGTACGGGTTGATGGTAAACCGTGGTCGATGGTCTCGTTCATGCTTTGGGACGGGTCACACATTGCAGAAGTGGTGGCCTTTGGGAGCAGTATCAGTCAACGTTTGTTGAANGTACGACCTGGCGATAGCGTTTCGATGACCGGCGCTGAGTTGGGTTGGCGCTCTGGGGTTCTCCAACTGCGTATTGACAATCGAAAAACACGTTTGGAGACGTCCTCGTTTCCGTGACGCAAGTCTGGCTTTGTGAGGTTTCAAAAGGGGTGGAGGTTTTCCTTCCTTCATGCCGGTCCATCACGCAAATCCAGAGGCAGACCATGTTGGAAGGTTCAACCGNCTTTCTGCAAGCCAAGCCAACACCTACCGTGCTTGNCCGCGTCTTTGGTTTTATGAGAAGGTCTANCGGTTCAAGATGCCNCAAATCCCGGTGCTTTTCGTNGGTCGAGCGGTNGANGAGGCCCTCTGCCGTGCCATGAAAGAATCTCCCAGTTTATTGGTTGCCAATTCTGGGTTTGAGGTCTATGCTGACAGCCCCTATACCAAGGACGGCTCTCCCAACGACGAGGTTGTCTGGCCAGCGAGCATGCTGATGCCGTTCCTACCCAACGAGCGTCCAATGACCAAGGAAGCGCTTGAAGCATGGGCGATGCGGCGCTGCGAGATTCATTTGCCACAAGCCTTGCAACGGGCTCACGATGAATGGCTCAGCGATGAACGCAGGTCTGGAGATTGGTCTGAAGTTGACCCCGAACGTTGTTTGGCGATGGTCAAAAGCGGCATGAAGTTCCATTTGGCGCAAGTTGAGCGTTGTTATGCAGAAGGCGGAGGGCCGTTTTTTGAGCGATGGAGGCGAGGCGATCGCCCCGATTGGCCAGCACCCGACGGTTTTCCCTTTGCTTCCTTTGAAGGAGGCCATCCACTTGCAGAAGAAGGTCCTGTTTCTTGGACGGAAGCTTGGGAAGTGGCAAGGCCTTGGTTTGTTGACCCTTCAGCACCAAAATTTACCATGAACACCGTTCACCCAGACCATTGGTTTCAGGGAGAATACGATCTTGTCTATCAATGGACGGGCGACGCCGTCATCGTTGACATCAAAGCAAGTGTTGGTGCCACCGACCGTTCGGGAGATTATGTTGAACAGATGCGAACCTATGCCATGCTTTGGAACGTGACACACGACAGAGCTGAACACGTCGCAGGTTTGGAAATATGGTACCTTGGCCACCCCAGCATTAAGGAAGTTGAGGTTCCAAATGAGGCCGAATTAATCGCTATAGAAAAAGAACTTGAGGACATGTGGAATCAAATACGAAGAGAGAAACCATCGCTCGAGGATTGCCCTCCAGCACCAGCACCGATGCGAGGCTTTGCGGCTGGAGGGAAACCTACGGAAGCCCCCGACGTCAAACGATGCGCTCGATGCGATTGGCGCACCGTTTGCCCTGGTGGTGAGGGGGACGATGAAGCGGTGCTTGAGGGCAGTGTTCAACTTCCAGGCGCAACCCAACAAACGCCATTGGAAAGGATCGATTCCTTGGAGCCAAGAGCCACCATTCGTGGAGAAATTTCCAAAGTAGGGTACGTTGGCAACAATCAGCCATTGAACATGACCGTTCAACAAGACGCCTATTCTGCAAAGGTTCAGGTTGCAGCGGTCGAACACAGTGACGGCGAACCGACCTTGGCAGTCCCTGCCGTTCGTGGACAGGAAGTGCTCATCAAAGATGCCGTCTTTACGGTCAACTGGAAGGGAGAAATCGTTCTGAAAATCGATCCCTTTGCTCGGGTGATGCCTGATGACGACCCATCGATTGAATCTCAGAATTTGTTTGACATTCAGGCCAAACACAACATTGCTGGTCGGGTGATTTACGCCTACGAAAAGAAGGGGGTTGGGAAAACTGGGAAAACATGGCACAGAAAGGGTATCATGATCATGGACCACACCGGGGCGATCAAGGTCGAAGGTTGGGCTGACGATTGGAACGCTCAATTCGGCTGGGTAGAGCCCGGCGATGTCGTGGTTTGTGCCAACGTTGGCTTGGACGCATGGGCCGTGGATGTTCGTGCCGACTATACGCGGAACTCACGCCTCCAAATCATTGCACAGTCAGACCCTTCAACCGCCTGATGAAATGGTCGTTACCAACAAGGTGACATCGCTGTTGAGCGGTGTGGAGTGCGGCAACACCACGTTCTCATGACTCACGATGACCATTGATGCGAGGATTCCAGCGGCATGAAGGACATCGCGAACGGTCGTCCCTGGCTCAACATGGACGGATTGTTCACCGTCCGAACCGGTAAGGCGTACTTCCATGGCACATCTGTGCAGCATCATGCTTATGACGGTCGCGCCGAAGCGAGTTGGTAGAGCCGAGGTCGCATAGCCCGGTATTGCGGTGGATTCGAAATCCACTGTCCCTTGGACGCGGGGGTTCAAATCCCTCTCTCGGCGCTCTTCAACACCCTTGATTGTGCAACAGACTTCCCACGGTGCGTGTGCTTGGCAGGTGCAACATTCACCCGCTATGGCCCTGCGCTCGAAGATTCAGCGATGACGGACCTTCAAACATAGAAGGCATCGTGGCTTGCCGTCAACTCCTTGACGAAATCGTCGCTCTTCTTTGGTGCGATGGTGCTCAATCGGTCCTTGAGCCAATCTCCGCCGTCAGCGGGTTGCTTGAGTCCGAAGCCAAACCACTGCTCAAGGTGTTCCAACAGGCGTTGGCTTGCGAGAATGTCACCGCTGCTTCCAACCGTTGAACCGATGATGCAACCAGAATTGATGCCGTACAGCGGGCCCATTGAGGCGAGGAGTGCTGAAAGGCCAATGGCTCCTGCCTTTGGCTCATCACGACGAACATCGACACCCATGCTCTCTAAATCGATGCGGAAGGAAGCAGAACTCGCCACCGCAAACGTTTCTTTGCGGTTTGGCTCATCGGTCATGCCCACCAAAACGAGGATTGTTTTCACTTCTTGTTGTTCAAAGAAGTCCATCAGTTCACGAGCCAAACTGGATTGATGTGAAGGCTCGTTCGGTTGGGCCTTTCCCGTCAGTGTTAGCAAGGATGTTCCCGTTTCAGTGATCGATTCGCACAATGAAAAGTGGGGCGGTGCGAGAAGACCGTCCTCATCAAGTTCAGCGAGTGGCGGCAGCCCAACAGGGTGCAGCCTCGCGCGTTCGACCGTGTCCTCAAGGTCGCGCAGATTGTCGAGTGCAACCTTCCCGATGTTCCCCACGCCAGGAAATGCGATGAGAACTGTGGATCCCTTCGGCAGAACTTCGTTGCCTTTCCGCCACTCAATTCTCATGGTCATGAACCAGCGAACCCATCTACACGCGCTATAATGTTTGACATTCAATGGGGTAAGAGAACGACGATTTATGCAGTCGTTTTTCACGGCGACTATTCTTCTTCGCTGGCCGATGCAGCCATCTCTTCAAGCGAGGGGAGGGTCGCAAGGGATGCGGGCCATTCGGGTGATTCCACGCGATTCATCTTTCGGCGAAGTGATGCTCTGTGGTCCTCTGGTGACCACTTGAGAGGTGCAGCGGCTTGGGCGGCTTCACCGCAATGTGGGCAGGTTGTCTTCAAGGAAAATTTCCCACAAGTCAAGCATTGTTGCATTCGCTGACGGGCCATGAAATCACTCTCGCATGGCCGAAGCCTCGCCCCCGGCGTTCACCATGTGGTCGACGACGGCTTTGGTGGACTGTTCCCAAAGAGACTCAGCGACTTTGAAGTCAGGCGCACGAAGTTCCAATCGGTAGTTCGGTGCTCCATCGTAGAAGCATCTCACTTGGATTTCTTCGGCTTCATTGCTCAAAGATTCTGCGGCCTCAAGTGCCGTTCGAATGACTGAAACGCCATCGGTGATGTTGATGCTGAGGGTGAGGATGCCACGTACTTCAACGAAGGGAGGTATGATGTTCTCGATGGCGATTTCAATGAATTCTGAAAGCCATTCACCTTCAAATCCAGCGTTGCTGAGGGCTCCTTCTTGCATCGCTGCTTCCTCAAATGCTGCGTACAAGGTTCCGAACACATCGACGAGTTCTTCCGATTGCGCTTCAAGTTCCTCATCGCTCCAACCGATTTTCTCTCCCAATACCTTGAACAGTTGGTGGGCGCGTTGCTCGTTCTTCCATTCTTGAAGACGGTCCCTGCGTCGTTCTTCCGAGACCGATTTGAGTGACAATTCGAGGGATGTTCCGTCGCGACGGGTGCGCAAGACTTTGCAGATCACTCGCTGACCTTCTCGCACGAAACCTCGAATGTTCTTGACCCAACCAGAAGCGATTTCACCGATGAAAATGAATCCTTCAATGCCTTCGTACTCGTCAAGGTCGACGTATGCACCGTTTTGTTTGACGGTTTTGATGGTCGCAACCACCAGTTCTCCTTCTTCGGGAGCGGCGATGGCTTCAGATGACACGGAGGCTCAGCCTCCTCAATCCAATGCTTCAACCACGGTGCAGCCAACGAGCTCGGCTTTGCCGCCAGATGGCTTGGTCAGTGTTGCACTGCAAACATCGCACGTGATGGCGGTGACGGCGCGGGAGTAGATGGTTGATTCGTTGCCGCAGTCACGGCAGCTCACTTTGAGGAAATAGTTGTTCATGGTGTTCACCTCATCGGTCGATCAATTCGAATTTCTTTGCTCGCTTGCAAGGAGCATAGTGTGCTTTTCCGGTCTCCGTGCATCGGTAGAGAATGTTGACTCGCTTGGTTGGCTTTTCTCGGCCATCGGGCTTTGGACGTGGGAAACCGCGGTAACCTGCCATGACGCGTCGGAAGCGTCGCTGACCCCACCGAAGTTCCGAAGCACGCTTTTTCTTGACGCGCTCAACGGTGTGGAGTGTGTGCTTGCCAGCAGAGGGGCTGTATCGCTTGACTTGACGGGGACGCTTCACCATGGGAACACCTAAGCATTCAGCCCACAGAGGTCGGGTATTTATGCCCTCCGCCATCGGTCTTGGTGAGAACCGAAGCACTGCGTTGTTGTTTACGGGATTCTCTATAAATCTGTCCAGCCTGCCTCTGCCATGGAAGAAGCGATGCAAGCCTTCGTTTTCTTCTGGCTTGCTGGCCTGCTTGCACTGCTCGGCTTGATGTTCGCTTTCTTTTCCAAAGCAGCCATGGGGCGAAAAATCGGCAGCATCATGCTTGCAGTCGGTTTCTTGTCCTTGCTTGCCACACCTTGGACCATTCCGTTTTCCCCTTCGAGCGCCTACGGTCATTTGCTGGGCAGCATCATTGGTCCAACGGTGCTTCTTGGTGTAGGGTTCTATCAGATTGCGTTTTCGGGACATGTTCCTGTTGGTCGCCTGTCAAAGGGGGACCGCAACACAGGGGTCATCATGGTCATCATCGGTGTGCTTTGGATCGAAGCCATGCATTGGTTCGTCCTCACGCCCGTTTATCCCAATGAAGTCAACCGTTACTGGCTGATCTTTTGGCCCACCCTGCTGCTCTTTGGCCTGGCTTGTTCTACGGGGGCGTATGCGATGGTTGGCATTGTCGGCGATGAACGCCATCAAGAGCGCCGCCTCATGCTGGTACTTGGCGTCTTTTTTTCTGCGCTGATCGTGCTCGGTGCCAGTCTCGACGGTCCCAACGTTGAGCATGAGCGATTTGCCATTGAATTGTTGTTGTCGGGTGCCGATTTGTTCGGTGTTGCTGTTGGTGCAGCTTTTTCCGTCGTGTTGTTCGCTCTGGTGATGCTGATTTACGAGGCTCAACAACCTGCTCCTCATCGCCTTGCGCCTCCAACCTCAGAACAACTCCAACAAGCAGCAACCACCATCGCAACACATGTTTCAGGGGGTGAAGAAGATGAATGAACCCTCGCCAGGCAAAAGCGTTGTTCGTTTGTTCTTGTGGCTCATCAGTCCTGTCTTGGCGGTCATGCTCTGGCTGATATGGGTGGTGGAAACGCCAACCGATGGGTCATTCATACGATTCGTAAACGCCATGTTGACCTCCTTCACGCTGGTTTCGTTCATGTTGCTGCTGACCTTGGTCGTCTACGGTGATGCGAGGAAAAGGCCCGTTTCCCCGTTGTTTGGGATGTTGCTTTGTGTCTCTGTTGGCGCCGCATTAACCTTGTTCTTCCTCTCACAAGGGGATCTGTTGATGGAAGCCAACGGTTCGGTTCGGGCTCAAGCGCTGTCGAACATCATCCGCTTTGCAACCACGGCGTTGGCCGTGGTGGTCGCCGTGATGATCGTCGGAGGCACCCTCTTTTCCTCCCTTCTCAACTCGCCCCCGAGGACGATTTCCTTTGAAGAGGAGTGAAAGGCCGTCGCAGAACCCTTGCCGTTGATTTCATAAGGGGGAGGTCGGTGGGCAGGCTGTTCAGGTGATTGCATGTCCAAAGGTACACCATCCATGGGTCGTCGCCAAAAGACCACCCACATTCGTTGTCGCCGATGCGGCCGCAATGCATATCACAAGCAAAAGAAGGTGTGCGCCTCTTGTGGATACGGTGAGACCTCGCGCATTCGCAAGTACAACTGGTCCAAGAAGACCCACCGCCCCAAGGCTTGAACGCTTTGGCATCGCAAGCATAAGAAGCGAGTTTTGTTTCCTATACACGAGGCGACTCCATGTGTGGCATTCTCGGAATCGTCGGTCGTCAGGGTCTTCATGTGAATCAGCTGCTCTATGATGGCCTCACCGTCCTCCAGCACCGTGGTCAAGACGCCGCAGGCATTCTTACCGATGCAGAGGGTAATTTTCGTCTTCGAAAGTCAAACGGATTGGTGGCTGATGTTTTTTTCAAGCGGCACATGATGCGCCTAGAGGGCAACGTTGGCATTGGCCATGTACGCTACCCAACCGCAGGGTCCTCTTCACGGGCAGAGGCTCAACCGTTCTATGTCAACTCCCCTTATGGCATTGCCCTTGCTCACAACGGCAACTTGACCAATGCAGAAGAGTTGGCCTTGTATCTTCGAGATGAATGCATGCGCCACATCAACACCACCAGTGATTCTGAGTTGCTCCTGAATGTGCTCGCAGTTGAACTGAACCAACGCTCGAGGAGCCTCCGTATCGAGGGCAATCCTCACATCAACATCGAGACCATCTTCGGTGCGATTGGCGCCATGAATGAACGCGTTCGAGGAGGTTACGCCTGTGTCTCCGTGATCGCAGGTTACGGGCTGCTCGCTTTCCGTGACCCATACGGGATTCGCCCTCTTGTTTATGGGAAGCGTGAGACGGAAGGGTCAACCGAATACATCGTGGCCAGTGAATCCGTAGCGATTACTGCTCTTGGCTTTGAAGTGGTTCGCGATGTTGCTCCTGGCGAAGCGGTCTTCATCAGTTCCTCTGGACACCTTTTCTCCCGCCAGTGCTCCCCTCAAATCAGTTATTCACCCTGTATCTTCGAACATGTCTACTTTGCAAGGCCAGACTCCGTTATCGACGGAATGTCGGTCTACCAATCTCGTCTGAACCAAGGTCAGCGATTGGCGGAACGGCTGCTTGAGGAGTGGCCTGACCATGATATCGATGTCGTCATACCGATCCCAGATTCTGGGCGTATTGCAGCCTTGCAAATGGCAAAAGCGCTGAACCTTCCTTACCGAGAGGGCTTTGTGAAAAACCGATATGTTGGGCGTACCTTCATCATGCCCGGTCAAGCCCTTCGAGAGAAATCAGTACGCAGAAAACTCAATGCTATCGAACACGAATTCGCTGGGAAGAACGTCTTGCTCGTTGACGATTCCATCGTTCGCGGCACCACCAGCGCACAAATCATCGAAATGGCGCGTGATGTGGGTGCAGCAAAGGTGTATTTTGCCTCCGCAGCGCCCCCGGTCCGCCACCCGAACGTCTACGGGATCGACATGCCAGCCGTGAACGAGTTTATCGCCAACGGGCGGACCATCGATGAAATCAATGCCACGATTGGAAGCGACCGCCTCTTCTATCAAACGCTCGAGGATTTGATTGAAGTCACCCTTCAACCAACATCAACCGTGAATGCGTTTGATTCAAGTTGCTTCGACGGCGTTTACATCACCGGCGACATTGATGAGGCCTATCTCCAACGCCTGCACGACAAGCGTAACGATGCTGCAAAAAGCGTAGCCGACCCAGAAGATTCCGGTGTCGATTTGCACAACGACGAACAAAATTGAGCAATGAATCAATTCGTGGGAGTTCTTTTGAACATCCCCCTTCACCATGGCTCATGGTCTTGACACGAACGGTTTCCCCCCTCGTGCGGCCATCCAACAAAGTATCCCATCTCGCTTTGGACAACGAAGGGGTGCTGTTGGCTTGGAATGAGGGGCGTCATGAGGTGTTTATCGGTCGAATCGAGTCGAACCAAGTTCGCATGGAGGCCTCTGTTCAGCATCCACATTCCATAACAAGCCTCCATTTCCATCGGGACTCATTGATCGTGGGTGATGAACTTGAAGGATTCACCGTCTATTCTACTGCTGGCGTGTTGAAGCAGACCGTCGAGGTGGACGGGGGCGTCCAGTCCATCGCTTCTCTGGGGTCTCGCTTGGCATTCCTCTCCGGTATGGGCGAGGTCCATTTGATCGACATTGAAGGGGAGATGAGCGTTAACCTGTCCGAACTCCATGGCTGCCATGATGTGGTTCATTTCGCCGTGCACAGTCAGAAATTGGCCGTTGCAACTCAAGATGGGCGCGTCTTCGTGATGGATGATGACAAAGGCCCTTGGAGCAGGCCACCCCGCGGGACCATGGGTGAGCGAATAACGGGTCTCGGATTTACCCAACAGGGTTCGTTTTTCCTTTCCAGAGAAGGTCATGCTTTGGTGGCCGGTGAAGAAGAGGCCATTGAGTTTGAGTTGTGGCGGGATGGCGAATTAATCGTCCGCTTAGAACAACGTATGCGTTTACTTACATCCAACCCTGCTGCGCAGGGAGCCGTGCTAGGATTCGATGATGGCTCCGTCTATTCACTTGACGAGCAGGGTGAACTCACCTTGGTGATGGAAACAAAGCATCCTGTCTTTGCTTGCCTGCAGGTCAACGACAGCATTGTGGCAAGCTCTTGGTTTTACGTTCACGGCAAGACGAAGGATATGCTTTGGAAGGTCGAGCACCAAGGCATGCCCACGTGTCTTGCTGGCAACGAAACTTCAGGGTCGGTGATTTTTGCAGGTGATGACCAAAACGACTACACTGCTCCAGAACCCATCGGCTTCGTTGACCTGAACGAATCCACATACGAATGCGATGAAGCCGAACTTTCCCTGTGGTTTTCTGTTGAATCTACCCCGCCTTCTCTGAGCGCTGAAGAACTCTACGCCGATACCGATGACCTCTTGATGCACCTCACCCAAGACGAACAAGACGCCTACACGAACACGCCTTCTGCCGATTCAAGCGATGTGTTGTTGGAAGCCATGGGCGATGTGGCTGATGACGTTCACGATGCGACCTCAGCGTTTGATGAAGACAGCATGACCGAGGAGTTGAACAAAATTGAGCATCTCTCCGTTGAAGAAACGAGTGATCTGATGGACGCTCTTTCGGCCACCGTCGACCATGTGTTCAAGCCACAAGCCGTTGCAGGCGAGGCTCAAGACCACCTTGCGGACGCGGACGGTACTTGCGTTGTCTTGTTGGATGGTCGTGGCACTGAGGATCCTCACAACCATATTTCTTCATGGTCTTGGCACAATGAACGAGGTGAGGAAGTCGCTGCAGCACCTCAAGTCAAGGTTCGTCTTCCAATCGGTAAGCATGTCTTTGAATTGAGGGTCGTCGATCGGGACGGTTCGTGGACCACAGATCGGGTCGAAATACTGGTGCGCGATGGCTCAACCTCATGAAGGTCATCTCCATCAGCGCTTCATGGCGCTCTCTCAACCTTGGATTGACCATTTCTTTGTAGGGCCTTTGCAGCAACGCTGTTCTGTGGTCACCGATCCAAAAACTGGCGACACGATCATCATTGATGGAGGCGATGAGCCTGAGCGGATCATTGCCTGGGTCGACGGGTTTCAGGGTGCAGGGCCAAATTGGACAACAGGGCCTCAACATGCCGATGAAGCAAGCGATTTGCCTCAACGCAAGGTCGTTGCCCTTGTCAACACCCATGCCCACTTTGACCACAGTGGATTTGTGCCGGTGTTGCGTTCACATTACGGTGTTGATTGGTACCTCCATCCCGATGATAATTTCCTGCAAAGTCTTGCTCAATCATCGGGGCGTCGCTACGGGCTGAACCTTCCTGAACCCGCCGTCGCAGACCAAGCCTTCGAGGCAGGAAAGACGTATTCATTTGGCAGCATTGAATTGCATGTGCTTCACACACCTGGCCACACCCTGGGTGGTTGTTGCCTCTTGATTCCAGCCGATGACGGCCCCGACCATGTCTTCGTTGGTGACACCTTGTTTGCGGGGTCGGTTGGTCGAACCGACATCGCCAATTCAGGAGGAGATTTCTCAGTTCTCGCGCATTCCATCCACTCCCAACTCTGGCCTTTGCCAGAAGATACGGTGGTGCATCCAGGTCATGGTCCGCTGACCACTATTGGTCATGAACGACGAACCAACCCTTTTGTGGGCGATGATGCCGGGGCGGGCGGAACGTTTGGCTTTGGAAAATACGCCTGATCATCCCATCATGGACTTGAGACTATCGTGGAGAACGGGGAGGGCTTCTTCCCATGTGGCCACGATGCCGTAATCGGCGTGTTGGAAAATCGGGGCATCTGCGTCCTTGTTGATCGCCACGATGTATTTTGAGGAACGCATGCCGGCAAGGTGTTGGATAGCGCCTGAAATCCCAACGGCAATGTACAGATTCGGATTCACCGTTTTGCCGGTCTGGCCAACTTGCATTGCATGGGGGATGGCTTCCCATGTATCAACGGCGGCTCTTGAAGCACCAACGGCCGCACCGATGGTATCGGCGATGGCTTCGAGGTGGACGAAATTCTCCGGTGAACCCATGCCGCGACCTCCAGAGATCACGATGTTCGCCTCAGCCACATCAAGGCGCTCAGAGGCACGTGCCATGAATTCTTGAACGGAGGTCGCAACATCGCCGGTGGTGTCGACGATCGTTGGCTCCCCTGCTCCTCCAGATGCAGGGGCGAAGACGTTCGAGCGAACGGAGATCACGGCTGGTCCTGTGATGGAAACCGTCTGCATGGCCTTGCCGGAGTAGACGGGCGAGGTGATGTTGTTGCCGTCGATGGCCACCGCATCTTGGACCACGGAAAGCCCACGACGAGCGGCCAAACGAGCAGCGAGGTCCTTGGATTGTGGGCTTGCGCCGGTGATGAGGGTGCCTTGGGGGACGACGGCGTCGAGTGCTGATGCCCATCCTTTTGCGTCGTAGTGCGTAAATGCCCCAGATTTGGCTGCGATGATGCTACCTGCACCCATGTTTGCGGCTCCTGCGGCTTGGTTGGCGTCGACACATGGGACGACGACGGTGGGTTCGCCACCGAAGGTTTTGGCAGCCGCGACGAGTTCGGCGGTGCTGCTGTGAACGGCGTTGTTGCTCATTTCTGCAATTACAATGGTTTGTGTCATGGTTTCACCTCAGAGTACATTGGCTTCGTCACGAAGCAAGTTTGCGACCTCGGCTGCGGCAGCGCCGCCTTCGTAGGTTTTTCCCGCAGGTTTGGCGGGTGGGAGGGATTGGTTCACAACGGTAATGCTTGAAGCGGGAACCTCTATAGAACGGACATCAACAGCGGCTCGCTTGGCTTGCATAATCCCTTTCACGTTGGGCTTACGCACCTTGAAATCACCTTTGTCACACGAGATGACCGCTGGCAAGGAGAGCGACATTTTTGCATGGTCGCCACCGCTCGGAGTCACGACGCTGAAGCCACCGTCAAAGGTGGCGCCGATCACGTTCGAGACCGAAGTCCAACCCAGGCGTTCAGCCAAGCCAGGACCGGTTGAACCAGCACCGGTGTCCGCTGCTGACTTACCACAGTAGACCACTTCCCCGCCCAATTCGGTGACGGCTTGGGCGAGCACCGTTTGCAAGGCATTGGAATCCATTTCTTGACTTGCTTCAACCCTTACGATGTGGTCAACGCCAATGGCTTTGGCATCCTTGAGGATCTTGTCAGCACCTGCGCCCCCAACGGTGAGTGCGGTGACTTCACCACCTGCGGCTTCCTTGTGCTTCATGGCTGTTTCAACGGCGAATTCATCGTACGGACTCATGACCATCTTGACCGATGAGAGGTCAACACGGTCGCCACTGACGACGATTTTTGCGTTGGTGTCGGGGACTTGTTTGACGAGGACGATGATGTTGGGCATGGCTGTACGCTCCACTTCTGCAATGAACGACCTGCAAGCAATTCATGAACCTTGCCACTTCGCCCAATGGGGGAATGTTGAGGCGGACGATACCTCGGTATGCGCGGTTAATATTAAGAACCGTCCCGATAGGGGAGAAACTCCATGTCGCCACCGAAAAAAGTAGATGTCAATCCGAAGGAGCAAACGATCTTGCGAGAATGGCGTGAACTCGTTGAGGAGCATTACCTCGACGACATCAAGCACTTGAAAGGCCATCCAGACATTGTTTGGGGATTTGAGGTCAGTCACGCACACATCGACGAAAAAGAAACGCTACGTTTGGAGTTTCACATCAATCCAACACGGATGCTCAAATTGGGCACCCGAATCATGCGCGAGCAATTCGAGGCACAAGGTGTACAGATGCGTCCCGTGATTCGAATCATCGAACTTCCCGAACATTATCTCCGACGCCTTGACACCCTGCGCATGCGAGACCGTAACCGTGTGGTGTCCATCGATGTGAAAATCACCAATGTCTCACAGGCCTACGGTTGGTTGAAGATGGCTGTGTACGAATGCAAGCGCTGTTCGACTCAGACCCATATCGACCAGCGCCGTGCAAGGGAACGGGAGAGTCCAGGATTCTGTCAGCCCTGTTTCGATGATTTGCTTGAAGCATCGGAGAAGGGAGAAACATCGCCTCGTGACCTTCTCCCCCCAGTCTTCAAGATGTTGACAGAGGAATGCAAGTACGAGGATGTTCAAGACCTACAAATGTGCCAAGTTACCTACAACAGCGACCACCACGTGCTCAACACTTCAACCCGACATCAGATCCTCGGGACGGTGAACGATGACCTGGTTGGTGAGGTGTTGACCTCGACCTATGCCCGTGTCAACGGCATCGTGCGGGTGCAACCCATTCCTGAGCGAACCTTTGCCAAGGACACGCGACGTTTGTTGTCCATCGACGTCCTGAGCGTGGAAATGTTGCCCCTTGAGGATTGATGTTCAGCCTTGGGTGAGGGCCGTTACCTTGTCCAAGCTTTCTGGGTGCTCTTCAAAAAAAGCCGCTACGCCAGCAAGGCCTTTTGCCAAGCCATCAGCGACACCGAACTTTGCATCCAGTGGGTGCAGGGTCCCGTCCATGACCGCCTCTCGAAACGCCTCGAGACTGGTCCACGTGCTGGGTTCTCCAAACTTGGGGTCGGGCGTGACTTCAATGCTCCCGAATTCTGCAAGCACGATGTGCTCAGCCAATTCATAGACCGGTGAATTTGGGTCATCGGGGGAAATGTAGGCCTTGCGCATTTTTTTGCGAATTTGTTCCGCAGTATCGTGAATCAACAATGCTCCGCTGGGGTCGGATTTCGACATCTTGTGGTCAAAGGATTCCATGCGGCTACCGGACGCCTTGAGTGAAGAGATGATCGGTGTGTGAATGCAAGTTGCTTTTTGCCAACCGTACTTTGAGGCGACATCCCGCATGAACATGTGCGCTTTGCGCTGGTCCATGCCACCCATCGCCACATCGATGTTCATTTCGAAAATATCGGCTGCTTGCATGGCAGGGTAGTAAAATTTTGAGAGGTCGTGATCCGATGACGCTTCATCCCTTCCCATGATGGTGAACGTTTTTCGAACCATGGACAGCGTTGCACCTTTTGAGCAACGGAGAACCCGGGCCCAGTATTCGCTGGACTCCATGATCGTTGAAGCCCAAACAAAGCGAAGTTGTCCAGGGCCGTCACCCTCGGGTGGATGGTTGAGCAAGGCACGGAAGGTCTCCTCCATGTAGGTGGCCGTGGTTCGAATCGCCTCCATGTCTCCGTTGAACTTGTCGTTGACCCAGGCGTGCCAGTCGGCGAGGAAAATCATGACGTTGGCGTCGGCCTCCAGCATGCGTTGACACTGCAGGGCAAGCACTTTCCAACCGATGTGGGCCTTCCCACTGGGCTCAAAGCCGACGTAGCAGCGAACCACCTCGTCTCCGCCGTGCGTTTGTTTGTTGGCGAGTGCCTCAACGAGGTGTTGAACACCCACGACTTCCTCAACGCCACCCACCATTGAGACGATTCGCTCTTGGTCGGTTGAATTCAATTCAGAAAACCCTTCGGTTCCTGCCAGAAGTGCAGGGATGTCTTGGGTTTCTGACATGCTTTCGCCTCAAAACAGGTCGTTCAATTTCTTGACTTGCGTTTCGCTGGGGGGCTCCCCGCTCTCGATTTTTCCTTCAAGTACGGCGATCAGTTCGTTTGCCTTGTCGATGGTTTCTTGGTCGAGATTTTTCATCAGTTCCATCGATTTGTGAGCCATTTTTATAGCGGATTTGGCCTTGGAGAATTTCTTGGCTTCCTCTTTGGCCTTGTCCCCTCGCTGTTTTGCATTGTAGCCCGTTGCTTCATCGAGGAAGGTGGACCATCGGCGTCGGGATTCCATGGCCTGATCTCGACCGTCCTCTCTGTCGAGGAATTCGGCGAGGTCTCCGCCCTTGAGTTGTTGAACATCAACTGCAAGTTTTCCTGAGGCGTCGTAGGACCCTTGAACCGAGACCAACAATCCGTAAGAGCCCGTAAACACACCTTCAGCATCCACGTTGATGTTCTCAAAATAATTCGTGGCGAGCTTGGCCAAGCCAGCGTTTCCACCGATCGATTTTACCAAGCCGCGTTTCACTGCAAATCGCTCCATGGAAGTGGCAGCGGCCACGGTCACATAAGGCTCACCGTTGGCGACCATCAAACGGAGCCGTTCAAGGGGGAGGTGTTTTCATGGAAAGGGGAGTGGACAAACCATGGCAAGGAACCGTTGGGTTGCGTTTTCCCTCCTGTTGGTCCTCCTGCTACCGCTGGCCTCAGCAGATTTGGTTTCGAGAGTTCAGCTCACCGATGCAGGCGCACTTGCAGAAAGCGACCTCGGTGTTACCGTAGGTGCCGTTTCACCGGATGGCAAGGATGTGCTCATCGGTGGTATGAACGGCTACGCTCGTTTGCTTTCCGCTGAAGAAGCGGACAACCGTGAGATGGATGTCGAACTCGTAACTGGAAAGAACGCCACCGTACACGACATCGCATGGCACCCCCGTGGAAACACAGCGCTCTTGATGGGTGAACAAGGATTGGCCATGAGGTACGATACCTACGACCACAGCGTGACCAACGTGAACGGTTCATTCAGCGTTCTCGGGCAAGCCCTCACGACCGTTGTTTGGCGACCTTCGGGTGACTTTGCCTATGTTGGCTCGGTCGATGGGAGCGTTTGGAAATTTGCAGAGCACACGGGCTTTGAACTGCTCGACAACCTCGGTTCCAGCGAAATCATGGACATTTCATGTCATCGAAACTACAACGTCTGTTTTGTGGCCTCAAAGGATGATGGCATCGCAGTGATCGACGAGGGTCACGCCCTCTCTTGGATCGCTCAAACAGCAGCAGAAACTTGGGTTGGCATTGATTGTGCAGACCCCACCCTCAACGAATGCGTTGGGTTCGCGAGCGGTTTGGTCAGCAAGGCCATTCGTATCAATACCATCGATGCGAGCAAGTCCGCCGCAGAAGAAGCGTTGCGACTGGAACTTCCCTCAGGGGAGCATATCGGCGTCACGAGCGGGCACGACGGCACCAGTCTGGTTCATCTTGCACCGTTGGGACTCGTTCGCCACAAGCCACTTTCGGGTGAGGCGTTCACCGTGTTGGTGCCAGAGCACGCTGCTGAATGGGATGCAGTCATTGCAGGACGCAGCCTCGCCGTCGTTTGGGAAACGGGTTTGCATTCGGGATACATGATCACCGAGTTTGGAAACATCATCGCCTTTTCACCTGCAGTTGAAGAGGTTGAGATGAACATCATGGATGTGCTTGTCCTCGGGGCGGTGGCAATTTCCGTCCCGGGTGTTATCCTCGGTCTCATTTACATGAACAGCCCTTGGATGCAGCGAAAGTACAAGCAATGGCGGTTTGGGAAGAAATGAGTGTTCACTTTCTATCATGCGCAGGGACATGTTGATGAAGCACCCGCGTGGCAGGTAACAATGAGGGACCCCTATGGAACCGTTCGAAGGCCTTGACTTCTATGACATCGAAAGCCTCCTCACAGAAGAAGAAATCATGATTCGCGACATGGTGCGCGAATGGGTGGATGAAGAGGTCATTCCAAAAATTGAACACGCCTGCGAGGAAGGCGTTTTTCCAGACGAATGGCGTGTTGCACTCGGCGAGATGGGCGTCTTGGGGGCGCCCTTGAAGGGCTATGGATGCCCGGGCTTGTCCTACGTTGCCTACGGCCTGATCTGCCAAGAACTCGAGCGCGGCGACAGCGGTCTGCGCTCGTTCGCTTCTGTTCAGGGTTCGCTTGCGATGTATCCCATCTGGGATTTTGGTACAGAGGAACAGAAGGAGAAGTACCTCCCGAAGATGGCCTCCGGTGAATGGGTCGGATGTTTTGGCCTCACCGAACCCGACTACGGCTCCAACCCAGGAGACATGGTGACCAAGGCGGAAGACAAGGGTGACCACTACCTCCTCAACGGTGCAAAAATGTGGATTACCAACGGAACCATCGCCGATGTTGCCGTCGTTTGGGCAAAGCTTGACGGCGTTATCCGTGGCTTCATTGTTGAGAAAGACGACGAAGGCTTTAGCGCTCCTGAAATGAAGGGAAAGCATTCGCTGAAGGCCAGTGTGACCAGTGAACTGGTGTTCCAAGACTGCAAGATTCCAAAGGATCGCATGTTGCCCGGCGTCAAAGGTCTTCGAGGACCGTTTTCCTGCTTGAACAACGCTCGATACGGCATTTCATGGGGCGCTCTGGGCTCAGCCATGGCGTGTTTCCACAGTGCGAAGACGTATGCGCTTTCTCGCATTCAATTTGACCACCCCATCGCCTCCTACCAATTGGTGCAAAACAAATTGGCTTGGATGCTTCGGGAAATCACCAAAGGACAACTGTTGGCCTACCATCTCGGCAAAAAGAAAGACGATGGTTCATGGTTCCCCGAGCAAATTTCCCTTGCCAAGATGAACAACGTGGACATCGCTTTGGAAATCGCAAGAACATCCAGAGACATCCACGGTGCGAACGGCATTCTTGACGAATACCCGGTGATGCGTCACATGGCCAACCTTGAGTCGGTGAAAACTTACGAAGGCACCCACGACATTCACAACTTGATTTTGGGACGTTACATCACGGGCATTCAAGCCTTCACCAGAAATGCTTGAGCCGATTGCAGCGTGTTGTGATGCTCATGGATGAACACGAGGTCACGGAACTCTACATGAAGTATATTCGCGCCTTTGAGCAGAAAAATCACGCCTTCATAGCGGATGTTTGTCGAACGCCGTTTTTTGCCTCATCCCCCTCGGGCACGACCATCTTTCACGACAGGGAAGAATTGGTCAATGGGTTCGCCTCTTTGCGGGATGCGCTTGACGTGGACGGCTATATCGGTAGCCGCATCAACCACCTCAAGTTCTCAAGCATCGCAAAAACCACCGGAACACTCCACGTTGACTTTGATCGCATGGATGCTGAGGGCACGGCTTACTTCAACGGGCAGGCATTGTATCTGTTCCAGGTCGCAGAAGGCGGTCTCGAGATTATCGGCATTGCTGTTTTGGACAGCACGACGGTCTCGAATTGGACCGATTAGGACTCAACGCTCAATTTAACCAATTTGGCCGTTCACAACGGTAGCGTCTGTATCGACCCACTGAATCCCCTTTGTATCAGAAAATAAAATACAAAGAGGTTTCGGATGAACCCTTGCGATTTCATGGAAATGATATGTCGGTTG
>PBUZ01000052.1 GCA_002728035.1 Methanobacteriota archaeon
CTTCTTTCATGAAAAGCGTCCTGCTTGTGACGGTCTTTGTCCTCGCTTCTCTTTCGCCCATGTTGATGGCTCAGCAGCCATCCAACGAGCAATTGGAAGCCATCAAGGTAGCCCATAACAGTCCGTTTTCTCTCGCTTCAGGTTACGGCCATGACATCGCTGGAACGACCGTGAGCATCGATGGCTTGGACAACGCTGTCGTCCGAGAAGAATCGATGTTTGATTATTGGATCAGCACGGAACTGAACAATTCGAGCGTAGAACACCACGGGACGCCCGATATGGAATTGACGCGACATGACATGGAGCACTATTGTTGGAGCACCGAGGAGGGGGCTGTTCGTACGGCAACCCACCGCCCCAACGGCCAATGGACATCCTCGCTTGTCGATACCGTGACAGCAACGAACGCCTCCTCGTTGGTGGATTGCGCCATTGGTGTGGCCGCCAACGACCTGCCTCGCGTGCTTTACGCAGACGGTGACGATCTCAAGATGGGTCGGTACGCGAGGCAGAGCGCCACCTACTACGATGGCCCTCGTTGGCACACCCGTACCATCATGGAGGATGTTGAGCCAACACATTTGGCGCTCGACATCACGCCCGAAGGTGTTGAATGGGGGCTCATGCGAACCTCCTCGGGTGCGTTGCATCAAGTCAACTTCAGCGGTGCCTATTGGACCACCTATCTGTTGGACGCCGGGCCGGTTGGCGAGGACATTGAATTGGAAATTGATGAGGATGGTGTTGCCCATGTTCTCTATGTTCGAACCGCATCTGGGCAGGTGGTCTTGATGCGAGTGGACGGCTTTGAGCGCGACACCCGGGTTTTGCTGACCGATACAAACGCCGTGGATGCTCTCGGAATGGGGCTGGACGCCAACAACATCGAGCAGGTCGCCACAGCGATACAGGACGGGTCGTCCTTTGCCGTGAATTTGATTCGCTCACTCGACGGTCAAGACACCGGTCGGGTGGACCCAACGCCGAATGCTCATCGAGCAGGTGAGGAAGATGTTTCTGAAGGCGAGATGGCGCTCGCAGATTTGAATGCGGACGGATTCGACGATCTCGTGGTGGCCACGCCAGAGGCGGACCTCCTGTCATACACCGAAAACGGCCGTGTCGACGTCTACTACGGCTCGGATTTGGGGCTTTCCGCCATACCCGATGAAATCCTGGCAGGTGATGTGAGCGGCGCCTTATTTGGCTCAAGCATTTCGGTCGGGGATTTCAACAACGATGGCGTTCACGATCTTGCGGTTGGAGCGCCTGGATGGCACGCTGCCAACGCCACCTCAATCGATGGGTTGCTCAACGTCTACCTCGGGGGCGAATCCGGTCTTTCCACCACGCCTTGGTCCTCCGTTCAGGGGGCCGTCAATGAATCGTTGGGCAACGAGATTGTTGCACTTCATCGCCTCAACACGCCCGACAGTTTGGCCGTGGTGGCCAGCAACCACACCACCGTCGTCAGTGCAGAAGAGACCCTCCACGGAAAGGTCAACGTGTACGACGGCCACGAAGAGGGAATGGTTCATGTCAGAAACCTGACACAGAGCAAAAAGGGAAATTTGTTTGGTCGCTCCCTCGGGGCTTGCGATATCAACAACGACGGTCACGACGAACTCATCGTTGGAAACACGGGTTCGTACGATATCATCAGCTCCTTTTCTTCGGTTGAGTACTTCTACGGTTCATCATCGGGTTACGATGGCACCCCAGACCACACGCTCGAATCCATTACGCAAGGTCGTCTGCTCGGATACAACATCGCCTGCATGGGCGATGTCAACAACGACGGTTTTGAAGACCATCTCTTGACCGAGCCGTTCAACAGTTCGGTCACGTTTGGTGCCGGAGCGCTCTGGGTGTATTATGGCACAAACGATTCGCTCTCCAACGAGGCCAACCTCACCTACACGCCCTCTACAGGCAATGCGCGTATCGGTGAAGCGGTGGTTGCTGCCGGTGACATCAACGAAGATGGCTACGATGACGTCTACATCAGCAGCCGGATGGGCAATGCAGCGGGTCGTTTGGAAATTTTCTTGGGGTCCTCAGCAGGCCTTCAAACAGAGGCACAACTCCTCGCTCAAGGCAACGGAACGGAACATCTTGGCCTCCTCATCGCAGCCAACGGTGACCTCGACGGCGATGGATTGAGCGAAGTGGTCTATTCTGTACGAAACACCAACCGCGGAACAGACCACGGCTTGGATTACCTCGTCCTCTCCGAGCGAGACTGGGAGAGCATTGACTTCACCTACACGGGAACCGTTGAGCATCTCGATTTGGCAACGGCAGGACGCGGCGAAACGAGCATGGTGTTCAGTCATCATGACGCCCAACATACCCATGTATCCAAACTTGAACACATGAACGACGGCACACCAACCGGGCAGTGGGTGCATCAAACGGTTTCCAGCATGGCCACAAACAGCAACCTTTCGCTGAAGTTCGATGTGCGCTCTTCGGGACAACCCGTTCTCATTCTTGAAGACGGTCAAGCCATTCATTTGCACACCACCACCTCGATGACGGCGGTGGAGCAAGAGATCGCCACCACCGGTACAATGGGTCAATATCTCGGCTCAACAATCGACCATGAAAACGAACAAGTTCTTGCTTACACATCAGGAGTCGGCCAACAAATCTACCTCAGTGAACAAACAGCCACGGGTTGGAACACGGGTCTCGTCAGAGGTGGAGCAGCCCTTGCCTCTGACATCGAGGTCATGGTGAACCAAGCGAACGTCCCCCATCTGGTGTATCGGCACGGTGCGACAAGTCAACTTGAATTGGCCGTTGGGGGCTCCAGTTGGACCTTGACTTCGCTTGGACAAGAGGGCGATGCAGTCTCGCTTCAGCACCCATCGCTGATGCTCAACAACGACACGCTGGCGGTGGCGTTGGTCGATTCCGACGGCTCAGGCACGAACCTTTCCCTTTGGATGCACGACGGCTCCACTTTGACCAAGCAATCCATTGCCAATCAGTCCGATGCCAACGTCCAAATCGCCCTCGCTGCCCGCGATAACGGCTCCCTTCTCGTGGCCACCCTCACCTCATCGGGTACATTGGCTGTTTACGAGCAGTGGCCTGCCAGTACGACGTGGCAGCAACACACGGTTACACAACCAAGCGGAACCGCCGGCGAATTCCGGTTGGACCTTGAGGGTGGAGCCTCTCCGATCTTGGCCATTCGCGGCAACGAAATTTCCGCCATCATGATGCTCAACGAGACCAATGCTTGGGTCACGGTCGCCGAGCGACCGGCCGCAGCCGTGAACGGCGCCTGGGACGTTCTCCATGTCGACGGGCATTTGCTGTTGCTGACCAGCGACATCAACACCCAACACCTCGTGGTCAACACCCTTGAATTGGACAGTGTTCACGAAGGGTTTGCGCCGTGGATGTCCACCCGATTCGGAACCGTGGTCACCTCTGCCCCAGTTGACGCTGTTTTGGATGCCAACGGCACCGTGCACATGGCGTATTGGGAAACGGTGAACAACGATGTTTTGGCATTGCGTCTCTACGAAGACACCGACCGTGATCTGGTGTTTGATTTGATTGACGGAATGCCGACCATCGGTGACCAGTGGATCAACAGCGACGGCGACAATTTCGGTGACAACCCGCTGGGGCCCATGCCCGATGTGTGCCCGACGACGGCTGGCCTTTCGACCTATGTCGAACACGGCTGCGATGATTACGACACCGACGGATACCGCGACACCATCGACGGTTGCGATGATGAGGGAGGCACCTCATGGATCGACCGCTTCGGCTGCGAAGACCTCGACCAGGACGGTTGGTCAGACAACGATGCATCGTATTACGACGGCGATGTCTACAAAGGCAATTGGAAGCAGGCCTTGGACACCGACGGCGATGGGTTTGGCGATAATCACGGCATTGATTGTTGTGCCACAGTGATTGACCCGAATGCGAACAACGGCGACCTTTTCCCGTACCTTGCTTCGCAACACGCCGATTATGACGGCGATGGCTACGGTGACAACGATACCGATACCGTTCACGGCGATTACTGTCCTTGGGATTTCGGCACATCTTTCCGCGACCGCAACGGATGCCTTGACACGGACGGGGACGGCGCAAGCGACACTTCCGATGAAGGTACAATTTTCGAGTGGAACATCAGCAATGGAGCTGACGTCTGGCCACTCGATCCTACACAGTGGAAGGACACCGACGGGGATGGCTTCGGGGACAACCAATCCGAGAACGCCACGAACCCCGACCGGTTCCCCTTCCGTGCCTCAGCCGCCAACGACACCGATGGCGATGGTTATGCCGACAACTGGACCTCATTCTACAACGGAACGAATGCACAAGGCATTCAATTGGACGCGTGCCCAACGGAATTTGGAAATTCAAGCCGTCGCAGCACCACTATCGACGCCTACGGGTGCCTTGATACCGACGGCGATTCCTACACCGACGCCTATACCTATGACATCGATGAATTTGGTTTCCGATACAACGAATTGGGTGACGCCTTCCCCGAAGAAAAGACACAATTCAGAGACAAAGACGGTGATGGCTTTGGTGACAATCGTGTCGGCGCCAACGGAGACCAGTGTCCCGACGAAGCAGGGGTTCTCAACGGAACACCCCCCCTCGGCTCAACATCAGGTGTTGGTTGTCGATTGGTTGACGTAGGCGACACGGACGGCGACGGTGTCATCAACGATCTCGACAACCTCTGCCCCAACACGCCGCAGGGCGAGCCCGTCAACGAGCAAGGATGTTCCCAATCGGAATTGGATGACGATGATGATGGCGTGATGAACAACCTTGACCTTTGCCCGGACACACCTGCCGCAACCGCCGTGGACACCGATGGGTGCACCACTGAGCAACGAAACTCGGATTCAGATGGCGACGGTCTCAACGACCCAGAGGACAACTGTCCGAACACCGAAGCAGGACAATCTGTGGATGAAAACGGTTGTTCGCAAGCGCAACGTGATACGGACGGTGACGGGATTTCCGACCTTGACGATGCGTGCGATGACACCCCTCCAGGCTTCCCCATTCTTTCCAACGGGTGCACCAACGAGAACGCCCTTGACACCGATTTGGACGGGGATGGCTACTTTGGTGTCTACACGTACGACACCGACCCGGAGACAGGCGAGGTCATCAACGAGCAGGGCGATGCCTTCCCCAGCGACCCCACCCAATGGTTTGACAGAGACGGTGACGGTTACGGTGACAACGCTACAGGCAACAACGCCGATGATTGTCCCGATGAGGCTGGGGCATCCTACAACAGGTACTTTGGTTGCATCGACGAAGACGGCGATGGTTGGCGGGATGCAGATGAACCGTGGAATTTTAGCGACAATCCAACGCAATGGAAAGACTCCGACGGAGACGGATTTGGTGACAATTGGGGCGACGCCTCATGGACCGATGCTCGAGATCCTTTGTGGCCCGGACAATACATCGAGGGTGCAACCAACGCCGATTATTGCCCACTCACGACCTTTGGCTTGAATCCGTTGGATGACAAAGGCTGTCACCCTTCAGAACTCGATACCGACAACGACGGCGTGACGGACGATGAGGACAACTGTCCCAACGAGGCAAAAGGCGTCGATGGTTGGCCTGACGGGTGTCCCTATGTGCCGCTTTCAGGCGATGGAGAGGAAGGCCTGTTTGGCGTTGATGCAGGCACCATCATGGTGGTTGTTGGCGCAGGCGGGCTCGGCTTGGTACTCGTCGGTCTGATCATCATGCGCATGTTGAGGGAAGACGAGGACGAGGAAGATGAGGACGACTACGATGACTTCTTTGATGACGACGATGAAGAAGAGGAGAGTTTCCTTGATTCGCTCGACAAGCGCAGAGCCGCTCCGTTGCCTTCGAAGGCATCCACCTCATCAACACGCAGTGCCCCTTCCCGTACCTCAACAACCTCGCGGCAAACAGGTCCTGCAGCACCACCAGGTCGCAGCGCAGGAGGTCCGCCAAAGCGCGGGCCAACCAAGGCGCCCCCCTCCTCACGTCAAACATCAACACCATCTGCAGCAAAGAAGCAGGCGCCTGCTCAAAAGGTCGCAAAGCGGAAGTCGGTCTCGTCCTCGGATGATGCCCCATCGACCAAGGTACGTAAGGCAAAGATCCAAGTCGACATGAGCATCTTTGAAGACTGGCAAGCCGAAGATCGGGAATCTGCGGTCGAATGGGTTGTTGGTGCATTTGCAGACGGCGACCAAGAACGAACCGTGTTGATGCAGTTGCAAGAAACGGGCTGGACGGCAGAGCAATCCCGGGCGATTTGCAACCTCGCGAAAAACAGGTCGGCTTGACAACCTTCATGAGTGCTTAAATGAGGGTCAGCATTCGGTGGAAAAAGGGGGATGGGAAATGTCGGAGAACGCCGGTATGAATTCCTCTGATATCGAGGTCGATGAAGCCGCTGCATATTTCGGCGTTACCCAATCATCGGACACCCTTCATGCCATGATGGCCATGCCAAAAGAGCAAGCCATGGTTCAATTCTTTGAACTCCTCTCGGACATCGTTTTGCGCCCTGGCGAATTCGATTTCGAAGCCGCAAGCGAACGCATGCAATGCGAAGGCGGGGAGATTTACTACCTCGTTGCCGGCCATCTCGGCCTCATGAGCATGCCTGACCCGTTGTTGCAAGCACTTGGCCTTCCAGACTCCAGCGGTGAACAGAACGGCTCGCCTCTCGGCAACGTTGACGCAGGACAGCGCGAGCAACTCGAGAAATTGGCTGACCCCATGCGAATGATGAAACTCTTCGCCGTCGCGCATCAAACGGGTTCTAAGGATGAAGTGCTGAACTACCTTTCCACGTTTGAGGGGATGCTTGCGAACGTTGAAGATTCCATTGCTGCGTTGACAGCGATCAATGGCGAACTTGAGGCCTCTCTTGATGTGGCGGGACATGTTCTCCCGATACCATCCTTGGCCAGCGGCTCTGCTGCTGCAACGACGGTTGATGTGCCAGAATCTTCTGAACTTCCCGAACCTCCTGCTCCAGCATCGGTTTCCGATGAACCGGTTCAAACCCCTGAACCAGAACCGGCTTCTGTCCCTCTTCCAACAGCTCAGGCCCCTTCGCCGACTCCCGCACCAGAACCAACGGTACCAGCTCCCGAGCCCGTTGCCAGCGTTGCTCTGCCCGACGTCGCCTCACTAGAGGAACCGGTGGAACCATCGATCAACATCGAGAGCGAGAAACAGGTTGCTCGAGCAACTCAGGATGCCTTCTCGGGTGCGTTCAGTTCCGAGTTGCTTCCAGAAGACGAACCAACGCCTCCTGCTGCTGAAGAACCGATGGAGGCCGAGCAGCCAGAAGAAGAAACGTTTGTGAGTGCCGCTGAACACTTCATCGCTGCCGATGAAGATGGGAGTGGAGCACTTGATGTTGAGGAACTTGCAAAAGCAACGGGCACTTCTATAGAAGAAGCGACAGAACTGCATGCTGAAGCAGATACAGACGGTGATGGGGTCGTGACCTTGTCCGAGTTCATCTCTTCGCCGGCCGCAGAAAAGACAGCGGCGCTGCCCAAACCAATTGCTCCAGTTCGCAAGCCTCTGGCCAACACTCCACCACCCGCTCAACCTGCGCCTGTTCAGCAACGCCCACAGCCGCTTCCTCAGCAACAGCCCCAGCAAGGCTGGCAACAACAGCCTCAACAAGGCTGGCAACAACAGCCCATGCAACAACGGCAGGGTTGGCCTCAGCCGCAGCAACCTCTGGTTCAACCCACCATTCGCTCAGGCGTTCACTGCAGAGGCTGTGGCATCGGTCTTGATCCGTATTGGCGATTCTGTCCAGTGTGTGGGCAACAGAATTTGGGCTACTGATTCAGTGGGCAACGAATGTACCGTCCTCGAGTAGCGCCGTTTCATCGAGCCAAAGACTGGGAGAGGCCAGAACGCCTGAAATTTGTATTCCAACGGCTGCTGTACCGCCAAGCCGTGTGTTGTCGCCGATGGAAAAGTAAGCTGAACCAAGCCGCTTCTCGTCTTCGAGCACGCTCCCCATCAAACGAGCGTTTGGGTTCATACCAAAACCAAACTCTGCGATCGTCCAAACGGCTTCTTGCTCTTTGCTACGCAACCGTTTCGCTGCCTCGCCAAAAGTTTGACGGATTTGTGCTGCAGCCGTGCCGCCTTTGACGTCAACGACCAACCCATTTTCGATTTGCAGGACGACCGGTTCGTCAACCAAGGTAGAATCCCATGAGCCGTCGATGACAATGGTGCCGTTCATGGTACCTTCACGGGGCATGGTGAAGATCTTTCCAGCAGGGAGGTTGGTCAGCATTCGTGGACGGTTGCAGATGCCGTTGTCATCGTATTTCCAGTCCCGCCAATTGACTTCAAACGTCACGTTTGTTCCCGTTTCGGATTTTACATTCACAATCCGCTTGCGGCGAAGTACGCTTCCCATCTCGCTGATGTTTTTCTTGATGATGTTGAAATCGGCTGACATGCCGCCTTCGGTGAACATCTCCATGGTCATGCCGGGCATGGTTGCGACGCGAGCCCCGTCCTTGATGGCTTGGCGTACCGCACGGGTGTGGGTGAGCGAGTAGCGGGTGGGTGCAATCACCACTTGTTGTTGCCGCATCAAGTTCGCAACGGGTGCGGGTGGCTCATCTCCGTGGTGCCTGCCTTTGGGCATGACCACCAACAAGACCCTGTCGGACCGGCGACTCGCTGCGTCATGGAGGACTTGCCCGATGTCGGTGGTGGTGGAATCACAAACGATCAGCACGTTCTCTCCACGACGTAAATCCATGCAGGTGTCGATGACCGTAACTGCGCTCCTTTTCTTTCGCTCTTCGGGGTCCATTTCATCAAGGTTAACGGGCGGCTCTTCGGGAGTTGTTTGCTCGACATCGGTTTCCAAAGGAACGCCTTCTTCGAGGTCGATGATGTCCTCAAGGTCTCTGTCAACCGTTTCATCCTCCTCACCGTCGGAGCCTTTACGGCGGAACGGGAGGGCCATGGAGCGTGTACCGTTCAACCGTTCTTCAATGTGTGGTTTTTTGTTCCGGAAAGAGGACCAAAAAAAGACATCGTAAGATGGGGGAGTGTTGAAGAAGCACCGTTGATTGAGCGAGGTATGGACCTGTACGAGGAATTCATCGGGCGAGTACAAGACATTCACCGATTGGGAGCATTGCAAGGACACTTGGGTTGGGACCAAGAAGTGTTGATGCCTGCGAAAGGAGCAACCTCTCGAGGCGAGATGATGGCGTGGTTAGCAGGCCAAAGGCACCAGCAATTAACCGATGAGCGAATGGGCTTGTTGTTGGATACCTTGGAGACACAATCCCTTGATGCCGACCAAGCGGCCAATGTTCGAGAGATGCGGCGAACCTACGACCAAGCCATCCGCTTGCCAACATCCTTCGTGGAAACATTTGCCCAAGCACGTTCAGAAGCGCTTGTTGCCTGGCAGCAGGCGCGTGAGGCTTCGGATTTTGAAGCCTTCAAGCCGGCCTTGCGACACCTGATCGATATGACCAAGGAAAAAATCAGCTTGTTGGGCATTCAATCAACGCCGTACGATGTTCTTCTCGATGAGTACGAGGTTGGGATGACCGTGAAGGATTACGATCCTCTTTTCGCTGGATTGAAGGCTCGTTTGGTCCCGCTTCTTCAAGCCATCACCGAAGCACAGGAGCGATCCGAAGACCCCGTCATGCCCGAGGACATGCGCTTTCCAATCGAGGCGCAGAAGGCCTTCTGTGAAGCCGTTTCTTCCAACATGGGTTTTGATTTCGAAGCCGGTCGGATGGACGCGTCCACCCATCCATTTTCAGCGGGTTTGTGGCCTGGTGACACTCGATTTACGACCCGATTTGACGAACGCGACCCGTTTTCTTGCCTCTATGCCGTGATGCACGAAACGGGCCATGCATTGTACGAACAGGGTCTTGACCATGAACACCGATACACGCCCCGAGGCGCAGCGGTGTCCTTGGGTGTCCATGAATCCCAAAGTCGATTTTGGGAGAATCAAATCGGGCGAACACCAGCGTTTTGGAAAGTTGTCCTCCCATGGTTCACTGAAGCGTTCCCCGACGCCCCTACTTGGGACGAGAACGCGTTGAATCGGCTGGCGAACCGTGTTGAAAAGGGTTTTATTCGGGTCGAAGCCGACGAAGTTACCTACAACTTACATGTGATGCTGCGTTATGAAATTGAAAAAGAATTGTTCAATGGCAACCTTGAGGTTGACGATCTGCCCACCGCCTGGAACACCATGTTTCAGGATTGGTTTGGAATCGAGGTCCCCGAGGACCGCCTGGGCTGTCTCCAAGACATCCATTGGTCGATGGGTGCGTTCGGTTATTTCCCAACATACACCCTTGGAAACCTCTACGCAGCTCAACTGCTTCACGCCATGGCGGCGGATCTTGGTGACATCGATGTGTTGGTAGCAGCAGGTGACTGGCAACCCATGTTGGATTGGTTGCGTGCAAGGATTCATCAGCGAGGTAGCCAAGTTTCACCTGCACAACTGATCGAGGACGCCACGGGTTCTCCACCCAGCCCAGAGCCCTTCCTCGAGTATGTAGAAAAGAAATACGGCGAGTTGTACAACTTGGGTTAACGCCAAGGCGTCATCACGATGGGTTGTCCGACTTCTCCGGGTTCGACCAAAATTCGCCCTTTCGGTCCTGTTTCTTCGGTTCGCTCAAAGACGGGTACGCCCGCCACGATGGTGACTTGTGCCCACCCGACGAGTTCCCGGCCACGAAACGGGTTCCAGCCAACTCTGGTCCATGAATGTGCATCTTCTACGGTTTGTGCACGGTTCATGTCGACGAGAACCACATCACCGTCTGCGCCTTCTTCGAGACGCCCCTTTCCAATCATGTTGAAGCAATCTGCAACGTTGGTGGCCATCCATTTGACCACGTCTTCAATCGAACAACGTCCTTCGTTTGCGTGTGTCAACATCACCGCAAGTGATGTTTCAACGCCTGGCATGCCGCTGGGCGCATTGGGGAATCCGGCGGCCTTGGCTTCAAGGGTGTGAGGGGCGTGATCGGTTGCAATGCATTGGATAGCACCTTCTTTGAGGCCCTTCCAGAGGCCTTCTCTGTCTGCAGCATAGCGAATAGGGGGATTCATCTGCAAGCGCGTTCCTTCCCGTGCGACGTCCGTATCGTCGAACGTCAGATGCTGAGGCAGCGTTTCCGTGGTGATAATGGCTTGATCCGCTGGTGCTTGCGAAGGCAGGACCGTGATGCCGTCCAGCCATTCGGCTTCGATTCCACTCGTGAGGTGAAGAACATGCAAGCGGTGGCCAGAAGCCTGCGCCAATTCAACGGCAAGTTGGGTTGCAAGCAACGCCGTGACATCGTCTCTCCATTCGGCATGAGCAGCGATGTCGGTTCGGTCTTTGATAGCTTCAAAGCGCTCGATTAACCGCTTTTCATCTTCGGCATGAACCGCAATCAATCCGCCTGTACCCTCAAAAATCGCTTCGAGCGCCTCACGCTCGTTCACCAAGAGTGTCCCTGTGGATGAACCCATGAAGATCTTGATGCCGCAAATACCGGGGATGGCCAAGGGTTGGTCGGGGGTTCCAACGGCTTCCTGCAAATCCGACACGTTGTTTGGCGTGGCACCGATGAAGAACCCGTAGTTGTTCACGCATTTTTCGGATGCCGTTTGCAATTTCATGCGCATGCCATCCATGTCGGTGATGGAGGGTTTGTTGTTCGGCATGTCAAGGAAGGAGGTCACGCCACCGCTCACTGCGGCGGCTGAACCAGAACCCAGGTCTTCTTTTTCAGGTTGGCCAGGATCTCGAAAGTGGCATTGCGGGTCAATGATGCCGGGAAGCAGGTGAAGTCCTCGCCCATCGATGAACAATTCATCCTCAAGGGGTTCCATTGACTGTCCAATGACAATGGCCTCGATCAAACCGTTCCGTATCCGAAGGTCACCCACGCTTGTCTCGTCGTTCAACACCATGGTCGCGCCGTGAATCAACACATTCCCATTCATTGTCTTCATCTCTTATGCAGACGAACGGTGGTAAGCACATCAACATGATGCCTCGGTTCAACGAGCCCTTCTCGCGTTCTTCGGGCGGAATGCGTTGCAGACATCTTCATCCATGTCCATGTATGGGCCGCCCATCAAGTCAACGCAATAGGGCACGGCTTTCCAAATTTCATCGATGGTCTCACGAATCGCTTTTGGACGGCCTGGGAGGTTGAACAGAAGGCATGTGCCTCGAAGTCCACCGATTTGCCTTGAGAGGATGGCTGTTGGAACAAAAGCGAGTGAGATGCTGCGCATTTGCTCGCCAAAGCCGGGCATGAGCCGGTCGCACACGGCTTCGGTTGCTTCCGGTGTAATGTCTCGGGCAGCAGGTCCAGTTCCGCCGGTGGTGACGACCACGCTGCAGCCCACGTCGTCACTCAACTCAATCAGTGCTTGCTCAACCTCCGCCCGCTCATCGGCCACACATCGATAGTGGGCTTCCCAAGGGCTGCGGATGGCCTCTTCGAAAAACGAGAGGATGGCGGGGCCGCCTTCGTCCTCATAGGTGCCGTTGCTGGCACGGTCGCTGACGGTCACGATTCCAAGTCGTATTGGATCACCGATGGTGTCCATGGCACCTTCACCGATGGTCAGGGGCTGCATGCTATCCCTCACTGCTCGCCGTATTTTGCGACAACGTCAGCATGGAAGTTGTCAAGCAACGTGTCTTCAAACAACTCGGTTTGCCGTCGCATTTTGGTTGAACGTATGTGCAGGACCGCCATGAGGATGAAGACACCGATGACCAAGGGAATGAAGACTTCAAGTTTGTATTGGTGCATGAACTTCACGATACCCTCTGCGGTGTAGGCCCATGTAATCGAAGCGATGGAGCCCCCAATCAGCGTAGCAAGAAGCACCCGCATGAATTGCATTCGAGAAAGCAGTCCAAGCATGGCCCCAACGAGAACCCCCGATGCCATGAACGGGATCCAAACGAAGAAGATGAGGCCCCAAAAGCCCCATTTGTTGATCATCTCGCGTTTTTCATTGGCCATGTACTCAACCGTCGAAAGGGTGTCCCCGAGGAATTTCGTTTGCAACATTCGTCCGCCCAAACCATCTTGGCGAGCGACGGCAACAATGCGGTCATCGTCCGTACTGGATTGTCGTTCAACCCTTCCAGCACCTGCCCGGTCAGCGAGTGTGGATACTTCGTTTCGGGTCTTCACGATGAGTTCTTGCGACCCAAGCAACTCTTCGTTACGATCGTGGATGAAACGGAACAACTCGTCCTTGATCTGTGTCGAGGTCTTCTTGAACCGAATGAACGCAAACCGTTGTGTGGGTCGATAGATTACGGAAACAAAGACCACACGGTCGTCGCTGGTCACGACCGCCCCTTTCATCTCCACATCCTTTCGACGCGTGAAGAAGAGGTCGAGGCTGTCCCGCACATCATCCTCAATTCGGGAGAGTGAGTGAAGTTCTGAAAAGAAGGAAGAGTAATCCTGGCGTTCAGCGAGTGCATCTTCTTCGTTGGTTGCACGGGCGCCGATACCGACGCCGGAATCGAAATCGATCGCTTGTCCACTTCCGATCACTCGCACATTGAGTTGAACGGGTTTGAAGACGCGGAAGATCGCAAATTCTTCGAGCAGCGTGCGAAGCAGTTCGGCGCGCACCTCTTTTGAGTCCGAGAGGGTGTTCTCGGTGTTCTTGTACGCTACCATGATGTCGATGGAGAGGTCCCTTATTTCTGTCTTGAACAGCTCATCATCCACATCGATACCGAGTTGTTCAGCCACACCGTACACTGTATCTTCAACCAAACGCGTGATGTGGGTCCTCGAGAGGATATCGTCCGTATCCTGATGGTAGACCTTGTACATCACGGGGTAGATGATAAGCAACGAAATGATGGAGAGGGACAAGGAGATGAAGGCCATCCACCATGCTGGGATGCCAGCAGCCCCGCCCGTGAGCATGGCCGTTTCCCTTCCACCGCCCAATTCTGCCCCCATCAAGAGGTAACCCCAATCACCGAGGTCCTGCACGCTCCAGCAAGAGCGTGGCCCAGAATCTTCGATACGAACGTCCGAATGTTCATCGTCGTTAACGAACGGAAGGAAGGCCAATGCTTCCTTTGAAATCGTGTGTTCAAAAATGACCGACGAGGTGAGCGGGCCAGTCACGACAGTGGAATTGAAATCCTTGCTTTCTCGAATAACAAGCTCGAATTGCAGCTCAAATTCACCCTCAGGAAGTTCAGCATACGGTGCACTGTAGTATGCTCTGCCGTAGTTTTGGTCCACCTTGTTGATTGAACGTGTCGTACCGTTTGCACCGAAATCCTCGTCGACCAAGGCCTTGGTTTCGTCATTCACGATCTCATAGAAGGTGTAGTTGAGGAAGGCNACGCCGTTGGGGAGGTTGTGGCCGGCCAAAGANAAGAGTTCNCGGTCAGGGTTGGGNAAGATNTTGAGCCAAGGNTCATCGGTNATTTCTTCGCANTCGTCGCCGATATCAAGGAAGGTNGTGGAGGCGGTGTGGTCAAGCGTCGTGGAATTCCCGAGGATGCCCGAGGACATTGAGAACAGCAAAACGGCGAAAAGGACCCCGTAGGCCACGCCCCCCATCAGGACGAAATCCTCGATGTTTGAGAGGAAGCGGCGACCTCCACCCATGCGTCGTTGGCGAATTTCCTGAAGTTCTTTGGCTTCCTTGTCCTTGGCGCGGGGTTGCTCGTCATGAGCATCTGTGGCTTGCTCACCACCGTCGCCCTGCTTCGCCATGAATGGACACAGGGAATGGAGTTCAAGAAACCTTTTCCCTGATTCTCTTGAGTTTTGAAAGACAGCACTCATTCTATAGAATGGAATCAAGGCGGGGCAACGCCGCCCTTTTGGTTGTTGGTGGGTCAGGCCGGACTTGAACCAGCGACCTCGGCATCTTCAGTGCCGCGCTCTCCCAACTAAGCTACTGACCCGTGCAAGGTTGGCGAGTGCCCTCGCCATATCAAGCCTTCCGATGCGTCAATCGGCGAGAAACGCGGAACGCCCTTGGTAAGAAAGCAGGTCACTGCGCGTCACTTAGGGTGACTTCTTGGAACGCAAAGAGGGCATCGAGTCCTTTGTCTGCTCCTGCGAGCAATGCAGCGAGCTCTTCAGCAGAAAACGTCGCCTCCTCTCCAGTGCCCTGAACTTCGACATATCGGCCATCGCTTGTTTTGATGACGTTCATGTCAACATCTGCGTTCGAATCCAAGATGTAATCCAAGTCGAGGTAGACTTCACCATNGATCAGGCCAACCGAAACGGCTGCAAGGTCATGGGGGAGNACCGCTCGCTCGTGATTGGCTNGCTCAACCTCGCTCAGTNCAGGAGCCGTCCATCCCTCTTTACGCTGNTCAAAGGTTGGACGGAGGTCAATGGGNAGACAGTCNCCGCGAGCGATAAGGCGACGAACAGCCAATCGCAGGGCGATGTTTGCCGCGGTAATCGACGCACATCGTGTGCCTCCATCGGCGTTCAGTACATCGCAATCAACGTTGAGTGCAATGGGGCCGAGCGCTTCAAGGTCAACAGCCGCGCGCAACGATCGAGCGATGAGGCGTTCAATTTCCTGCGTGCGGCCTTTCGCACCGTTTCGCTCTCTGCGGAACCGCGAATCCGTGGAGCCTGGCAGGAGTGAATACTCAGCGTGAACCCAACCTTTGGTGGCGTCACGGGGGAACCATCTTGGCAAGGAGGATTCTTTGGTACAACACGCCAACACCACCGTGTCACCTTGCTTGTAAAGAACAGATGCGAGGGCGTTTGGTGTGAAATCGAGGGTGATTTCAGGGGTTCGCATTTCATCGGATGCTCGGGTAAGGTTCAGTTCTGTTTTGAATTTGGCCATGGTTTACGCCAACGGGTGGGCCTCATCAAGCCTTCTCAAGCCCAACCCTGGCTGGAAGACATGTTCAAAGCGTGCCAAGCCTTGGATGCACCATGGGTCANCCGAAAGCCGTCATTTGTGCCGTNGCACGGACACCGATTGGGAAATTTATGGGGGCCTTGTCCTCCATGTCCGCTGTTGATTTGGGCGTCTTGGCCGTTCGCGAATTGTTGGACAGAGCGGGCATTGACTCAACCTCCGGCATCGTTGACGAGGTCCTCTTTGGTCAGGTGCTCCAAGCAGGTGCTGGACAAAATCCTGCACGACAGGTGGCGCTTGGCGCTGGGCTTCCCTACTCCACGCCCTGTACCACCATCAACAAGGTCTGCGGCTCCTCTCTCAAAGCGGCAATGACGGCTGCGAACAGCATTCGAGCCGGCGAGTACAAGGTCATCGTTGCCGGTGGTATGGAAAGCATGAGCAATGCGCCGCAATTGTTGATGGGTCAACGCAAAGGCGCCAAGATGGGCAATTCCACGCTGGTTGATTCCATGATTCACGATGGTCTTTGGGACGTGTACAACGATGTGCACATGGGTACCACGGGCGAAACGGTTGCCAACGAATGCAACATCAGCAGAGAAGCGATGGATGCCTTTGCTGCAAGAAGCCAACAGCGCGCAGCCGAGGCTTGGGAAAATGGCTGGTTCGACTGGGAAACGTTCGCTGTGGAGGTGCCTCAACGTCGAGGTGACCCGTTCGTGTTGCGATCGGATGAAGGTGTTCGTGGCGGCACCACCGCCGAATCACTTGCTGGGCTTCGCCCCGTGTTTGACAAAGAAGGTTCTGTCACGGCGGGGAATGCAAGCACCCTCAACGACGGCGCCAGCGCTGTCCTGATTGCAGAGGCTGATTTTGCNGCTTCACAGGGGTGGGAAGTCCTTGCCACCATTGAGGATTATTGNACGTCCGGCGTTGAACCCGCTCGTGTGATGAGTGCCCCCATACCTGCCGTTGAGATGCTTCTCCAGCGAAACGNCCTCAACGTGTTGGACGTCGATGTTTACGAACACAACGAGGCCTTCGCTTCTGCTTCGTGTGCGGTGGCGCAAGAGGTGGGCATTCCAGAAGACCGCTTCAACCTCCACGGCGGTGCTGTGAGTTTGGGTCATCCCTTGGGCGCCAGTGGCACACGCTGCCTCATCACCATGTTGGGCGTCATGCGCCGCCTTGATGCGGCCTCAGGTATCGTCACCTTATGCCTTGGTGGCGGGAACGCCGTGGCGATGTACGTCAAACGGCCTACATCTTCACGAAAGAAGTTGTAAGATGTCTTCGGGAGGTCGCCCGATGACGGCTCTTCCTTCGTGAACGAGTACGGGACGCTCNAGTAACTTTGGCTCAGCGAGAAGCAGCGCCGCGATGTCTTCGGCAGATGTCAGGCTCGCCATTACTTCGCGGCCTGCATCCTTCTTTCGCACAATGCCGTCAAGACCAGCCAGAAGTGCGATGTCATCCTTGACGATGCCGTTCTCGAGGTATCGATGAACTTCCACTTCAACGCCTTTCGATTCAAGCAGTGCCAGGGCTTGACGGGATTTTGAGCATCGTGGGTTGTGGTAGAGTCGCATAGGTCTCGGACAACGACCTCTGTGATGAACCCATGCATGGGCATTGGACGGCGACGGGTGCTGATGAAGCAGCCACGCCGACGTCCTCATTCCTCTTCGGCTTGTTTTGGTGGGTGAAGAAGACCCTGTTCTTCGAGGACGTCGCATGCTCCGGGCAAGACGGCGAGGAGGTCGTCGGTTGACATCCCTGTGTTTTTGTATATCTTGTTTGCGAGGTGTTCTTTCTTGGTCAATCCTGGTGAAAGAATGGCGTACCTTGGGCACATGGATTGGATATGACCAGGTGTTCCAGTCACCATCAGCGGTACACCGTTGATGGCGATGATGCCAATACCAAGTCGAACATCCATGTCCTTGTACCATGTGCGTTGCCCTCGTATGACAAACGCACCTTTGCCGACAAATTCACCGGTTTGAGCGGATTTTGAAACTTGGGCAGGTTTGACGCTGTAGACCGTTCCATGGGCCCCCCCGCCGTTCCATGCTCTGCTCCAACACAGAGCGAGTGTTGCTGCTTGCTGCAACTTCGCTTCGTCGAGTTCATCGTTTGGGAGTTTATCGACCAATTTGAAGGCTGGAATGTCGGATGGTAGGTGCGCAGGCCTTCGTTCTTCGAGGACAAAGCCTTGCATGGACCGTAGGCTGCAGGAGGGGGCACCATGCAGGTCTGCGTGAAGGTACATGTCGTTTCCAGAGAGATGCTTTTTCACCACCGAGTCGTTGCCTTTTGCATCTTTGCCGCCTACCAATAAATGGCCACCTTCGACCATGCCCCACCGGTGCTGTTCGAACCACATTCGTTTGCTCCGCTTGAGGCGGTTGAGTTTCCCACTGGCCTTTTGCTTCGCCTCGTTTTTTCGGGCGCGTTTTAACTTTCGTTCCGTTTCTTCCAGGGCCTGAACGGCACCGGAGGTCTTGTTTTTCTGCTTTCGAGCAGCCTCAAAATACCGTTGTGCGTTCTGATGCACGCTGGCGTCCAGTTGAAGCACCACTTGCAATCCCTTTGCAGCACCCTCTTCATCGGGCAAAAGGGCGGTGATTTCACGTTCTGCAGGCGATACAGCCGTGATCCAAGGGATGTCTTTGACGGCTTTTTTGACCGTTTTCCACCCGTCCCGCTCGACCGCTTCGTTGGTCTGTTGAAGCAGTCCTTCAACATGAGACCAGTGTTCTTGGATGGCGTGACCTAGCCGTTGTTGCTTTTCGATCTTGACGGAAAACCCTTCCAAGGCCTTTTCCTGCTGCGCCTTTCTTCGTTCAAGTCGCTCAACTTCGGTGGATTGACCTCGTCCTGGTCCAGCCTGTTCAAAGCGTTCTTCTTCTCGACGTTGGAGTGCGTGAGCGTCGTGCGAACCCTTCCAAACATCGATGCATTCGCAAAGTGAAGAATAACTTACATAGGGCATATCGGCATGTTGAGGGAGAAGAATGGGGGTCGCCTCGACCGCACGTTCGGACAACCATTTCTCTTGGTGGCTGGCGTCCATTGCATCGAGCTTTGTTTTCCAGTCATCGCCATCGTCGTCGCCGAATCGGAGGATCAAGTGGCTTTCTTGCGTTTCTTCCAACGCTTTGAGGAGCGATTGCAGTGCATCAAACACACCTGCATGGTCGGCATCCGAAGGCGCTGAATTGGGTTCAAGTCCAGCCAGCGAACACACGGCATTGGCATGGGTTGCGCCGAGGTTGATCTTACCTCCAAGTGTGGAGACCAAGTCGCGGTCGGATTCGTTGAGAATGGAAGCGAGGTCGGCTTCAGAAAGGTTGTACGGATTCGCAGCAGGCGGAGGTGGTGTGTATTCCACCCCCTTCTTGAGAGTCCTGCCAGCATAGGATGCATGTGTGAGGGGTTGAACGATCACACCGTCTTGATCAACGAGGATGATGTTTCCATCGCGAAACACCTCAACATACAACGTCCGTTCACCGTCTTTTGTGTCAAAGGAGAACGCTAAGACACGGTCAAAACCAACCTGCTCAACACCTGTCAGCCGTGCGTTTCGAAGGTGCTTTCGCAGCACCATCGCAAACGGTGGTGGCGTCATTGGCATCGGGCGGTCGCGTTGAGAGGTGTAAATGCGCTCACCACGCACGAAGACGAGGTCACGTTGCTCACCACCTTTGGGGTTGATTCTCAGAACGATTTGTTCGTAATGCGGCATGTAGGCCTTCTTGACATAGGCCCCTTTCATGGTGTCCAACTCTCGAGCCATTGCTCGAATGTCAAACCCAGACATGGCCTTCTTCATGCACTCACCGTAGATGTTCCAATGCGTGAGATGTGATGAAGGTTTCAGGGCGCAATACCGTGCAATTCATGCTTCCGAGGCGTCACCAACGTCTTCAAACTTCAACAGCACCTTGCCGATGTTTTTGGCATCATGGATGTGCTGGTGTGCGAGGTGGACCTCTTCTGCGGGAAACACACGGTCGATGATCGGCTCAAGATGTCCAGATTGAATACCCTCAATGATGCGCTCAAGTTGTTCTTGCATCACCTTCTCGTCGGTCCATGTTCCCATGTGAACACCAAACACAGCGCGGTTTCGCATCATCAGACGGAGCGGGTCGAATTTCGGGGACTTCCGCAGGGCAAACATCGCTTTGAGAAGTGAGCGTTTTGCTGATGGCGCTGCTGCGGACAGTCCGTAGGTGTAGAGACGCCCACCTTCCGCAAGCGAGGATAGGCTGCGGCGCAGGTGGTCTCCGCCGATGGGGTCGAGAATGTGGTCAACGCCGTTCCCGTTCGTTTCGTTCTTGATGATCTCAACAAAATCTTCGTTGTGGCGGTCGATGGCTCGGGCGCCGTAATGCTCCAAAATGTGATGCTTTGGTTTGGAAGAGGTGGCCCACACGTTTTCAACGCCAGCCCACTTGCACAACTGCAAGGCTGCCGTCCCAACACCGCCAGCACCACCGTGGATAAGCACCGAATCATCGGAGGTCATGTGGCCGAGATGGTGAAGCATGTGGTGTGCGGTGAGGTAGGTGACCGGCGTTGCAGCAGCGGATTTCAGCGAAAAGCCGTCGGGGAGAGGGATGACGCGCTCCACGGGCGTGAGGACATAACTGGCTTGCCCACCGTTTCGCATGGCTGCAACAACACGCTGGCCAACGGTCCAGCCAGTAACGCCCTCACCAAGTGCATCCACCACACCGCTCACTTCGTAACCGGGCGTGAACGGGTACGGTGGACGAGGGTTGTAGAACCCCATCCGCATCAGTAAATCTGCAAAATTGATGCCGGCGTAGGCGACCTTGATTCGTAACTCGCCTTGGCCGGGTGATGGCACTCCCATCGGTTCTGCGCCGATGCAATTGACGCCACCTGCTTTGCGGATCACCACTCGTTTTCCCATCTCTATTCCACCACGTTCGTCCATCCATCGGATGTTTCCACCACCGCTCCATCGGCCTTGAGGGCAAGAAGGTGGGAGAGTGTTTGGTCCACGGCCAAACCTGGATGTGCATCCGGCGTGTCTTGGTAGGCTTGCTTTGCGATGTCAATCAAACGGTTCAAACCGCCTCTCACGGCCTCGAGCACCTTCTGATGCCGTCCGCGACGGTGGTCGATGTAGTGTTGAATCAAACGATTTGGCATGGCAACAACAGGTCCGTGGCTCGGGAACACCAGATGCGGCCTCAACGCCTGCAAGCGTTCGAGTTGGGCGAGGTATTCGTTCATGTCGCCAGTGCCAGGAGGAATGAGGATGGTACCGATTCCAGCGAGCATGTCGCCTGCGACAAGTCCAGCCTCGCTCAACAGACAGACATGACCGGGATGATGCCCTGGGGTGATGAGCACCTCCCATCGCTGTGCACCCAATTCGAGGATGTCGCCGTCGTTGAGGATTCGATCGCATTTCACGCTGCTCGCGGTGTGATGGCTGCCCCAAATCGGACAATCAAAGGCTTCCCTGAGCAGGGACATGTCCGCCAGATGGTCGCTGTGGCTGTGGGTGAACACCACCGCTTCGAGTTGACCGTTGTGTCGCTCAACGGCCGTGGCAAGAGCCTCCATGTCTTCCCGCATTCGAATGGCAGGGTCGACCAACACAAATGCACCTTCAGGGTCGCCGACCAGATAGGCGTTGGTGTGGTCCGCAGGTGGTAACGTGGCGGTCTTGATGGGGACGACTTCAACACCGTGCGCGAACAAAATTGAACGGCGACCGGGCAACCGACTTGCAATGTCTTGTGATGCTGCGTTCATGTCACGCCCGCAGCGCTCGAGTGTGCGCTCAATCTCCATGAGAAGCGTGACCACGGGCGGTGCAACCTTGATTTCATGGGCTTTCCAGCGAGCCAGAATTTCGTTGGGTTGAGCCCACATGACTTCTGTGAATTCTGTCTGTGGCTCAAGGTCAATCGTTGGAACCTCGGCCCAGTCGCCGACATGGAGGTGAAGAAAGGCATTGTCAAATTGAACCGGTCCGAAGGGGGGTGTGATACGATGACTCAGCGTTCGAATGTTCGCCCGCTCAACGGGGAAAGCACCACGCTGCGCAAGAGGCAACCATGTCTTCTTGTCATCGACGACGGCGAGGCGCGCTTCAACGGGCATGCTGACCACGCCGTCCCCTTTTGGAACCAACCCCAATTCTTCACTCATCTCCCGTAGAATGCAGGCGATGGAAGCTGCTTCAGGTCCAGCGAGTTCCTCAAGCGCTTCGACAGCAGCACGGTCTACCGAAGAGACACCGCCTCCGGGAAAGGCCCAGTAGTTGGGAAAGGCGCGCATGGTTTTTGACCGCAGTCCAAGCAACACCTCAACCCCGTGCGGACCGTCTCTCGTGAGGGTCATCGTCGCTGTTGGCCGTGGTGCTCCTCGTGTTGGGACGTTGAGGTTCACGCCATGCGGGACCTCACTCATGAGCCCCCCTGGCGCATCGTGCTTTCAAAGTCTTGTGACTTCCTTCGTTGTTCGATGGAGATTGCTGTTGGCTCCGAGGGGTTGAAATAAACGGGAATCGGGCTTGGTATCATGGCCCATGATTCGGTTGAGGAACACCTCGCGGAATTAGCGGATTTGGTTGCCCAGGCCGAAGAAATGGGCATTGACCTGTGGCCGGAAACCAAACCAGCACGTCCGTGGGCCAAGTACGCACTTGCGTCATTTATGATCATCATGATGCTGTCCTGGGTCTCAAAGGTGCTCTTTCGATTTGCCACCGTATAGGCCTCTTATCGGACCGTTGAATTGAAGAAGGCGACAGCTTTCGCACGACCACAGTCCCTTAGTGTAGCGGTCCATCATGGAGGATTCTGGTTCCTCCGACCTCGGTTCAAATCCGGGAGGGACTACCAAATCACTGGTAATCTTGGTATTTTTTGCCAAAATATTCA
>PBUZ01000053.1 GCA_002728035.1 Methanobacteriota archaeon
CGGTTGGTGTCACGGTCGTCATGGCCGTACCCTTGGTCAACGTGAACGAGTTTGGACTGTAGGCGAGTGACGAAGGAGCGATGTCGTTGACCACGATGGTCAACGTTGCCGTATCGCTACCACCCGTGTTCATGGCCGTGACCGTGTAGGTGGCTGAAGAGGTGACAGCGGAAGGTGTTCCACTGATTGCACCGGTCGAGGAATCGATCGAAAGGCCCGTTGGCAGCGTCGGGGAAACGGACCACGAAGTGACGGTTCCTCCGCTCACGGTTGGTGTCACGGTCGTCATGGCCGTTCCCTTGGTGAGCGTGAAGGAGGTTGGACTGTAGGTGAGTGAAGATGGAGCGATATCGTTGACGACGAACGTCAAGGTAGCTGTGTCGCTACCACCCGTGTTGCTGGCGGTCACCGTGTAGGTGGCAGACGATGACACAACGGAAGGTGTTCCGCTGATGGCACCGGTTGTGGAATCGATGGAAAGACCCGTTGGTAGCGATGGGGAAACCGACCATGAGGTGATGGTTCCGCCGCTCACGGTTGGCGTCACGGTCGTCATGGCCGTGCCCTTGGTCAAGGTGAACGAGTTCGGACTGTAAGCGAGCGACGAAGGAGCCACATCGTTGACCTCAATGGTCACGGAGGCGGTCGTGCTACCGCCCGTGTTGCTGGCAGTGACGGTGTAGGAAGCAGAGGATGTGATCGCCGTCGGGGTTCCGCTGATCGCACCGGTTGTGGAATCGAGCGCCAAACCTGCTGGAAGTGAGGGCGAAACGGACCAGGAGGTTACGGTGCCACCGTTGAATGTTGGTGTCACCGTCGTCATGGCCGTGCCTTTGGTCAGCGTGAACGAGTTCGGGCTGTAAGCGAGCGAAGAAGGCGTCACATCGTTGACCACAATGGTCACCGTTGCGGTGTCGCTTCCTCCAGTGTTGGAGGCCGTGACCGTGTAGGCCGCAGATGAGGTCACGGCCGTGGGTGTTCCTGAAATCGCACCGGTGGATGAATCCAATGACAACCCTGCAGGTAGCGAGGGAGAAACGGACCACGAAGTGACCGTTCCACCACTTGTCGTGGGAGTGACGGTTGACATGGTCGTACCCTTGGTGAGCGTGAGTGAGTTCGGGCTGTAAGCGACGGAAGACGGAGCAACGTCGTTCACGGTAATGGTGAGCGTGGTGGAATCGCTACCACCCGTGTTGCTGGCCGTGACCGTGTAGGTGGCTGAAGAGGAGACTGCAGAAGGTGTTCCGCTGATGGCTCCAGTGGAAGTGTCAAGGGACAGCCCTGCCGGAAGCGATGGAGAAATCGACCACGAAGTCACGGTACCACCGCTTGATGTCGGAGTGATCGTGGTCATGGTCGTGCCCTTGGTCAATGTAAACGAACTCTGAGAGTAAGCAACGGATGATGGAGCAATGTCGTTGACCACAATGGTCACCGAAGCCGTCGTGCTACCGCCGGTGTTGCTGGCAGTGACCGTGTAGGAAGCAGAGGACGTGATCGCCGTCGGGGTTCCGCTGATCGCACCGGTCGAAGAGTCAAGGGAAAGGCCCGTTGGCAGTGTTGGGGAAACGGACCACGAGGTGATGGCCCCGCCACTGACGGTTGGGGTCACGGTGGTCATGGCTGTGCCCTTGGTCAAGGTGAACGTGTTTGGACTGTAAGCGAGCGTTGAAGGAGCCACATCGTTGACCACAATGGTCACTGACGCTGTGGTGCTACCGCCCGTGTTGCTGGCCGTGACCGTGTAGGAAGCAGAGGACGTAATGGTGGTTGGTGTTCCTGAAATAGCACCGGTCGTAGAATCGAGCGACAGGCCTGCTGGAAGCGAGGGAGATACGGACCAAGAGGTCACCGTACCGCCGCTGGAGGTGGGCGTTACCGTCGTCATGGCCGTACCCTTGGTCAGGGTAAGCGAACTCGGGCTGTAGGTGAGTGAAGAGGGCGCGATGTCGTTGACCACGAACGTCAGTGTGGCCGTATCGCTACCGCCCGTGTTGCTGGCGGTAACGGTGTAGGTAGCGGACGATGACACCACGGAAGGTGTGCCGCTAATAGCCCCGGTCGAAGAGTCAAGCGATAGTCCGGTGGGGAGGGAAGGAGAAACCGACCAGGAAGTCACTGTTCCGCCGCTCACGGTTGGCGTTACCGTCGTCATGGCCGTGCCCTTGGTCAACGTGAACGAGTTTGGACTGTAAGCGAGTGACGAAGGAGCGATGTCGTTGACCACGAACGTCAGCGTAGCCGTATCGCTACCGCCCGTGTTGCTGGCCGTCACCGTGTAGGTGGCAGACGATGACACCACGGAAGGTGTGCCGCTGATCGCACCGGTCGTCGAGTCAATGGAAAGGCCCGTTGGCAACGATGGGGAAACGGACCACGAGGTGATGGTGCCACCGCTCACGGTTGGCGTCACCGTCGTCATGGCCGTGCCCTTGGTGAGCGTAAACGAGTTTGGACTGTAGGTCAGTGAAGATGGAGCGATGTCGTTGACCACGATCGTTACTGTTGCTGTGTCGCTTCCTCCAGTGTTGGAAGCAGTGACCGTGTATTGCGTGGAGGAAGACACCGTTGTGGGCGTGCCTGAGATGGCACCCGTGGAAGAATCCAAGGCCAGTCCTGCTGGAAGCGAAGGCGAAACGGACCAAGTGGTGATGGCACCACCGGTTGCGCTCGGCGTCACCGTGGTCATGGCCGTGCCCTTGGTCAGCGTGAACGAGTTCGGGCTGTAAGTTAACGACGAAGGTGCGACATCGTTGACAACGATGGTTACGGTGGCCGTTGTACTGCCTCCTGTGTTGCTTGCCGTTACGGTGTAGGAAGTAGAGGAGGTAACCGTTGAAGGCGTTCCGCTGATGGCGCCGGTGGTGGAATCGAGCGACAAGCCTGCTGGAAGTGAGGGGGAAACTGACCACGAAGTGACGGTTCCGCCGCTCACGGTTGGTGTCACGGTGGTCATGGCCGTACCTTTGGTGAGCGTGAACGAATTCGGGCTGTACGTGAGCGATGAGGGAACCACATCGTTGACAACGATGGTCAAGGTTGCCGTGTCACTGCCACCCGAGTTGCTGGCCGTGACCGTGTAGGTCGCAGAGCTTGTGACTGCCGTAGGTGTACCCGAAACTGCACCTGTGGAAGCATCGATCGACAAACCAGCGGGAAGAGAGGGGGACACGGACCAGGAAGTGATGGTACCGCCGCTTACGGTTGGCGTCACGGTTGTCATGGCCGTACCCTTGGTCAGCGTGAACGAGCTCGGGCTGTAAGCCAGGGAAGATGGGGCCACATCGTTAACGACGATGGTGAGCGTCGTGGTGTCAGTACCGCCCGTGTTGCTTGCAGTGATGGTGTAAGAAGCAGACGAAGTAACAGATGTTGGGGTTCCTGAGATGGTACCTGTGGTGCTGGAGATGGTGAGGCCTGCTGGAAGCGAAGGAGAGACTGACCAAGACACGACGGTTCCGCCGGTTGAAGTCGGAGCCAATGCACTCATGGACGTACCCTTCGTCAGTGTTAGCGAATTTTGGGAGTATCCAATGTTGGGTGCGATATCGTTGACAACAATGGTCACCGTGGCCGTATCACTTCCTCCAGTGTTGCTGGCCGTGACCGTGTAGCTCGCAGAAGAGGTCACTGCGGAGGGTGTACCGGAGATGGCACCGGTGGTGGAATCAAGGGAAAGGCCCGTTGGCAGCGACGGGGAAACAGACCACGAAGTGACTGTTCCACCGGTGGTGGTTGGGGTCACGGTCGTCATNGCCGTGCCCTTGGTCAGCGTAAACGTGTTCGGGCTGTAAGTGAGGGCAGAAGGTGCAACATCGTTGACGATGATGGTCACGGAAGCGGTTGTGCTACCGCCAGTGTTGCTGGCTGTCACCGTGTACGACGCAGAAGAGGTGATGGCCGAGGGCGTACCGCTGATGGCACCGGTCGAAGAATCAAGCGAAAGACCTGCAGGGAGGGNGGGGGAAACTGACCACGAGGTAATGGCGCCACCGCTGACCGTTGGTGTCACGGTGGTCATGGCCGTGCCCTTGGTGAGCGTGAACGAATTTGGACTGTACGTGAGCGACGAAGGAGCGATGTCGTTAACGACAATGGTTACGGTAGCCGTATCGCTACCACCCGTGTTGCTGGCCGTGACCGTGTAGGTTGCGGAGCTGCTGATGACGGTCGGTGTTCCGGAGATCGCACCGGTGGATGAATCAAGCGAAAGGCCTGTAGGGAGGGTGGGGGAAACTGACCACGAGGTAATGGCACCNCCACTGACCGTTGGTGTCACGGTCGTCATGGCCGTGCCTTTGGTCAAGGTGAACGAATTTGGACTGTACGTGAGCGACGAAGGAGCGATGTCGTTGACGACAATGGTGACCGTTGCTGTGTCGCTTCCTCCAGTGTTGGAAGCCGTGACCGTGTAGCTCGCAGAGGAGGTCACTGCTGAAGGTGTACCGCTGATGGCGCCTGTTGAGGAATCGAGCGAGAGCCCGGTTGGTAGCGATGGGGAAACAGACCACGAGGTGACCGTCCCNCCAGTGGTGGTTGGTGTCACGGTCGTCATNGCCGTGCCTTTGGTCAAGGTGAATGTGTTCGGGCTGTAGGTGAGGGCAGAAGGCGCGACGTCGTTGACGACGATGGTCACGGAAGCGGTCGTGCTGCCACCGGTGTTGCTGGCCGTCACCGTGTACGACGCAGAAGAGGTGATGGCCGTGGGTGTACCACTGATCGCACCGGTGGAAGAATCAAGCGAAAGCCCTGCAGGGAGGGAGGGGGAAACCGACCACGAAGTCACCGTTCCACCGCTGCTGGTTGGTGTTACCGTCGTCATGGCCGTGCCCTTGGTGAGAGTGAATGAATTTGGACTGTATGTCAGAGACGAAGGCGCGACATCGTTCACGACGAACGTCAAGGTTGTCGTGTCGCTACCGCCCGTGTTGCTGGCCGTCACGGTGTACGTCGCAGAAGAAGTAACGGCAGAAGGTGTACCGGAGATGGCACCCGTCGAGGAATCGATGGAAAGCCCTGCGGGGAGGGAGGGGGAAACTGACCACGAAGTCACTGTTCCACCGCTGCTGGTTGGTGTTACCGTCGTCATGGCCGTGCCTTTGGTGAGCGTAAACGAACTGGGGCTGTAAGCGATGGATGATGGTGCGACATCGTTCACGACAAAGGTGAGCGTCGCTGTATCGCTACCGCCCGTGTTGCTGGCCGTCACAGTGTACGTCGCAGAAGAAGTAACGGCAGAAGGTGTACCAGAGATGGCACCGGTCGAAGAATCGATCGAAAGACCTGCGGGGAGGGAGGGAGAAACCGACCACGAAGTCACTGTTCCACCGCTACTTGTTGGCGTTACCGTGGTCATAGCCGTGCCTTTGGTGAGCGTGAACGAACTGGGGCTGTAAGCGATGGACGACGGTGCGACGTCGTTGACCTCAATGGTCACGGAAGCGGTGGTGCTACCGCCCGTGTTGCTGGCCGTCACCGTGTACGACGCAGAAGAGGTGATGGCCGAGGGCGTACCGCTGATGGCACCGGTCGAAGAATCGAGNGAAAGACCTGCNGGGAGGGNGGGNGAAACNGACCACGAAGTCACCGTTCCNCCGCTNNNNGTTGGNGTNACCGTCGTCATCGCCGTGCCCTTGGTAAGGGTGAATGAATTTGGACTGTAGGTAAGGGACGAAGGCGCGACATC
>PBUZ01000054.1 GCA_002728035.1 Methanobacteriota archaeon
ATGCACACGCCCTCCCCGGAGATGAAGCGTTTGGCCCAGAAGAAGACGCTGCAGGTAAACCCTACGTCCACAACCAAGAGCTTCGACGCGTGTTGGACATTGATGGGGTGGGTGAAATCGTAGCCCTGCAGTTCCGTGATGGTCTTGCCCAACGCCGTGAACTGGTCGATGATTTGGTCGAACAATTGACCATTGAAGCAGAACCTGTTCAGCAAGCGGGTGGGGTGTTTGAGGGCATGACCTTCTGTGTAACTGGAACGCTTTCCGTTGCTCGTAAAGAAGTGCAACAGCGCATCATCGATGCGGGTGGCAAAATCGTCGGAAGCGTCTCCTCGAAGCTTGATGTGCTCGTTGCAGGTGAAAAAGCCGGCTCAAAACTCGCAAAGGCGACTGCCTTGGAGGTCACCGTTTGGTCCGAGAATGACCTCTCTGAACGATTGCGTGGAACGCCTCATGAGGAATCAACGGATGATTCACCCGAAGATGCGCCAAAGGGCAACACCTCCTCGCCCCAAGCATCGTTACGAGACTTTCTTTCCTGAATCAGCCATAGAGCATGGCGTTGGACGAAGGCGAATCATTGCCGCCCGTCGCTGATTCCATCATCGACTTGAGTTGCGCTTCCAAGAGCTCGGCTTCTTCGAGTAGCGGCTCTTGCGGCAATTCCATTGGCAACAAGGCGTTGAGGCGCTCGATGACGGCCGCAGCAGCGCGAGCATCAGGGAACCTCGGGTCAGCCTCCACCATGATGGACATGGTGCCCAAGCCGCGTCGACTTGCCTCACCGAGGATACCTGCATTCATGCCGCGTATTACGCCCGTCTCGAGGAGCGGAATACCCATTTGCTCAAGCATGGCTCGGGTCGTCTCGTTGCAACCAATGCCGACCACATCGATGTCATCGGTGTCAACGTATTCAACCACGGGGTCCACGCCTTCCATGCCGCCTTTCATGCCCGCCTTGGCAAAGGCATCAACAACGACGCCAGCGAGAACTTTGTGTTCTTTGGACCACTCGAAAAGCGACCAGACGATTTTGTGAACCAGCGATTCTGGAACCACCATCTCACTCATGAGAAGAATGACTTGGTCACATCCTTCAATGGTGCATTGAGGCTTCCCTGCGTAGGCACGGATTGGCGGCAGAGGTACACCCTGTTGGATCAACGCCAGTGCAGGCAATCGATCATCCACCAAGCCTCCGACAAATTCCAAATCGAGGTGGTCGATGAGGTAATGAGCGACAATGCTTGAGACCATGCCGACGCTTGGAAAACAGGTGATCACCATCGCGTTTTCGTTCTCAATGGCGGCGTTGATGCGAAGACTGGGGGCATCCATGGACTTGCCTGCGTCGCGTACCCCTTCAACACTTTCCCTTCCCATCACCAAACCTTCATGATGCAAGCCGCTAACGAAACGCCATGGAGGAAAGCACACCAACCCCACCTCGTGCACACATGCTTTCTCCTTCAGCGTGGAACCGTTACGAGACCTGCCCGCGCATGTACTGGCTCAGCCGTCAACGTTTACCGCGAAAGGCCGGCATGGCCGCATCGCTTGGTACCGCCGTCCACGCATCGATTGAAGACCTGCTCAACATGGATTTGAGTGGACGCAACGGTGAGGAAACGGGGTGGCTTCCGCTGACCGCAGAAGGCTTCCTCAAAACGCGATGGGAAGAAGAGAAAGCCGTGTTCATGGCAACCCCGCGACGTCCTGATTGGAAAGATGCGAAATGGAGCGAAGCCAAGAAGCAGCAGAACGGCGGCATCGTGTTGCTCCTTGACCACATCGGCGTTCGCCATGTTGAACACGAGAAGGTCTCGATTGCGCTTTGGCGCCATCTCCAATCGTTGACGATTGCGGTTGAAGGGGAATTGAAAACCAGCGACGGTCGCCTGATGGGGCGTTTGGACTTGCTCTTTGCCGACGTGGATGACAAGGGAGAAATGCAAGGCTGGATCGTGGCGGATTTGAAAACGGGAAACGCCCCAACCAAGGCGTTGAAACCCGAGGTCAACCGACAGTTGAGAATGTACCGAGACATCCTGCTGGCGAACAATCCCGACGCCCCCCCCGTGCGCACCGAAGGGTGGTACACGAAGACGGCATCAAGATGGCCTGCGGAGGGAGACAACGTGTTGGAACAGGCCTATGCAGCCTGGGAAGCCACGAAACCAACGACGATGCCCATGGACCCGACCCCTGGACCTGACAGCTGCGGTGGATTCTGCGATTGGAAGGCATGGTGTCCACACTGGTGGACGTGGCGTCAATCCTCGGGCACCTTGCATCAAGGCGATTTCGCTGATGCGGTGGTGCTCGTGCATCGATATGAGGAGGCGACTGGAGCAGCCGTTCTCGAATTGTGTGAGCCGCTCGATGAGACAGGGCGAGCCATACCGACAGGTAACCAACTTGCAGCCCGCTTCGATGGTCGTGGGAAAGAGGCGCTTGAACAACTGCGAGGCGCAGGCCACCAAGGGCCGGTCTTCCTCGGTTCTGTGATGACTGGACGAGGGACATGGCGTGTGGGCCCGTGGTGCGATGTGTTGCCTTGGGCACCGATGCCCGATGGTGTGCCTTATGAGCGAACATCATGACCGAAGATGTTCTTTGATTCGGTTCTTCGTGTCCTCACATTCCAAGGTGCTCAACAACCAGCCAATGTACGATGGGTCGGATGTTTGAATTTCTTTCAGATAACGCCCGCGGTGACGACCAAACGAGAGCACCAAGTGTTCACCGTCCTTTCTCACCTTCCCCATCGCATCGAGCGGTTCGAGGTCGTTGAGGCCTCGGCCAAGTTCAGATGCATCGCCCGCTCCGTCGCCGTGAACGATCCACCGTTCCAGTTCGCTCAGAGAACGGCGAAACGCCGGGGCGTGTTCCACGGAAAGGCGCCAAAACAGCAACATCGTTGCGGCAGCATCGGCCGCTGCGGTGTGGGCTGCCTCAAGTCGAATCCCGTGGCGTTTGCACAGAGCACCAAGGTTGTGGGGCCTTGGAAGGCGCAACCGCCGGACAAGTTCCAAGGTGTCCATGATGGCTTTGGGTTGGGGCGCAAGACGCCCCATGCGAAGAAATTCCGTTTTCAGCATGGCGAAGTCAAAATTTCGCACGTTGTGGCCGACAAGAATCGCACCTTCGATCAGTTCAGCGATTTCATCCGCCACCGCCGATAACGGCGGTTTGTCTCGAACATCTTCGTTGTAAATGCCGTGGATTCGACTGGCATCCAACGGGATGCGAATCTTGGGTTTGACGATGTGCTCAACATGAACGGCCGTACCGTCCTCAAGGGTCCCAATCAGGGCCAGTTGCACGATGAAATCGCTGCTGGTGGACACGCCGGTTGTCTCGAGGTCGAAGGCCAACACCTTCTCGCCTTGGAAAAGGTCGCTGCCCATAAAATTGGATTCGGGACACCCTCTTTGAACATCACTCCTAAGCACCATGACGCCTTCACCATGAACATGGGCATCCGAGATTGGTTTCGAAAGCCCTCATCACCCGAAGCAGAACCTCCTTCAGAAGTGGACGATGAAGGGCAACAAGCAGTCGCTTTTGCTCGCCTCCAATCCGAGATGATGGCCCAGGCCAATGCCTTGTTCGATGCACCCGATGAAGCGGAAGAAACGGAAGTCCAAGAAGCACCTCGTTACGACGCCAGCGAAGTGGAGATGGATGCGCTGCTGGACGAAGGCATTGGCGAGGCGTTCACCCATGTTGATGAAGTTGAAATCAGCGATGTTGGTGAGTTGGATGACCCCCTTGAGGATGCGCGAATCGAAGGCGATGTTTCACAAGCGGTCGTCTTTGGTGACGGTGAAAATGAAAGTTCTGTTGGCTCATGATTCCCGAAGCATTAGAAAGGGTGAGGTCGGCCAAGGTACGATGATGGGCAGCACGAAGCAACGTCGCGCTGCGCTGCTGGTGCAACTGATGCTCCTCAGCGTTCTGGCGGGCTGCACCAGCCCCCTCGACACGACGGTAGATCCACGGGCCTCGCTCGAAGCCTATCCACTGCTCATCCAAGAAGGCGAAATGGTTGCGCTTGACGCTAGAACATCTTCGCCCGTTGAAGGCGTCATCACGTCCTATAGTTGGGATTTTGGTGATGGGACCACTGCTGAAACGATGATTGGCTTCACCTCCCACACCTACCTCAGTCACGGCCAATACACCGTTCGTCTCACCGTCACTAACGACCAAGGAGGCACCGATGACGCCGTTGCAACCGTCATGGTCAACGGCGCCCCCAGCATCAACATCACGATGCCAACCACCGTTCGGGCCGGGGATGCAGCGCTTCTTGATGCCACTCAATCGCTTGATCCTGAGGGCGATGCACTCGCCTTTGCTTGGGACCTGAACGCAGCGGAGGACAGCGACGGCGACGGTGACCCGACCAACGATGCGGATGAAACCACGCCCACGGTTCTGTTGGATACCTCCAGCTCAGGCATGATCTTCGGTATGTTGAGGGTCGACGATTCATCGGGTGCTTTTGCCGTCCAACCTTTCGAACTCAACGTCACCTCTCGTACCTTCAAGGTGACCTGGGTCAGCGAGACCGTTCAGATGTCATGGGACGAATACCTTGACCAGGGGGAAACATGGTCGGGGAACATGACGCCTGGCGAACAAGGTCGAGTGATGGGCTTCAACGCTGTCCTTGAACTGAACCGGGACATTGCGCCACCGCACGACAATTTTACGCTGGCCCTCAACATCGTCGATGACCGATACAAACGAAACGTCAAAACCGAACCTGGAAATTACTCAACCAACGAACCTGCACGGGCCGAAATGAACGAGGAAGGCATGAACCAAGCCGGAGAAGACGGCCTCTACACATCTGACTCTGCTCAAGAGTTGCTGACGTTCTTGCTCGATGCTCGTGACAACGCTCGTGGTCAGGGAACTTGGGTGTGGTCCGTGGTGGCTCAACAGTCGGACCCTGATGCCTTCATCGGCGAGATTGATCCCGACCCAGGAAACGATTGGACACTGACCATCGAAGTACAGATCATGCGACCGTCGTTGACCGAAGTGGCCGTGGGCGATACCAGCGAGTGAAAGCGAAAGGGGTATGAAGCGGGGCCGTTTGGCAAGGATTGGTTGGCATGGTTGATACGGTAGAAATCGGGCGCGTCACCCTCCGGGACACCGTTTCATTGGACCTCTCCGTTTGGATGCATCATCCCGATGATTGGGATTTCCGTCCAACACTCACGTATGCCGGCAACACCCTCACGATCCTGTGCGCGAACAACGGCGACACCTTGGCGAGCGTTGATCTTGATGATGAGCAAGATGAGGCTTTGCAACGGGACCGAGTCGCTGAACTGCGCGTCAAGTTCCAAGTTCACGGCATGCACGGGCGACTCAACGATATTCATCCCATCATCGCTGATGGAAAGGCGAAGAAGTTGGCAACGGCCAACTGGAAAACAACCCAGCCCGTGGAATTCAAGTGAAGTCCCAGCGAATCTTTGATAACGGTTCATTTGGTTCTTGACCTCTATGTCAAGGAAGACTGGAAAGGGAACCCAGAAGCGGGCACGGTTTGAACGACTCTGCACGGAGATTCGCAACTTTGTGACCGCTTATCCGGGTTGCTCAGCACAAGCCATTGTTGCAGGATTGAACCACGACCAAAAACTCCGCAACCACGGACTGACCCCTCGGAAAGTTGGGTTTTTCATCACGCGAAACCTTCGTCAGACCCTCACGTGGTGGCAAGATCATCGAGCAGGTCGGCGCGTCTATGCCCCCATCGGAGAAGAGCCCAAAAAATCTGCATAAAGCGCATCTTCAATCCGTGTGGCTCATGTAGGGTAAGCCCAAGCGTGGACCATGGAGGGCGAGGTTGCAGCGTATTTTGACCTCGATGGGACCCTGCTCAATGCTTCGAGTGAAAAAACGCTCACTGCACATCTGGCAAAACGTCGTCCATGGCGAATTCCGTGGGGGGCATTGGCTTGGACCACAGGGTTTGTGACCAACCTCTTGCGGGGGCGCGCTGTCTACGACGCTGCACGTAATCGCGGTCACCTTTCCCTCGCCTCTTGGGAGGTCCTGACGAAGTATTCAGAGGAACTCGCCCAGCATCGCCTCAAACAACACATTCCGCAGCAGGCTTGGGACAAACTCGCTTGGCATCGAGAACAGGGCCACCGATTGGTGTTGGTCACGGCAACGGTTGCACCGATGGCCGAAGCCATGGCAAGGGTGTTGGAGATGGATGCCGTTTACGGTTGTGGGCCCGAGCAGCGAACGGGTCGCTTGTCCGGCTCCGAGCGAGGCTGGAGTGTCCCACGACGGAAAGGAAAGGTGCCGGTGGTTGAGCAGGACGCTCAACAACACGGCCACACCCTCTCCAAGTGTTATGGCTACGGCAACACCTTGGCCGACTCTTACTTCATGGCTCTGTGCGGCCACGCCATCGCCATCAGTCCAGAAGGGCCACTTCGTCGTCACGCACAAGCCAATGGATGGTCGATTGAAGACTGGTCGTGAAGAGTATATGTATGGTGAAGAACCATACCTTCCATGTCACTTACCAATTTGTTTGGAAACAATCATGAGACACCAAAAATCCCTGAAGACCAGCTTGGTCGGCGGGCGATCATGCTGGAAAAGATGCTCGGCAACTCACGTGCCGTGGCTCGCGCTGCTGACTTGGTGATGGACATCATTGAGCGTAATGAACGACGCATGAAACTCGATGCAGACGGCAACCTCGTCATCGCCGGCCGTTTGGCATTTTACAAAGTCAACCTCAACGGCTTTTTTGACAAATTCACCAACCCCTTCAGTTACAACTCCTTTGATGTGGTTGAAGTGCACCCAAAGAGTGGTATGGTGGAAGAACCCCAAACAGCCTGCGTTCAAGTTCAACCCCAGCCCAACATGCCAGCCGGTGACCTGCTTGCCGGGTACATTCTCGGATTGCTCAACGATGAGGTGACCTGGTTGCAGGAACACCTCGGGCCACTGCGCCGAACCCTGCTGGCCATTTACGGCATGGGTCGCTCACCGCTCTCCGCCTCTTTGCAAGCCCATTTTTGGGAGAAGATGAGAGGTCGCTTCGACTTTGCCAACGACTGCGTCGTGGTTGATGGCACCAACGGTTGGAAATGGCGTGTTACCTTTTGCCAACCGTTGACTCGCGAATTCAAAATCGAGTATCAAAAACCCCGTCAAGACTGGTGGACCACCGTGTTCAACGAGCACATCAAAGAATCCAGTGGCCACTACGTGTTCAACAGTTTCTTCGACACCGTTGAGCACTTGGCTCATTGTCCAGGCCTTCTTTGCCAAATGGCAGAGGACGGGAACGATTGGGAGGCTGACCCCATTTTCCTGCGAAAGATTGCTGTTGACTACCCTCCACTTGCCAAGCGCTTGTTGAAGACCATTGACGATGACGAGGCTTACGACCCTGAGAAAGTGTCCAACTACTACGACGAATACCTTGCCGCAGAAGAGGTCAACACCATTCGTCAACTTGACGACCTGGTGCGTGAGCGAGCCTATGCTTGATCGAGCATGAATGGCGGCCCCACCGCGATTCGAACACGGGTTCGAGGCTCCGCAAGCCTCTGTGATATCCAAGCTACACTATAGGGCCACTTCGCCCCACCCGCCTCCCCAATATAAGCGCGAGGGTGTCTCTCCTGCAGGGAGGCAAGGGTTCATTGGCCACGCCTTCGTCCTTTGTTCATGGCGGTCAACGTTCAACGAACGGTTGAGTTTTCAATGATCGATATGGCCAACGTGGCGTACTACCCACGGATTTTTGACCTCGCTCACAAAGTGTTCGAGGAGGCGTGGCTCGAGATGTGCGGCGTTTCATACCCCACCTTGGTNAACGAGCATCGGGTGGGGTTTCCAGTCGTATCCCTCTCCTCGACCTTTCTTGCACCGCTTCGGTACGGCGATACCATCACGGCCACGGTGAAGATTTCATCGATTGGCACCACCTCATTGGGTTGGCATTACGCATTCCGAAACCAAGACGGCATGGATGTGTGGGTGTCTGAGCAGACCACCGTTTGCGTTGACATGAACACCATNGAGAAGCAACCCATCCCGAGTCATCTTTTGCCAGGTTTGAGGCAGCACATGGAGGGATGAGGCATGGAAGGTGACATGTTGCTTGATGTTCAACCCGATCGAACCGGCCCGAAAAATTTGGCCGTCCTGCTCTTTTTTGGTTCACTTCTGGTGTTGTGGATGGGGTACGCTGATCTTCAAGCCCATCGCTACGGGTTGAGTGAAGACCAAGTCGAAACGTTGCTGGCAACACCCAACGCCCAAGGTGGTGAACCAACCACNGTTGAGGACTTCCGAACCTTTGAGGAAGAGGCGCGTTCNGAGAANGCCTTTCTTCTTCGAGCCGTTTCGTTGCTGACCTCTGGCGGTCTGTTGCTGGTAGGCGCGCTACTCCTCTTTCGATTGCAACGGCTTGGCGCCTATCTGAGCAGTGCAGGAGCAATCATCGGACTGTTTGGAGGTGTTGGTGCAAGCTTGATGATTCGGGGTTCTGCACGAATCCACCTGAAAGAAACGTTGCTGCCCACTTACGAGGCTTGGGTGTACATCTGCGGCTCCATGATGGGACTTTGTTTGGCTATCGCTGCCTTGCCGTTGCTCAATCTTCGTGCGAGGCTGGCCTTGTTGCCGGTGAAGTTGGTCATCGACGACGAGTCCGAATGATCACTCGCTTGGTTTGGGCCATTTTTTGGCGAGTGCTTTGCGCAAGTCATCGTCCATGATCGCGTTCCACCAGTCGCTTCCTTGCCAAATGGCGTATTTTCCTCGAATGCCGCGAAGGTCAGCCCCCTCAAATTGGCAATTTTTGAAATTTGAAAGGTTGAGCCGCGCCTTTCTGAGGTCGGCCCCTCGAAAATCCGAATGGTCAAAGGCAGACTTCATCAAATCGGCTTCAACCATGGAAGCNCGGCGAAAGTCGCAGTGCGTGAAATCACCTTCTGTGAGGTCGGCTCGGTCAAAGATGGTACGTCGAAAATTCGACCCGGTGTGCCTGCCTTTTCGGAGAATGGCTTTGCTGTGATTTTGGAACGAATAGTCCACCACCACGGCTTCTTCCGCCGTCGAATCATCGTCCCTCGGATCGCCTTGACCGCCACCCGACATAACCATGATTCCACCTCAAGCGTTGGAGCGCTTATCGAGGTGTGCTTGGCCTTCGGGTGTAAGGATTGCGAAGCGATTCTTATCGTCATGGCCGTCGGGGACCATCAGGAAATTCCTGTCCTTGAGCCGGTTCAGGTACAGCGAAAGATTGCCCGGCGGCTCAATGCCAGCATCGGTGAACAACTGGTTCACCACACGAGGGGGGCTGTCCTGTACATCCTCGACACTTCGCAAGTAGTGGATGGCGCCGAGGACTTGGTCGGGTTTTCGTGTGAGGGCGCAATTTTCAAGCAAGGACCGGAATGCAGAACCTCGTTCGGGAAGCCCCGCCTCTCGTGCAGCGTTTACTGCGGCCTCAAGGGCATTCTCTCTTGCTTCGCGAATGCGCTCGAGAAGAACGGTCCATGTGTGCTCCGCCTTCGCATGTGCCAATTGTTCATCGATTTGGATGGTCGCCCCTTCCAGATCAATCTCGATATCGCCTGCTTGAATGGAAAGTCTCACCCTTCACGCCCTCAACTACCTTGGGTTTCCAATCATTCATAACATTATGTTGAGAAAAAAGATACATTTTTTTCTTGAAAAGAAGGATTCGCGGAAGCGAAACCGCCTTAACGGGCTGGGGGTAGCAAGCCAACGAGGCCTCGGTATGTTGCGTCGTCATCTGGTCGGATTTTTCTTTGTCTTTTTCTTCATTGCCCCCGCTTGGTCGGTCATGCATGTGCAAGCCCAAGGGGGGAGCATCGGCACATTTTCCGATGGAAATGCCCAACATACGGTGACCCTCACTTCAGGCCAACACGCACCCATTGGTTTTGAGTTGCAACGCAACACGACGGTCACCTCCGCTTCGTTCTTCATCAAACCGGATTCAAGCGGCACCTCATCACCCGGCGGCCTTGAGCTGGATGTCAACCAAGACGGTTTGCCGGAATGGACGTTTAACCAAACTGGCTACGGCTCTTTTGGTCAACAAACGCAGTTCACGACAGGAAACACCACCGCAACCCTCCCCATCAACCCCAACACGGGAAACGTCACCAATCCTGCNTCNCCTCCANTGTACTTGCCCGTNGGCGCCACCTTTTCCAGCACCGCCATCGACGTNGAGTTCTCNCCGACNCTCNCCGGTGGTTTCTTCCAAACTGGATACATTCACGATGCCGCAGTGGGNGATGTGAANGGCGANGGTCTGGATGATTTCGTGCTGTTTTCCCGTACGGCGAACTTGACAACGACCAACGGCACGGGCGGCACAACAACCCCTCCGTCGAGCACGGGNACTGGATTTCGAACCGTCACCTATGACAACACCTCGGGCGTGACCTTTTCGGCGTGGATTCCCACCTGCACCAACGCAACCGAGACGATGTTGGGCGACCTCAACGGTGACGGCTTTGACGACATCATCAATTACGCCCCGTCCAACGACAAGTTGTGCATCCACTTTGTGAACTCCACCACGGGCGTGGGCTTTGAGCCACAGGTCAACACCACCCATGCCAGCAGTGTCCTCGACCTCGCCATCGGTGATTTCACCGGCAACGGAGCGGCAGAGATGGTGTCCATTCGCACGGGCGGAAAGGTCCATATTGCGGATTTCAGCAACCGTACGAACAGTTTCTCCAAAGTAGATGAGACCACGGTTTACAATCCCGGAACCCAAACTGCAGCAACCCTCAGTGGGATGCTGTTTGAACACTTCAGTGGACCGAGCAACTTGCCCAGTATTATCACGATTTCAAACAACGGTGATGGTAAGGAATTGTTTTGGTCCAACAACGCCTTGATCACAAGCACTGCAACCATATCGGGTCTCTCTCCATCGGCCATTGCTGGTGATTTTGATGCCGATGGTGACCTTGACATCCTCTCGCCACGACCAACAGGCCACCGTTCCATCGAAAACAGGGCAGCTCTTGGCTGGGACGCTGACAATCACAACGGCGTGTTGTCCTTGACCAACGCCACCATCCTCGATTACGATAAGGACATGGAAGCGCACTTGCTCATTCCAGGCGGTAACCCCGACGGTAACCCAGCTACGCTCGACGGCAACTTCACGGCCTACGGCTTCGCGAGCTCCTGGAATTCTCAAAATCGTGTTCAAGGCCAACCATCGAGCGTGCTTGAGCCGTGGACGGCACCCCGAGCGTTGTTCATTGGCGATCTTGATGGGGACAATTTCGAAGAGCATCTGGTCCTCGCAGGCGAAGGTCAACAACACGGCGTGTTCATTTCCGCATGGCACAAAATTGGCTACGATTACGACCACAACGGCGATGTTGACCTGTCCGCCCAGGGCTACGCAGGAAACGGTTCAAACGGCCTGTCCCCTCTTTCCATCATTGACGCTTACGGAAACCTCACCAACGAATTGAACTTGATGAGTTCGGGTTGGGTGGCAACGCCCGATGCTTACGGCATCCAGATGGCTGAGGTCAACTTCTCCATGCATTCCATGACGGANGGCGAATTCAATTTCGGGAACGTNGAAATGAATTACCTTGCCGACTTCTTGGTGAACAGCAACCCNCACATTTCGGGCAACCTCAGCAACGCACTCAATCAACAAATGACCGCCGGCTCTGGGTCGCTCAATGTGCCGTTCACGTTCAGCGGCACCCAAAACGGAAGTTTTGTCTTGCACACGCCTCAGGTAGCCTACCAGAACGGTGCACCCAACATCGCCCTTCCACCAACGCCTCAACTGACGCTGATCGATGCTTTGCCCACCCGTGTCGCCATTGAATGGCAGAACATCACCGCCTTCGGCGATGACCTGCTGGACTTTGCCGTGTATCGCTCGGTCTCAGGCCAGCCCATTGACCTTCAAACGATCTACACCTCCACCGTNGCCAACAACACGCTCGATACGGACGTGAAACCGGGNGAATCGTGGACCTATTGGGTTCGAAGCGTTCACAANTTCGGCATCACCAGCAATGTATCGGCNCCGTTGGTCGTGGATATNCCGTATCCAACNCCGAAATCCTACGTTCCCAACGTGACCGNGAGTGACACNCCCAACGATGGCGGCGGCGCTCTTTCCATTGCATGGGACCANGGCGATGCATCCATCGTCCAGCACCGTGTCTATGTTGAATCAAGCAACTTTACCTCCATTGAAAACCTCACCACGACCCATCAAACCAGCGGCACCACCTTCGGACTTGAGGTTCNAACNGACAGTTCGGGCACGGCGTTGACCGACGGTACACCCTACTATGTGGCCGTGGTCGGCTTTGATGAATACGGCAATGCGTCCGCAAGCGTCTCGCCCCTCGGCCCCGTCTACACGCGAAACGACACAGCCCTCATCACGACCCTCGAAATGGATTACGTGGACTTCGCCGACGAAGTGGGCCTCAACACCGTTCTCCTCGCTCGTACCGAAGGCCTGGTTGCAACAGCCTATCTTCATCAGGACGGCACACCTGTCGTCAATGCCGATGTTCAACTTCATGTGATCGACGATGACGACCAATTCACCGTTTCAGCCGTCACCAACGCCAGTGGACACGCCACATTCACCATCGCCAAACTCGCTGACCTTGGACCGATAGAAGCGCTCGGGGACATGACACTCAACGCCACGTACAANGGAAGCATGGGCGATGAACTCACCCGTCCATTGTCGGGGNCNTCCCACACGACGGCTGCTTTCGGCACGGTCATGGTTGAACTCACAGGACCAACATCGATTGCTCTTGACAATGCCTCCATGTTCAACGTGGAGTTGACAGCGACGGCCATTGACACCACACAGCAATCTCAGTTGGCCAACATGGTGGTTGGATGGGTGACGAGCGAAGCCGACGGTACCGAAGTCAGCAACGGAACGGCTGAGGTTCGTGGCAACATCCTGGCCATCGCGGGACTTGGGGCATACGACGGCCATCTCACGGTCAATCTGGACCCGCTGAACTTCCATTTCTACATCCCTGGCATGACTTCAAACTTTGACTTTGAAACCCGCCCGGTGGTCGACAACAACGAAACCAACACGACCGACGAGACCAACCAAACAGGTTCAACGTTCCCCGATGTCACGCTTCCTGCAACCGTGGATTGCNNAACNGCCACCTACGAATGGGACAGCAACGCNACGGANGTTNNCATCANCTGNACGGTNTCNAANCCGAACCCCTTCGACGTGATGGTTGGGTTCTCATGGAAGGTCATCCCCGGCACGCCACCGCCCATTGAATTGGTCCACAACGAGGCAGATGGCGAAACGCCATCGCTTACCGCGAAGGCTGACGACACCGTTGAACTGACGTTCTCGTTGGTGCGAAACGGCCCAACGGAGGGCATGTTCCCCGGTCTTCAGGGCGAGGGTTATGTCGTCTACCTCAGCTGTCTTGACTTCGGCGACAACGCCTGTGATTCCATGACCGAGGACACGGCCTACACAGAGGGAGAAATCGTTTGGACGCTCGGTGAGATGCCAACACAAGTCGTTGACGACAACCCCATTGAAGACGAGGCTGAGGGCGCGATGACGCCGGTGGTGGTCGGAATTGGATTGGTCATCGCGATCGTCGGCGGAGTTGTCGGTGTCCTCTACATGCGTCGCGACATTGAGGATGATTTCGATGATGAGGACGATGAGGATTATTACGCCATGGCGATGGACCAACCAGCGAGTCGTAGCGAATCGGTATCCGCGCTTGATTTGGGCTCAAAGAAATCCTTGGACGAACTCAAGGATTCAGGAAAAGACCTCCATGAAGCCGCTCCCGAAGGTCTTGCTGCTTCTCCTTCTTTGGGAAGCAGTGCCGACGCCTTCGAGTTTGGAGCGACGGCTCGAGACGCAGCGCCAACTGAAGAGGAAGCGGCGGAGTCTGAGGATGAAGAAGACCAAGAAGAATCGTACGATGAAGCCTACGAAGAGAGCGATGACGGCATCACCGTGGACGAAGACGGCACGGAATGGTGGGAAGACGAAGAGGGCGTTTGGTGGTACCGAGAAGAAGGTTGGGAAGACTGGGCGGTCTGGGAAGATTGACCACGCCGTGACCCTTTTGACGGGTGAACGATTCGGCATTGAGCGGAGGACTTGGGATGGATGCAAACTTGCAAGCCTATTCGTTGGTTCTCCATCAGGATGCAGACCCACGTACCGGCGGTGTGGCCGTGTGCGGTTTCACAACGGCGGGCATGGTCGGTGTCATTGCGACCTCTCACATCATCAAGACCCTTGGATTGAACCAATTGGGCACCGTGATGCACAAGGATTTCCCTGCCGTT
>PBUZ01000055.1 GCA_002728035.1 Methanobacteriota archaeon
GTCAACGGTGTCTCCCTCGATGAAATGGTTCGAGGCCGAAAGGAGAAGCCGGTCCGCTGAGGTGTTGAAGATGAGCGACGAAGAATCCACTGTTGTTGAAGTCAAACCCATCGCCGGTATCGGGACCAAAGTGTTCGGTAAGTGGGATGCCTCTGAAGTAACTTGCCGAGACCCAGGTCTCGCCCCTTACATCAACCTCACCACCGTCGGCGTCCCTCACACGGGCGGCCGCCACGCCAATGCTTGGTTTGGCAAGGCAAAGCTCTCCGTCGTAGAACGCTACATCAACAAACTCATGCGAACAGGTGCCTACACCGGTAAAAAGATGGGCGCAATGAAAGCCTTCGAAGGTGCGCTCGATGATATCGCCGATCGTTCAGGAAACAACCCGCTCCAAGTCTTTGTTGATGCTATTTGCTCCGCTGCTCCGATGGAAGAGATCACCCGTATCAAATTCGGTGCCGTCTCGCAACCAAAGGCCGTTGACTCCTCACCTTCTCGACGCCTGGATGTCGCTCTTGCCAACCTCGCCAAAGGGGCACAACAAGGGACGCACAAGTCCAAGCGCACGCTCAAGAACTGCATCATCAATGAACTGACGAAGGCCAGCGAAGGCGATGTGACGTCCTATGCGGTCTCGAAGAAAGAAGAATTGGAACGCATTGCTGCCTCCGCTCGCTGATTTGCAACACGTCGACACATTCGCTCAAGGCGAAGTTTCATCGCCTTGGTTGAATTGGACGATTCATGACCAAATCAATGTTCTTCAAGTTCGTCTCAGACCCTGCATTTGACAAATTCAAGTCCATCGTTGGATTGGCTTGTGCGGCTCGTGCTGTTGACGAGGGCCACAATGTCAAGGTATTTTTCGCAGCAGCGGGTGTTCGTTTGCTCGACGCCGATTTTCTCAATGAACTCGAATCGGAGATGGGCCCCGATTCCACCATGGTGCATGGGATGATGGACACGCTTCTTGCCGGAGCCGATCTCCACTGTTCATTTGGTTCGGTAAAAGCCACACTGGGTCATGAGGAAGGTGATGGGGCCCTCTATGTTTCTGACGAGAACATTGCTTGGAGTGGGCCACCGGGCGTCATCGCACTTGCTGCGCCATCAGACGTGCAACTCGTGTACTGAACCTTCGCCTTCCTGCGAGTCACTTAAGAACCCCTTTTCAGTGGCCGAAGCAACGAGAACACGGTGGTAACCATGGGACGCAAAGAAGACAACATCAAGAAGGCCACAGAAGTCATGCACATTCTTCCTCAAATCAGGAACTTGTGCATTGCCGCTCACATTGACCACGGAAAGACCACGCTCTCTGACAACTTGATTGCAGGTGCGGGCATGATGTCCAACGAACTTGCCGGTGCAGCCCGTGTTCTCGACTTCGACGAACAAGAGTCTGCTCGTGGAATCACCATCAACGCTGCTTCTGCTTCAATGGTCCACGCTGTTGAAGGTGCGGACTACCTCATCAACCTCATCGACACCCCAGGTCACGTTGACTTCGGTGGCGACGTGACACGTGCAATGCGTGCTGTTGACGGCTGCTTCATCCTCGCATGTGCGGTCGAAGGTCCCATGCCACAGACGGAGACGGTGGTTCGCCAAGCTCTCAAGGAGAAGGTCAAGCCGGTCTTGTTCATCAACAAGGTCGACCGCCTTATCAACGAGCTTCAGGTCACTCCCGAAGACATGATGGCTCGATTCACCGAGACCATCAAGAAAGTTAACAAATTGATCAAGCAATTTGCTCCTGAGGGCATGGGCAAAGCCTGGCAAGTTTCCGTTCAAGACGGGACCGTGGCCTTCGGCTCTGCTTACCACAACTGGGGAATTACGGTTCCCTACATGGCCAAGTCGGGGATTTCCTTCAAGGAAATTTTCGAGTACTGTAACAACGAAGACCAGCGAACACTTGCACAGAAAGCACCTGTTCACGAAGTCTTGCTCGACATGGCCGTCACCAAGCTCCCCGGACCCATTGAGGCCCAGAAGTACCGTATCCCCAATATCTGGACNGNTGACTTGGAATCTGNNATCGGNCNAGCNATGATGAACTGCGACCCAGANGCGGAATTGGCCATGATGGTCACCAAGATTTGGATGGACCCCCACGCCGGTGAAGTGGCGGTCGGTCGTGTGTACTCCGGTGCCATCAACCAAGGCGAATCCGTCTATGCCATCGGTGCTGCGAAGCCCGAACGTGTTCAACAAGTGGCCATGATGGTCGGCGGTGACCGAATCACCGTGCCCAAGGTCGTTGCTGGTAACATCGCTGCCGTGACCGGTATTCGGTCAGCCGCTGCTGGTGTCACGCTTTCTCGAGACAAGGATTTCACACCCTTTGAGGCCATTCGCCACTATTCTGACCCTGTGGTCACCGTCGCTGTTGAGCCCAAGAGCATGAAGGACTTGCCCAAGTTTATCGATGCGCTTCGCTCCTTGGCCAAGGCCGACGCTTCGTTGCAAGTGACGACCAACCAAGAAACCGGTGAAGCACTTCTCGCTGGTATGGGTGAACTCCACCTTGAGATCACCGTTTACCGAATTGAAGAAGAACAGAACATCAAGGTCAAGGTCAGCCCGCCCATCGTCGTTTATCGCGAGGGTATCCAAGGTTCCAACCGAGGTCATGCCTTTGAGGGCAAGTCGCCAAACCGTCACAACCGCTTCTTCTTCGAGATTGAAGCGCTTCCTGCAGAGGTTGTTGCAGCCCTTCGCTCGGGTGAACTTGGCGATGGACCTGTCCGCAATAGCGATGCCAAGGAAGTCGGCAACAAGTTCGGCGAGTACGGTATGGACAAAGACGTGATGCGCAAGATCTACGCCATCAACGGNACCAACGTGCTCGTGAACGACACGAAAGGTATCCAGAACCTCCACGAAACTCGTGAACTCATCATTGAAGCCTTCAACGAAGTGTGTGTGAAGGGCCCGATTGCTGATGAACCTGTTCAGGGTATGTTCGTTCGCTTGGTTGACGCCAAGTTGCACGAAGACGCCATTCACCNTGGACCTGCCCAAACGATTCCTGCTGTTCGAAACGGCATCAAGGGTGCTATGATGCGAGCCAAGACGGTTCTGCTTGAACCGATGCAGAAGGCGTTCATCTCTGTTCCAAACGACTGGCTGGGTCAAGTCACCCGTGAAGTCACGACCCGTCGCGGTATCATCGAAGACATGCCCTCAGAGGGAAGTGTCACCACCGTTGTTGGTGTTATTCCAATCGCAGAAACCTTCGGTTTCTCAAACGACATTCGTGCCGCTTCACAGGGCCGTGCAGTTTGGAACACCGAAAACCTCGGATTCGAAATCCTGCCGCCACAACTCTTCGACAAGGTCGTCGGTGAAATCCGTCAGCGCAAGGGCTTGAAGCCAGAGCCAAACCCCGAGTCCTACTACGCCGATTGAGGTTGATGCATGCACGGAGTCGTTGTTGGACTCCACGTGAACCCCGAAGGGGGCGTGCCAAAGCATCCAGTTGAGCATCTTCGTGTGGAGACGAAAGGCTGTGTTGGTGACAAGCAGAACGACGTGCGTTACCATGGCGGTCCAACCCGAGCCGTTTGTTTGATGGAGCATCGAATCATGACCATGTTGCAAGAACAGGGTCATCCAATTGGTCCGGGTACAACCGGAGAGAATCTCCTGGTCGATGGCTTGCCCGCAGGATCGCTTGAACCTGGGACCGTTCTCCAAGTGGGGTCCTCAATGATGCGAATCACCACCGACGCACCTCCGTGCAAGACCATTCGTGCCTCGTTTTCCAACCACGAATTCAAAGCACTCAGTCACAAGCAAACCAAAGGTGTTACACGGTGGTATGCCGAGGTGCTTGAGGAAGCCACCGTGAACTTGGGTGACCCAGTTTCCATCATCAGTGGAGACGAGCCAGTTGGAAGTCGGTGAGTTCACGCAACGCAACCATCGCAGGGCCGTCATCGAGTCGGTCCAAGCAACCGTGAGCCATCGCATGGTATGNCTCAGCCATCTCTTTGGCGTACTGCACCGAACCAAGTTCAGCCAACGCGGCCAATCCATCTGCCAAAGCTTCGGGTGAGACGGCATCGCCCTTGCCAAGAACGGCCAGCAATCGATCTTTCACAGGTCCATCTTCTTGGCGCAGTGCGTGAATGATCATNAGCGTGCGCTTGCCTTGTGCAATATCAGAGCCCGCAGGTTTGCCCAACGTGGCCGAGTCCGACAACACGTCGATCACATCGTCCATCAGTTGGAAACACAAGCCCAAGTTTTTGCCCCAGTCGGCCATCAGTTGAACAATTTCTTCATCGGCTCCCGAAATGCGAGCGCCAATTTCAGCACAAATCCAGAACATCACTGCTGTTTTNCCTTCGATCATCTCAAGGTAATCGTCTTCAGAGACCTCGAGACGGTCTTCAAATTCGATGTCGAGTTGCTGACCTTCGCTGACCCTCCGAACCATCCATGCAATGCGGTTGACGAGTGGAGCGACATCCTCTGGTTCAAGGTTTTCAGCCATCACCAACCGTTCAAATGCAATCGCCAACATGGCATCGCCGGCATTGATGGCTGTCGGCAAACCGTATTCGATGTGGACTGCGTTCCTGCCACGTCGAATTTCATCATCGTCCATGATGTCGTCGTGTACCAGTGTGAAATTGTGAACCGTTTCAATCGCAGCCCCGATGTCCAGCAGGCCAGCATGCGTGTCACCAACCGCCTTGGCCACGAGCCACGGAAGGGTCGCACGCATGCGCTTTCCTCCACCTTCGATCANGTGCATCATGGCATGACCAAGTCGCTCATGGCGTGATGCCCGCAGGCTTTCCTCGATGCGTGCTTCAATCAGTGGTTTGACCTCTCGGATGGCGGTCAGTAAATCGGAGCCNACCGCATTGGGCAACATGTCGGTGATGTCGCCCATGTCGTGAATGGAATCATCGGAGATGCTTGTTAACGCTGCCTTGTCGTTGTGATGCTTCCACCAATCATCGGTCATGATTCGAGCCGCGATACAACGGAACCAAGGAGCGATGGCTTGGTCGGCATCACGTTCTTCCACCAGCATTTCTTCCATTTTTTCCTGGGAGACCCACAAAATATTGCTGACTTCATTCGGATTTGGGTGGAGGTCGACATCGGCACAGAGGACCAAGATATGGTCGACTTCCCGCTCAATCCATTCGGGGTTCATACGTGCGCTGTATCGCATTTTGGTCATGAACACCATGTCGTCAACGGAAACGGTTGAGGAGTCAATACCGAGTTCCTGCTCAAGTTTGCGTACCGCTGCTCGCTTCACACCCATGGCGTTTTCTTCATCAAGTTCTTCTTCGCTGTGAAGTGGATGTGAGCAACACGCATTCGCCCAAACATTCGGGAAGGTGACCTTTTCTGCACTCCGCTGTTGAAGCAACATCTCACCTTTTGTGTTGAACAACAGCAGGCTAAACGCACGGTGAAATGAACCAGGGCCACGATGAGACTCTACTTTCGAAACGGGGCCCAAGACCGTATCGTCTTCAGCCACACGGATGACGGCTTCTGCCATCAAAGCGACTTGGGCGGCGTCTGCATCAGCCAGTGCGACGAGGTCTGCTTCACCCAATTCAACATGTGGGACATCATCGATTCCGTACCCACTCATGTGTTCACCGTTTGTTTGGAAACGCGGAGGCTACATGAAGAGTTCTCTGCCTCTTCATGCGACCAAACGGGTGCCTCGTACNGGATTTCCAAGGCAGGCGTCAGCCACCCTCTGGGGNTCTTCGCCACTGACCAACAACACCTCAANACCCGACTCGAGTGCAGCAAATCCTCGTTGAACCTTGAGGCCTATGCCCCCCGTGACATCCATTTCGGACATGTGTTCGTCATCGAACATCGCGTTTTTCGTCAACGCTTCGATCAACACGCCTGGCTGGTCGTCTATTGGCATGGATTCGAGCACTCCTTCCACACCACCCATGGCAAACACCAAGCGGGTCACGTCTGGCAGCTCTTTTGAAAGACGTAGCACCAAGTCATCGCCCGACAGGATGCCGAATTCACGCTTATCGTGGCAAGCGACGACATCTCCATGCGTCACCACCACGATTCCACTGGGTGCTTGAGAAAACATGGCGAGGTCACCTTCGAATGCAGGCCCGGTGTTCGTTGCCCATGTGTGAGGCGGAAGGGAGACTGCAGAGATGTCACGTTCGGTGAGGGCTTGCATGACATGTGCATTGAGTTCAAGCATGTCAGCACGCACTTCTTCCACCGCTTCATCTTGCGTGAGCGGGCCCATGGGCGCTGACCCTGTGATTCGGCCTTCTGCAAGTCGGTATTGTTTGGCCTTGAGATGTCCAAACGAGCCGGCACCATGAACCAGCACCACATCGACGCCGCTGAGAAGGCACTGTTCAAGTTGTTCAGCAAGGTCACGAAGGACGTCTTGGCGAACGGTTTTCATCGTGCTTTTTTCAGTGATGAGGCCACCGCCCCATTTGAGCACCACACGCTCACGCATGACCACCCTACATGGCCAACCAACATGAGCATACCGTTGTGAACATGTGGCAAGGATTCATGAGGCACTGCGGAGGAGCGGGTTCCATGAGCGACGAGCCGACGGTTGATGCTCTCATGCGACATCTGCAAGTTTGCATTGAAGAAGCGCGTACCATTGCCGATGGAAAAGAGCGTGAACAACGCCTTTGGCAATTGGAGGCCGCCATGCAGGAGGCGATTATCTACAAGAATCGTGTTGAAGAACTTCAACGCCACGGCATCGATCCCGTTCGTCTGGTCGATTCAGAAGAAGGTATCACGCCCGCTCCTGCCCCAAAGAAGGTTGAAGCGTTGATGACAGGTCAAGTCCATTGCGCAACGTGCCGAGCAATCTTGGAGCCCGATTTGGCGTTCTGTCCCGCCTGTGGCGCTGAGAAGTGATGAATCACTCTTCTTCTCGTTCCCATTCGTCGATGATTTCGAGAATCATGGGGTCGTCTTCGTCGACCTTGTAGAGATATTCACCAGGCACTTCATCGGTGAGGAACACCGTTGTACCTGCACGGTAAATCGTATGACCATCGGCGATCGCTCGTGCGGTGTCGATTTCCAAAATGGTCGGACGGTCGATGCGGACATGTCCCGCTTCCATTGCGTTGTGGATGGAACGTGAAAGATGGACGTTTTTGCGGTCACCTGCCGTCAATCCGAATTCAAGGAGTGTTTCGACTTCGTCGGCCTCGCACGGATAGTAGAGGACCTCAGGGATGTCATCGGTTGGCAGATCGAGGTCGAGTTCAATCGAGTGGCCGTAGGTCGCTCGAATCATCCTGTTCTCGACTTGGTAACGGCCCTTTTCGTCAGCGTTTGCGATGGCCTCGAAATGCCATCCTCGTAGCCAATGGTAGTGTCGGCGTTGGTTGCCGATGGCTTCAGAGAGTTCACGTGTGCTGACCCAGCCGTTGATGTCCATTTCAACGCCGAACTTCTCAGGTGCGTGACGCAGAACCAGAGCCAGCATGCGGCCAAGCGAGTTGGCTTCACGGTCGCTCATGATGAATTTTCCTTCTTCGTTGCACACGGGGCAGTTGGTTCCCGAGAAATGTCCATGTTCTCTGCATTGGCGTAGCATGTACCCCATGCGGGCGAGGCCTGTTCAAGAACCCTGCGGGTTGGAGACCGAGGTAAAGCCGTGCTTTTCAACATGCAAGGCCGTGGGTATGAAATGCTGCATCATTCTGCAACGAACATGGTGGATGTGGCCGTCGTCGGCGCTGGTCAGACAAAATATGGAAATCATCCCTCGGGGCTCAAAGGGATGTGGGCTGAAGCAGCATCTCGTGCATTTGCGAGCATCGACGGCGACTTTTCACCAGCATCCATCGATGAAGCCTTCATCGGAAGCATTGCCTTTGGCGGCTCACAACTGGGCAATACGGCGGCCTTGCTTACCGAACACTCAGCGATGGACAACATTCCAGTTCGCCGGGTGGAGAACGCCTGCGCATCTTCAGGTTTCGCGTTCCGCGATGCTTGGATGGCCATCAAGAGCGGGCAAGCCGATGTGGTGGTCGCAGGTGGTATCGAGAAAATGAACGACCTCACGGCGGAGCGAAAGCGCTACTGGTTGGGCGTTTCTGGTGACACGGAATGGGAACGCCTCGCTGGTTTGACCTTCCCCGGGACCTATGCCCTGATGGCACGTCGTTACTTTCACGAATTCGATTCGACCC
>PBUZ01000056.1 GCA_002728035.1 Methanobacteriota archaeon
GAAGCCATGTCCACACACCAATGGTCGGGTTCAACATCGACNAAAACTGGCTCAGCGCCGACNAGNGANACGCANGTAGCCGTGGCGATGTACGTCAACGAAGGNACGAGAACTTCGTCNCCGGGNCCGATATCCAACAGCCGCAAAGCNCCCCACAACGCCACGGAACCGCTCTGGCAGGGTGTGCCTTGAACCGCCCCNCAGTACGCTGCAAATTCTTTNCCGAACGCTTTGCCTTGAGGNCCTTTCACCCAATGAAGCGANTCGAGTGTAGNGAGAGCGGCGTTCCGCATCTCGTCATCCCATGACGGTCGTGCCATGGATATTCGCTCCATGCGTCGGCGAACGCGTCCTCCTCCTTGAGTGTGCGTTTTTCCCACCTCCCCCAGCGTGCCTTTCAAGACCCCCAACCGTTTTGGTGGCCGCATGGTGTCTCAAGACGAGCGTGGTTCCCCCTCGCTTGGCGAGGGCGACGTGTCCGAANAGGAGGGGNNTCTTGGGGGACTGGTCAACGACTTATTTGACGAACCTGTAGCCCCATCACCAAACAAGAAACGGTACAAGCCAAAGGGGTTGTTTCTCGGCAATCGCAGAGACACCGGTGACCCGATCGATATCGCTCCACAAGTGTTGGCTCGTCACGGTGCGATGCTGGGCTCAACGGGTTCGGGGAAGACCGTGATGGCCAAAGCCCTCATCGAAGAAGCGGCGCTTGCTGGGATTCCTGCACTCATCATCGACCCCCAGGGCGACTTGGCGCGCCTTGCGCTCGGNATTGATGCTGGGGAGCTTGAAGANAANGACGGCGATGTTGCGCGCGCCAAGCAATTGATGTCGCAATGCGAGGTTCGTGTGTGGACGCCACTGCGAAGCAAGGGGCTTCCGCTTTGTATCGACCCGTTTCGAGCCCCGCCGGCAGATTTGGACCCCGAAGAAGCCATCACGGCATGGGACATGGTGGCCGCTGGCTTTGCGAACTTAGCAGGGTTTGACGTTGAGAAGGCTCAGGGAAAGACGGTCAAGCCCTTCCTTTACGAAATTCTCGTTGAGGGGACGCGTTGTGGTTTGGATGTCGGAGATTTCCAAGCGCTCGCTCGTGTGGTGCGAGAGCCGCATCAGGAGTTCACCCGTCACCTCTACCCCGAATGCTTTGACCAAGATGAAGAGGAAGAGAAGGTCGATCCCCCCACTTGGAATGAAGTCATGATCGANCGCGGGCTCACCAATTTTGAGGAGCGGCTTCCGAAATCAACGCGCAACGACTTGGCCCGCCGCCTCGCCGCGTTTTCCTCGGGCGTCAACCAACTGTTGTTTTCCAACGGCGTCCCCATCGATATCGATGCCTTTGTTGAGCCTGCCGTCCCCGGAAAAATCCCACTCAACATCGTCTACCTCAACACGATTCAAGACGAGAACCAAAAGCAGTATTTCGTTCAGGAGCTGTCCCGTGAACTCTACGACTGGATGTTGACCCAACAGCCAGCCGATGGTGAGCTGAAGTTGCTCTTTTTCATGGATGAAGTGGCCCCTTATCTCCCACCTCATCCTCGAAATCCCCCCGCAAAAGACCTCATCAAGCTCATTTTCAAACAAGCGAGGAAGTACGGTGTTGCTTGTGTGCTCGCAACCCAAAACGTCAGCGACGTGGATTACAAAATTCTGGCTCAAGCCAACACGACCTTCATCGGTCGGTTTACCCAACCNCAAGACGTTGAGAAGGTTCGCCATTTGCTCAAAGAAAGCGGGGGTGACCAAGACCTCGTGGCGCAGTTGCCGACCCTCGGTCCTGGCCAGTTCCAAATGGTGGCGCCCGATGTGGACCCCAACCCCGTGCCCATTCAATGCCGCTGGCTCTACACCGACCACGGTGCACCTCTAAACGAAGACCAGGTCGAGGAAATCATCTCTCCCGAAATTCGGGCATGGGCGAAAACGCGTTCGGCTCGTGGGGGGCGCTCACGCGGTGCGGGTGCTGCCCATGCAGCCAGCCGTGGCTCATCGTGGTCTTCGGGAAGCGATTGGGAAGACGGGGNGGCCCACAGCATCGTTGAGGCTGCTCGCATCAAATCCGCCGGAGGTATGGCCGCAGCGGCTCACGGGATCGTTGATGATTCCGCCTTCGAAGTGAAACTCATGGGTGGGCTTGCCGTTTTACGTGATGGGCGTGACCCGCTCTACACCATGCAGGCTGCAGCCAACCTCGCAACGGTTGTTGTCCTCGGTTGGGTCATGGCCGCGCTCATGCTGGCGTGGCGGGATGCAGATTTGTCCGGTTGGTGGTTGCTCGCCAGCGCCACCGCCTGTCTCGCAGCAGTCGGTGTTTTGGTCTTGGAATTCGCTTTGGGGCACGATGCGGAATTGTTGCAAAAACTCAGTCGCTTCGCGCACACCTTCCAACTCTTGTTGGTCGCATGGCTTTGGGTACTCATGGGCTGGACCATTTNGGGGTCGTTGGACTTGCGCGGTGCAGAGCCGTTTTTGGAAGTCGTTGTGGTGTGGGTGACCTTGTTCACGGCGATTGAATATTTGACGCGCTTGCAGCTTGGAAGAATTCGTTGGAACGGTGGTTCAGCCCTCGACAAAATCGTCGGGGTCTCTGCGCTGCTTACGAAAGCTGAACTCACCGAGATGAAGGCGACCTCAAGGGAGTTGTTGAGCGCTGTTCGCTGGATTCTCCACGGCCTCACGTTGTTGTGGCTGTGCTGCCTGTTGGCGTTCCAAGGCGGCCTGTTGCCCCAAGATTCCTCGGTGGCGACCTGGGGCCGCCCAACGCTTTGGTTGACGTCCGTCTACGGGCTAATGTTTTGCAGCGAGGCTTGGCTTCGTTTGCGTGGCCGTTGGCCGGGCGAACACAACACATCAAAGGCATGATGGTAGCCTGTGAACCATGGGCGAAAAATTGGAAGAGCCTTCCTATACGGTCATCACCTCGTTCAACGGTGTCGAGGTGCGCCGCTACACCAGCACCGTGCAGGCAAAGGTGCGGACTGCAATGCAAGCAAACGGCACACCATCCAACGGATTTCGCCGTGTAGCTGGATATATTTTCGGAGGAAATCAACAAGGCGCCTCAATCGCCATGACGGCTCCAGTGAGCATGTGGGACGAGGGGGGCTCGGGTTGGTTGGCCTTCACCATGCCTTCGGCATACTCCGTTGAAACGCTTCCACGACCCAACGACGCTGATGTGATGTTGGTGGAATGTCCTGGACAAGATGTGGCTGTGTTGTCGTTTTCGGGTCGGACAACTTTACCAAAACGCGCCCGCCTTGAACAACGGCTCCGGGCTGCGTTGGAACAAGAGGGGTTGGAAAGTACGGGGCCCGTCGTCCTCGCTGTGTACGAAAACCCGTGGACAACGTTGCCGTTTATGCGGCGCAACGAGTTGCATATCCGATTGAAGCGTTCGCCCGAATGAGTGATGAAAAATTATGCCTCCGTGGCTAATCTGATGTTGTGTAAGCCCACAGAGATCATCGCAACACCTGCGAGAGGTATGCATTGGAAAATGAAAGCGATTGCTTCTGCTTGAATTGCCTGACCCACCATACAATCAAAGAAATCCTCATTGGAAAGGTCAACTGAACAAGCCACCTCATCTACAATCTGTCCATTGTTCGAACCACTTGATTGTTCATTGATATCGTCATAGTCCAATGTACTGAGGCGAGCGAGTTCCAAAATATGGGGTACTGCGAGTAAAAAGAAATAGAGGATTAAGATATTGATCCCGGTGGCTATTTGTCGAAGTCCCAAGGTTTTCCGATTAACCCCCGAAGCACGAATGGTTCTCTGCGTGGAAAGGGTTTGTTGATTGCGAACGAGTGTTTGCCCGCATGCAGCGCAATTGGCGCCACCAAGATGCGTCATTGGAATCCTGTTTAATTTACCACAGATATCACAAGAAATATACTCAGAATCGTTGGTCACTGGCATTTCTATCCTATCATTTGCTATAAACAAACCTGAAACATCACGCAGCGGATTCTTCGTTGTTCCACCATGTGCCCGAGTTCGCTCTTAGGTCGCCGAAGGTCGTTTTCAGATACTGAATGGTACCGCTGGGGCCTTCTTTGTCAAGATTCACGGTTCGTTCTTCCACCGTCTCCTCGCCTTTGATGGTGCGAAACGTCATGAAATCGTCGCCGTGTTCGCTATTGAGTGTAAATTCAATTCGAACGCCGTGTTCTTTTGATGATTGGAGGTAGAGCGTTCCGCCTCCGTCATCGTACATGAACACGTTCAGGACATCGCCCAAGGTCTTGATCTCAAACGCATGTTCGTTCTCGCCCATCACGCATTGAAGCGTGCGTGTTTCGCCTCCAAACACATCGTCCTGAAGTTCGCCAACCGCTTGAAGTGATGAGCGAATCATGGCGAGTTCGCCCGTTGTCCACGATTTCCAAACACCGTAAGCAAAGGAAGCGACAATGAGTAAGCCCACGGCGAATTCAATCAACACAACTGGTGCCCCGGGGTACTTTGCTAAAATCTTCGCTCACTCCTCATCAGCCGAGAAAAACATCACATATGGGGCCGTAAGTGGAAGGTCATGAACTCGGATGTGCTGGCAGAAGAACTCCTTACGGTGGTCGGTGAAGGTGTCGGGAAGGTGGTTGACGAACATGTGCAGCGAAGGCCTTGGGTTGGTGTTGTTCTGAAACTCCTCTACTACGGTGTACCGCTGGGCTTTGCACTCTTCTTGTTGAACGGCGTCTATGGATGGATGTAGACACGTGCGAATCGCCCCACTACTTCCATAGGGAAGGGAAGGTACGCATGGCTATGCAAGATGCTGCCTCGTTCATTCCTTTGATATGGTCTGAAACACCTTCCTCGGTCATGCTTGAGCGAGGGCGTTCGAATCTGGCGCTGATGGAAGAGCGTCGTACGACACGCCATTTTTCGACCAGGGATGTGGCCCGTGAAGTGATCGAATTGGCCATTCGTTCCGCCTCAACGGCTCCAAGCGGTGCCCATCTCCAACCGTGGACATGGGTGGCCATCCGAAGCGCAGACCTGCAGGTCAAACTGCGAGAAGCGGCGGAGGAAGAAGAGCAGAAAACATACGCAGAGCGTATGCCGGAAGCGTGGTCGGAAGTACTTGAGCCGCTGGGCACCGATGCGGTCAAGCCTCACCTCACCGATGCTCCATGGGTCGTGGTGCTGTTCAAGCAGAAGAAACGCTTGCGGGAGAACGGCGAATGGGGGCCAACCTACTACGCAACCGAATCGTGTGGTATTGCAGCGGGTATGTTCATTCAGGCCGTGCACACCATGGGTCTCGTCACGCTCACCCACACGCCCTCGCCGATGGGGTTCCTTCGAGAACTCCTCGACCGCCCCAAGCACGAGGAAGCCATGCTCGTCATGCCCGTTGGCTACCCTGCGGAGGGTGCTGAGGTGCCGGACATCCATCGAAAATCGCTGGACGAAGTCGCCGTGTTCTTCGACGAACAGGCTTGAGGAAAGGTCGCGGTGTTGATATACGCGAGGGAAGAGCGAAGGTCGGCGCAGGAGTCGCCCAGCTTGGTCAAAGGCGCTGGGATGAGGTCCCAGTCCGTAACGGTTCGCAGGTTCGAATCC
>PBUZ01000057.1 GCA_002728035.1 Methanobacteriota archaeon
TTGATGTCACAGCCACCACAGGTGCTCTTCCCAAAGCAATTTCTAATTTGATTTCCTACAAAAATCAAGGATACATCTCATGGATGAATAACAGTAAAATTCCTAAATGGAACAAAAAGGATGATTTCCAGAGCCATCATGTCTATCCAGATAAATTCCTATCAAAAAATAGTATGACACTAAACAAAGAGAGCATTGTTAATCGCGCTTATATCCCCAAACTGCTCAATATAAAAATCTCAGACAGAGACCCGAAAGACTATTTCAGCGAAATTGAACGGTCCAATCCGGACCTAAATATTGCACTTGGAAAAGATTTTATCCCTGATTGGGTAAAAAATGAAAATACAACCGGAAAATTCCAAGACTTTATCGATGAAAGAGCAAAGGATTTACTTGATTTGATCACAAGGAATTCCCTTTAGATCGTCACGTGAGTTTGTGATTATTCACGTCTTTGGGGTGTGTGATGTATCTAGACACAACGGGCCCCATGTATACGCCTGTGAACACAACGGCACCCATTGCTCAAACCATCGCTGGCGCGGTCTCCGCCACATCCTCACTGTACTCACGGGTGACGAGCAAACCGAGCAGGGCGCCAAGCGGCGCCACCATCATCGACAGCACCAGAACGGGCATGGAGATGTAAATCGGCTTCTCCGTAGCCACCAAGCGCTGCCACGTCCAACGCCCGACAAACAGGTCAAAGGCCAGGTAGTGCAACCAACCGATGAGGATGACCTCACGTTCGGAAAACAAACCGACCACGATATCGGGCGTCGGCATGTCGCTACCAAGTTGGATGAAGATGTCCAACAGGTTCGGAAGAACAGCGATGGTGTAGGCGGCGGCAAGCGGTGCGAGGTAGACCCATTCGTTTCGCATCAACGCAGCCGTCCGCTCGTGGGTGGGGGCAAACCACATCATCAACCAGAAGGGGAGGATGTAAAGGCTGGAAAACCAAAACAGGATGTCAATCAAGGCGACCATGTTATTGCCCACCTTCATCCATGATGTTCAATGCTTCTGCGAGTACGGTGCTGTTGGCCCAATATGTCTTGGACGTCCACACCAGCCGTCCCTCCTCATCCACAACCTGCAAGGTCGGTGTGACCGGCTCCTGAAAGGCACGGTAGAGGCTCACGTTCGTCATGCGTCCAGTTTCGACATCGATCACCGTCGTCGTTTCGTCAGGCAACAGCAAGGGCCAGGGCGTGTGGTGTGAACTGTTGTTGTAAGCGTAGCGATTTGCCACAGATTCGCTGGATTCAAAGGAAGCATAACGGTGTACGGAAACGATGTTGGTCGTGTTGGAGATGTTGCCTGCAGCCAATTCATCCTTCAGCATGGCCGTCCAGTCGTGACATCCACTGCACCCCGCTGCCACCCACAGCATCAGCACAGGACCATCGAAACTGCTCCTCAAATCATGCACAGCACCGTTGTCGACAGCACGATCGAAGGTTGGCGCCGTGAAGGAGATGCGCTCGGGAACAGGGGTGATGTTTTCTCCCGCCTCTATTTGTGAAACGGGCGTTGTACTCGGGCTCGCCGTACACCCCGCAAGGAAGCACAGCACCACCATCACCACAAGGACGAACTTCCCGTTGGGCATGCGCAGAACTCACCCCGTCTGTATTTGAACGCCTGTTCCTACCAACCGAAGTTGGCAACCCAGTAGAGGGCATCCCACCACGTGCATTGGATGGAAAGCATGACACAACCTGCGAGCACAAATCGTGCGCCCGGAAGACGCTCTCTTGAGGGCCATACCAGAAGACCGAACGCCAGCGATGCAAGGCCCGCTGTCCACAAAACGGCGATGATGGCAACGGCGGCAACCATGCTCGGTGCTTCGATGTAGATTCGGGTCAGGTCAATCCACACCATGGAGGACAGCAAGAACGCAGCGTACACCATGAAGAGCCGCTGAACACCTTTCCCATCGGGTTGTTGACCCGGCCAGTGCAGAGTGGCGACGGTGGCCTCGTCCCATGCGAAGAAGAAACGATGCCACATCAGCAAGTAACCTGCAGCAGCCACAAACATCCATGGAACGATGAACGACTGCATTGAGGAAGGAACATCACCCCAGTAGACCAAGGGGTCGTCGACCGCACGAACACCTCGCCAGTACGAGGCCAAGATCAGCGGGCCAACGAGGTTGGTGAACCAAAAAACGGTGTTCCGCTTCATTCGCTCTCACCCTGTGCAGCGATGGCGTTCCGCTTGAGGAACGGGGCGTAAAGAGCGGGAAGGATGAGCAAACTGGTCAGCAGAGCCAAGGTAATGGCCACCACAAAGGCTTGGCCGAACAGGCGAAGGGGTAGCAAGGCGCTGAGGTTCAACACAGCAAACCCACCAGCGGTGGTCAACGCTGCACCCGCCATGGCGCGACCGGTGGTCGCGGTTGACCGAGCCACCCACTCTTCGGGCGGTGCCAACGGCCGATGTTCCGCCTCTTCTTCCAATCGTGTGGTGAAGTGGACAGCGTAATCAACACCCAGGCCGAGCGACAGCGCTCCGATGGTGACGGTTTGAGAATTAATGTTGTAGCCGGTGTACCCCATGATTCCGTAGACCCAAACGACGACCATCATGAGTGGGATCCACGAAACGACACCTCGTTGCAGGCCCTCCACCACGTTGTTTCCGTTTCGAGTGGTGTGGATACCGATCAGCATGAACAGGATCACCACGGCGACGATGGCCGTTGATTGCACCGAGGCCGAAGCGACGTCCGAGGTTGTTTGAGCATTGATGAGGCTGCGGCCGCTCAGGCGTAGTGTGAAGCCGTCGCCTGCCTCTTCATCGAGGTCGGAAAGCGCCGCTTCCAGGCTTTCTGCGAAGTCCACGGTAGCGCCCCAGTCCAGCGTATCGGCTTGGAAGGAGAGGACCGTCTGCTCGCCGTCACGAGCAAGGAAGGCTTTGGTGGTCTCGATGCCCGTGACGTTGTTCAGGGACCACGAGAGAAGTGCGTCCCATGCGGCGGTATCGCCGTTGTCAGCAGCGACCATCCACTCGTCCACCACCGGGTCTTGGAGGCGTGCTTGTTCAAACACGTCCCAAATGCCGTTGGGAACACCGTTCACGTCGTCCCGTGCAGTCAGAAGGTCAGCCGCCAGGGTCCATGCAGCACGGCCCTCGGGACTCATGATGTCACCATCGAGTACGACATAGAGCGGCGAGCGGCTGGTGCCAAAGGCGTCGCTGATCAGCAGGAAATCTTGGACGACTGGAACGGATTCGTCCAGTTGGTCACGCTGCTCAAACGCGACTTCCAACTGTTGGAAACCCGCGACCATAGGGGCGAGAAGAACCAGAGCGATTAGGCCGACCAGCACAGGTCGTTGTGACAGTTTTCCAACCTCGACGCTGAGCGGACCGACCTCGACCTTGCTGGCCTTTTCAAGCGGCAGTCGCTTGGTTGGAAGGATGAGCATGAGAGCGGGTAGTGCCGAGATGCTGAGCAAATAGATGAGAAACAACCCGATGGCAATCACGGTTCCAAAGACTTGCAAAAACGCCAACGAAGAGAGCCTGAAGGACAGGAAACCGACGATGTCGGTGGTGATGGCGATCATCAGGGCGATCGAGGTCAACACGGTGCCTTGTCGAATGGCTCTGCTACGGGCGAGTTTGTCAAAATCACGAAGGGTGAGGCGTCCTTGGGGGTTACGTCGCTCTTCCTCGGTCAATTCTTCGCGAATCCTGAGCACGACGTGCAACCCATAATCAACGCCAATGGCCAACAGCAAGACCGGAATCGAGTTCATTGCTGCATTGAACGTCATGTTGATGCCTGCAAATTGCAACCATCCTGAAAGCCCGTAGGTGGCAGCAATCGCCACCACCGTGAGCATCAAGACGTAGGCCGTTTCTCGAATGCTTCGGAAGTTGAACCAGAGAATGATGCCCAGCAACAACATGGCTGCGCTGGTGAGCATGCCGATTTCCTTACCGATGGTAGCGCTCGAGTTCTCAGCAAATTGGGCGAAGGAAAAGGTGCGCAAATCGTTGTCGTTGGTCGCTGAAACAAGGTCCGTTTCCATCGCTTCGGCCCATGTGGCCAAATCCGCTTGCACGTCACCCAGAATGTCGTAGCCGTAATCCATCGGCTCGCTGGAAACAACAAGCGTGACCATCACGGGGCCATCGCTGACCCAAGGGTCTTCAGCATCCTCGTTTGGGATACAGGATAAGATTGCGGCGCGGAAGTCAACGCTTTGCAACCCCAGCAAGGGGCCAAGTTGGCCTTGCAAGGGTCCTGTAACCGCCATGATTTGCCCCGCTTGAGCCGGTGTTCGGTTTTCGGTTGAGCTGGCGAGTTGACCCATCAGTGCACCCAGTTCGTCTGAGAGGTTGGCGCCGCTGTCCATGCGAGGCAACCACACAGCAGGCTCACCAGCATCCCACGCGAGCAATCGTTCTGGCGTCACGGGTTGCACATCGGGGACCGATAAACTGGCCGAGGAGAGGTTGCTTAAGGCGGCTGAGAGATTTGCATCGTCGTTGGCCATCAACACCTCTACCACGGCACTCTGCAGGGCTGGAAGCCACGTTTGTGCTAAATCTTCGTCGTGCAAAACCATCCACTGCATGGCTTGACCAGCAGGGCCGTTGTTGGCCTGGGTTCCAAACAATGGGTAGTGGTAGGGTTCGAAGTTGGTGTCGTTGAGCATCCTTGCTTCAATGACGGCCAAGGCGTGCCATGTGTCGGCCTCGAGGAGGTCTTCCGCCTCAATTTCGTTGAGAACCCGAATGAAGTCGATGTTGGCACGGTATTCGCTCTCGACTTCGTTGAGCAAATCAACGCTGGGATCGTCGGGAAAGAATCCGTCTTCGCTGTTGTCAAAGTTGAGGTGCATGCCGCCTGAAGCGAGCACAAACATCGTGAGCAAGACGATGCTGAAGGCTTGCTTGGGACGATCAACGCTCCAATCGGTGAGCATCATGAAAGGATTTCGCATGATTTTTGCACATCTTTCTTGCTTATAACCGCCTGTTTCTCAACCGCAGACAGGGATGGATTTCATCCCTAAATCCAAGGGTGAATGATTGGCGAAAAAACCAATTGAAAAATTAATTTTCTAATTGCTTTCTTCAAGTTCGAGCAACGAGGCGCCCTGCATCACCTGTTCACCTGCCGCAAAGTGGACTGCAGCGACAACACCGTCGGTGGAAGCGACAATACGGTGTTCCATTTTCATCGCCTCGAGCACCATCAGTGCATCACCGGCCTTGACCTGTTGGCCCGGTGAAACGAGAACCTCGAGCACCTTGCCGGGCATGGGCGCCACCAAACCACCGCCTTCATCGGCTGATGTTGAACCGGGCTCAATCCGTTCCCACCGGAAGGTGTGGCCGCGAAGATGAACCCACCATGCATCACCGACCTTGGCGACATGGGCCAATTCGGTTGTTCCGTCTGGAAGTTGAAGCTTCAGTTGACCCCGAGAAGTCAACATCGCTCGAGCCCCCTCGAGCACGAATTCGTTCCCATCTTTGGTCAAGGTGACCTCAACGGGCCCATCTGGGCTGCCGAACAGATGTTGCATCAGGGATACCTCCGTTGGAGCGTGATGAAGGGATTGGGCGCTACCTCACCCGTTGTTTGACCTGTTGAAGCGGAACGGCGATGGAGGCCGAATTGTTCGGCCGCAGAAGCAGCCAACAGCGAAGCATCCTCCAGCAATCGGGACGGGGAAGGCGACCAACCATTGGGCCAAAGATCGTCGATGGTGGTTGTCGTGGTGGCTCCCGAAACGACAGCTTCTTCATCGCACAACTCACGCAGGAACCTCAGGTTGGTGGTCGTCCCCAACACCACAAACTCCTCCAGCGCTCGGCGCATTTTTTGCAGTGCTTCAGGGCGTGACGGTGCCCAAACGATCAGTTTTGCAAGCATCGGGTCGTAGTTCGGCGTTACTTCATCGCCTTCACGAACACCGGTGTCCAAGCGTATTCCTGGCCCCTCGGGCGGGCGAAACACGGCGAGCGGACCAATGGCCGGGAGGAAACCGTTGGCGGCGTCCTCGGCGTAGAGTCGTACTTCGATGGCATGTCCGCGGAGCATGAGGTCGCCGCACGACATAGGTTCGCCCTGCGCAATACGAAGTTGCTCCCGCACGATGTCAACCCCCGTAACGAGTTCCGTAACGGGGTGTTCAACTTGGATACGCGTGTTCATCTCAAGGAAGAAGAACTCGCCGCTTGGAGCCAGCAAGAACTCCACCGTCCCCGCACCAACGTAGTCAACCGCTTTCGCTGCGGCAATGGCGGCTTGGCCCATGGCATTTCGAAGTTCAGGTGTCATCGTCGGACCAGGGGCTTCCTCGAACACCTTCTGGTGGCGTCGTTGCACGCTGCATTCACGTTCGCCCAAATGGACCGTCCGTCCCTTTTGGTCGGCGAGGACTTGAATCTCAATGTGCTTTGAGCCCGAAAGGAGCCGTTCGATGTAGATGCGTCCGTCACCAAAAGCGGCCACCGCTTCGCGTCGAGCACCGGCGGCGGCTTGGTCAAAATCGGCAGGGTCGTGAACGGCTCGCATACCCTTGCCGCCCCCACCACTCGAGGCTTTGAGTAAAAGCGGGTAGCCAACGCGTGTTGAGGCTTGGCGAAGCGCTTCCAGAGCCGCCGCCTCATCCTCTTCTTCGACTTCTTCACCGGGGATGACCGGTACGCCAGCCTGCCTCATCGTCTGGCGAGCCGTCATCTTGTCGCCCATCTTTTCAATGGCTTGTGGCGAGGGTCCGACCCAAGTGAGGCCAGCCTCGAGGACGACCGTTGCGAAGTCCGCTCGTTCGGAGAGGAAACCAAAGCCCGGGTGGATGGCGGTTGCTCCTGTTGAACGGGCGGCTTCGATGATTTGGCGTTGGTCAAGGTATGTTTCCCCGATGGTGTCGCCCACGAGCAAAACGGCTTCGTCAGCCATTTCAACGAACATGCTGTCGGCGTCGTTGCCTGCATAGACCGCCACGGTTGGATGGCCTGCTTCGATGCAGGCTCGGAGGATCCGACAAGCGATTTCCCCACGATTGGCGACCAGGACTTTGATGTTGCACACCTCCTCACGATTCATCCGATGGTTTCCAATTTGGTGGGCGCTTCTCGAGGAAGGATGACAACCCTTCCTGGCCTTCGTTTGACCCCCGCATCTTGCTGGTGAAATCCAGGGTCCATTCCCGTAGTTCCTCATCGGAGCCCGTCCATCGGTCAAAGCCAAGTGTGAGTTCTTTGGCCAGCATAACGGCTGATGGTCCGGTCGTGAGGACTTCATCTACAATGCTCTTGACGGCTTCGTCCAGTGCGTCGCCGTCATCGACGATGCGCTCCACAAATCCGATTCGCAGTGCTTCTTCGGCTTGAACTCGGCTGGCTTGCATGGCGAGGCGCCGGAACGTGGCCGAGCCAAGGCGTCGATACACGTAGGGGCCAATGACGGCCGGTAAAATGCCAAGTTTCCCCTCTGAGAGGGCGATTCGAAGGTTTGAGGTGCCCACGACATAATCACAACAAGCGATCAGACCAGCGCCTCCTCCCAGGGCAACGCCCTGTACGGCTGCAACCGTGAAACAAGGGTGCGCCCAAAGGCCGTTGAACAAACGGTCAAGTCGCTTGGAATCTGCTCGATTCTCTTCGGGCGTGTTGGCTCCCGCATCTCGCATCATGTTGATGTCTGCGCCGGCGCAGAAATGCTTCCCGTCACCGCGCAGCACAAGGGTTCGCAAGTAGGGCACCCCTTGGTCGTCGTGGAGACGATCTTGTCGCCCAGCACTGCGCTCAGCGGTCCATTCGAAGAGCGTGATGAGCTCCTGAATCATGGCGACGTTGAGTGCGTTAAATTTCTCGGCACGGTTCAAGGTGATTCGGGCTTGGTCGCCGACGATGTCCATAGCCACGAGTTCTGTCGCAGGGGGTGAATCCATATTGGTCATAACAAATCCTCAATTGAAAAATTAAAATCTTAATTGGAAAATCACATTCGGAAGATACCGTACCTATGGTCGGGAAGCGGTGCATTTCTGGCTGCAGCAAGGCACAGTCCCAAGACATCCCGTGTATCCCTCGGATCGATGATACCGTCGTCCCAAAGCCGTGCGGTGGAGTAGTAGGGGCTTCCTTCGGTGTCGTACTTGTCGAGAATGGGTTGGCGAAACGCCTCGAGTTCTTCGCCCGTCAACGGTTCGAGGCCTTCTCGGGCTCGTTGGTCTTGCTTGACGGTGGTCAGCACGTCGGCTGCCTGTGGGCCTCCCATCACGGAGATACGGCTGTTTGGCCACATGAAGAGGAACCGTGGGTCGTAGGCTCGTCCACACATACCGTAGTTGCCCGCCCCGTGCGAGCCGCCCACGATGACGGTAAACTTCGGCACGTTCACGCAGGAAACGGCCGTAACCAATTTTGCCCCATCTTTGGCGATGCCCCCTGCCTCGTAGTCCTTGCCGACCATGAAGCCCGTGATGTTCTGCAAGAACACCAAGGGGATACCTCGCTGACCGCAAAGTTCGACGAAGTGGGCGCCTTTTTGGCTGGATTCTGAAAACAGGATGCCGTTGTTTGCAACGATGCCAACCTTGTGGCCGTGGATGTGGGCAAAGCCACACACGAGGGTTGTGCCGTAGCGGGATTTGAACTCGTGGAACCGAGAACCGTCAACGACACGCGCAATGAGTTCTCGAACATCCACCGGCGTTCGGTTGTCCGAAGGGATCAACCCGAGCAAGTCCTCAACATCGTGTGCGGGTGCTTCGGGTTCCTGGAGCGCTGCAGGCGCTTTGCTGACCGGTCCAAGGTTTTCCACGACATTGCGAACCATGCGCAACGCTTCGTCTTCGTCTTCGGCAAAGTGGTCGGCAACACCCGATTGTGCTGTGTGGACATCGGCTCCACCCAATTCTTCAGCCGTCACCTCTTCTCCAGTAGCAGCCTTCACCAACGGTGGTCCTGCAAGGAAGATCGTGCCGTTTCCTTTCACGATGATGGATTCATCTGACATCGCTGGAACATAGGCCCCGCCAGCGGTGCAAGAGCCGAGAACAGCAGCGACTTGCGGAATGCCATCGCCCGACATGCGTGCTTGATTTCGGAAGATGCGACCAAAGTGCCCGATGTCGGGAAACACTTCGTCTTGCATGGGTAAGATGGCGCCTCCTGAATCGACGAGGTAAATGCATGGCAGATGGTTTTCATGAGCAACCGTTTGAGCCCTGATGTGTTTTTTGACCGTCATCGGGTAATAGGAGCCGCCTTTGACGGTGGCGTCGTTCGCCACGAAGAGGCATTCACGGCCGTGGACCATGCCAATACCCGTGACGATGCCAGCGGAGTGGGCTCGGCCATCGTACAGTTCAAAGGCAGCGAGTGGAGACAATTCGAGGAAGGCTGTGCCAGGGTCAATGATGCGCTCAATTCGTTCACGAGCAAGATGCTTGCCGCGCGAACGATGCCGTTGGACATACTTGTCACCGCCGCCCATGGAGGCGATGTCGAGACGTTCACGTAGTTCGTTGAGAAGGGCAAGGTTGTGCGATTTTCGCTCGGCAAACTCTGGGTCAGCACGGTTGACCCTCGTTGGCAGCCTGTCCATGTTCAGCCCTCAAAACACCCCAACAGATGCTTGCACTTAATCTCATGGAAGCCGAGGACACCAGCGCCTCAAACGCCCAACATCAAGCGGCCGATGTCACGGATGCCTGGGGCGAGTCCCACGATGAGCACGGCCAAAACGATGAGCAAGCGGAAATGTTGCTGCCGCTGTTCGACTCGCATCTGAACGAAGAGCCATACGATCAGGCCAACCAAGGCCGTTTTCACGAGCGCAAACAACCACGCACCCTCGCCCCAGTCTACGCCTAGGGAATCGTTGATGCTTCCACCAAACTGAATCACAGCATCGCTCACAGGGTGCTTCTCCCCGTAGCCAAACATATCGATGCCCACCATGGTGGCAAAGCCGTCACACAACTGACCAAACACCATCCCCAAAACCATCGGGTGAGCCAGCAGGGCTTTGTTGGACAGGAATTCGACGGGGTGGTCGGCCCATTTGGCTTGTTCATCTTCCCATTGTTTGATGCCGATTCCTGCGGGAAGAACGCCTGCACTGTACCCGGTGAGACGAAGTTGCTGAGCATCCTCCCTCCCCATTGAATAAAGCGCATAACAGACGATGGCGGGAAGCCCAAGCACGATGAGGGCTGGCCAAAGGGTGATGTCACCGGAGGCGCGACCACTTTCCTGTGCCCACGGTGTTGCAGCGAATTGGATCCAATGCGCCAAGCCCAAGACAACGGCACTGGAGGCGAACGCCATCATGCCGCGGGTCATGGCCACCCAACCACGGGTTGTGACCAGACTCACAAGCAACGTGACGGTTGCAGCCGCCAATCCGAGTGAGCCCAAGGTAAACTCGATGTTTTCGTGTCCGGCATATGCGGGCTGGTAAAGCAGGTACCAGTGACCCATCAGCGCCGCGAAGAGCCCGCCGAACAGAAGCGTTTGTTGAGCATCTTCTGCTCGGTCGCTGGTCAATCCGTCGAAGCGCCGTCCGAGCAGGTGGCTCAGTACAGCGATGCCCACCAACCAAGCGGCGAGGTGAAGGTGAATGATGGGTGAAATGAACAAGACATCTTGCGATGAAGAGAAGAAATCAGCGTCCTCGAGAACCCGAAGCACCGGTGCAAGACAGACCCACGCGATGAGGGCCAAGGTCATGCGCTCATCGCACGGCAATTTCCACTTGCGAAAAATGGCTTGCAACAGCACCACGCAGGCGAGCATGCTCACGGTGTAGATGGCGGTGTTTTGCGGTGTATACCCCGCATCACCTGCGACACCAGCATCTTTGACGACAGGATCCCAGATGATGGGCTTCAACGTCTCGGTCCAAACCGTGTCAAAGGCCAGCATCAATCCTGCCAATACCATCAAACCAAAGCCAACAGCGACCCATATCACGACCTTTTCAGCCGTGGTGTATTCATCATCTGGAAGCGGTGGGGTGTGGTTTGAACCATCCTGGGCATCGTCCATGCTCATCACCCTCGCTCAAGCAACCCAACGGTTGCATCTCTATCGGCTTTCCGACTTCACTCTTCTTCTTGGGAAGCAGAGAGACGAGCGATAAGGTCGGCCTTCTTGCCACCAACGGGCAATCCTGCAGCCTTGCATCGCTCCTTGAGGTCAGCCACCGAGAGTTTGGAGAGGTCCTCGCTTTCCTCAGCTTCGTCTTCGTCGTCCATGACGCCGAATCCACGGGGTTCGTGGACTTCGATGAAAGAGACTTTTCCGCACTCAACTGCGTCGCGGATGATGGTGACCAAACGGAACTTCATCATGGCAGCGTTGGTGTCAAAGAGCATGGTTTGAGGCAGCACGATGTTCAGGTCATCGCCGTCAAAGGAGACGCCGAAGTCGCTGTGACCGGTGTTGGATTCAAGCAACGCCGTGACCTGTTCTTCCTTGCCTTCAACGACCTTCACGATCTTGAACGAGTATTTCAGCGTCTTTCCAGCCATTGGGTGGTTGTAGTCGATACGGGCACGACCGGCTGCAAGGTAGGAGAGGTAGCCTTGTCGTCCTCCGACGGTCACGGGTGCGCCGATGTAGAGGGAGTTCGGGTCTTTGACAGCACGAATGAGCTTGTCAATGCTGATCGTTTCAATCTGTTGAGCGTCCTTCTCGCCGTAGGCTTCGGCGGGCTCGATGACGATTTCAATCTCCTTGTTGGCCTTGGCTTCGCCGAGAGCAGCCTCAAAACCAGGAATGAGGTTGCCACCGCCGACCACACAAACCATCGGGCTGTAGGAGCGCCCTTCTTGGTGCATCTCGTGCTCTTTCGCCACCGCTTCTCGAGTGGTTTCGATCAAGTCACCGCTTTCGTTGTTGTACAATTCATAATCAACATGGACAATTGTTCCTTCTTCCATAGCCTTGCCTCCAAGGGAATGATTCGGCGACCAGCCCCCCCTTCATAATTGCATTGGAAGCAATTATTCTTCTTCACCGCTGGAATCGTGGTCTTGGGTGCTGATTCGTCCCCCGTTCGTTGCGCCTACCAGCGTGACCATGGCCATGCCACCCATCATCGTCACCCACCCCAGCCAGACAACATGCGAGTGAGGCAGGTTGTACACCGTCACCCGAACGAGCTCGACGTTTTCGAGATTTCCGCCTTGAGCCGTCGCCATCATCGCACCCGCTTGGCTACCATCAAAGATGAACACGACGTCACCTGTCAACCTCGTGAGCGTGGCTACTTCTGACCGAGGAACCCCTTGTGCATCAAAACGAAGCGTTCCCGGTGTCACCTGACCGATTTCGGCGCCTACTGCACCGTCCTCCATTTCGTACACCGTGATGTTCACGCCGATGAACCCATCTCCGACTTCGAGGTTGTTGCTGTCGAGGATGAAGTCCGTAAACTCGAACCCGAGGCCGTCGTGAAGGATGACTTCATCTTTCACCAAGGAAAGGCGGTGTTCAGCCGAACCACGGTCGACGAGCACGGTCGTGGACAGGTGGCCGAGCAGCAGCAACAACAGCCCCAGATGAACGATGTGCGCTCCGAGAGGGATACGTTTCCATGTTCCTTTTTTGCGTGCTTTGTTGATGTTCTCGCCAACTTCTCGAATCATCGGGGCTGTCGCCAAGGTGAGCATCGGCAACGAGATCCAAACGATATGTCCTCGGGTCAAGTGCTCGGAAACGAGCGTTGAACTGTCCCTGCCAAAGGCATCCGGTGCGAACAGAACGCCCAACACGGAAAGCAGGCTTGCGCCGCCTAGGAGCATCAAGGTGTGGCCGGTGTCGTCTTGGCGACGGGTGTACAAGAAGAAAGCAGCACCAAGCGCTGCGAGGAAAGGTGCGCCATAGAGTTCGTGAGCCTCGAAGTTCACGGCGTCAATGCTCGCCAGCAACAAGACCCAAGTGAGCACAAGGTACAGGCTCACCAACAGGACACTGGCCCACAAAGCCATGCGCAGTTGGTGCTTTCGCCCCGTCCAACTGAAGTCGTCTTCACGTTCCTCCTGCGGAGCAGCCAGCCATGGGAAGACGAACATCAGCAAAATGAATCCAGCAACGGGCAGTGTCAGCATTTGTGACCACGCCAAACCGAGGCCAAGCATCACGCCTCCTGCCGCCCATGGCCAGGCCTCAAGGGCCTTCTTTGAACGGTAGAGCGGTACAAACAGCACGGTGGTCGCCACGGCGATGAAGACGTCCAACGTCATGGCGTATACGACGAGAATGAGCACAACATCCAACGGAACAGGTCCCAGCGAGGGGTACCTCCATCCATCGTCTTGAACCCTTCCGCTTTGCGGGCGCTGGAATCCGGTAGCAAGCAGCGGTGCGAGAAGCACCACGATGAAGGTGATTTGAGGCACCAACATCCACGAAAGACCCTCACCGTTGTTTCCCGTCAACAGCAGGCAGCCAAGCAGGGCAAACCACGCCGGGATGGACATGGGCCAGCTGGCAGAAACGTTCGGGGGCGCATCGTCTGAAGAAGTCCTTTGAACGGTAAGCCAACAGCCGATGATGACCAACATCCAAGCGACGTAGGTCATCACTTCCGTGGCCGCCGCATCGTCCCTCAACACCATCAAACGGCCAAACACATCGGATGGAGGGGTGCTGCTGTCCGAGGTCACGAATGTGTGGACAGAAGATGCCCAGACGCCGCCTGCTCGCGTCACGGTGGTGGCGAACAGCGAGAAAAAGCCTGCAGCGAGCCCTGCACCGATCCAGATGTCGTCACCAACCTTACCAGGTCTTGTTCGCAAGTGAACGAGCATCACCAGTGCCAACCACGGCAAAAACGACCCCGTTTCCACAGGGTCCCAAGCCCAATAACCTCCCCAATCAAGGATCAAGTAGGCCCAAAGGCCGCCCAATCCAATACCGAGGGTGGCGATCAACAGGCCAGGGCGGGCGATTGACAGCATGCGTTGTCCAAGGCCGCTTGTCTCTCGGGTGTAGGCGGCCGAAATGGCGATGGCCGTGAGGTGGAGGCACAACGAGTAGGTCAAGAAAATCAGCGGTGGATGGATGACCATTAAATCGGTCTGAAGCAGTGGATTGAGGCCAGAACCGATGAAGAAGGCAGGTGTGGCTTTGAACGGGTCGAGGGAGAAGGCGATCAGCAGCAAGGTGAGACTCATCAGATGGCTCCAGCGAAGGCGCCATGCATAGGCACCGTTGTCGGTTTGCATTTCCCCTTGAAGCGGGCGTCGCCAAATCCACGAGATGAGCGACATCCATCCGAGCCACATCAAGAGCGGGCCTTCACGCGCGGCCCACGTTGCTGCAAATCGATACTTGAGTGGAAGTGCTTCGCCACCGAACGCAGCCACGTGATGAATGGAGGTGTCGTTGATGATGAACAAGCCTGCCAAGGTAACGAACGGGAGCACCATGGCGAGGTGGAGCACAGCTGAAAGCACCGTTGAACGCTCATGGAGTCGGGGGTTCCAAATCAGTGCCCCAACCGCAACGAGGGCCAACCACATCGTGACCCCCCACATGGCTCATCGGTGGAGGGCGACCCTCAAGGCCTTTGCTCAATGCTCGCTGGCGGAAACGTGCTACCAACCGAAGAACTTGGCTCTTGAATAACCAAACGAAAGCAACACGGAAATCACTCGCTTGGTGAAGAGCATCGGCCGTCGGAACAGGATTTTGACACCGATAAAGGCCTTGTCAACCGGACTCATGTTGCCCAATTCTTCTGGAAGGCAACGGGCCATCGCAGACATTTCCTCATCGCTGAGTTCGTACAACGCCGTCTTGCCCTTGAGGATCTTGTGGTACGGCGGAAACCGTTTCTTCCACGCTCGCTCGTAAGCCATCAATTTCGCCTTCGAGAGGTTGTTGTCCTTGAGGGCTTCTGCAACCGTTTGCGCAGCCTCTCTTCCCGACCACAAGGCCAGATGTGTACCGCCTTCAAACAGTGGAGAAGTAAAGCCCGCAGCGTCACCCACGAGAAGAATGCCGTCGTCAACGGTGGTGGTTCTTGGGCCCGAAATAGGAATGGTTCCACCAAACGGTCGAACCTTGATGCCCTCTGCNCNCCANGGNGGGTTGACGGTGGGTTTGTCCGCAAGGTAGGTGTCTTCGATGAAGGAATTGAGGTACTTGATGGCGCCCTTTTTGTCGGTTGTGACCAGGCCGACATTCGCCCTCCCCCCTTCTTTGGGAATCATCCACACGTAGCCGTGGGGGGAATACTTCGGCCACAGATAGAAGTCAAGGTAACCATCGTTGGGCACATCGAGCATTTCGTATTGGAACCCAGCGATGACCTCCACATCACCGCCCATGTCCAACAGTTTCGCAGCGGCACCAGAAACACCTGAGGCGTCAATGACCGCTTTGCATTCAAGCGGAAACGCGTCTCCTCTTCCTGTTAAAACCCAATTGGAAAATTGATTTTCGCTATTGGATATTCGCTCCATTCCCGTGACGCGGTGGTGCAGCAACAATTCCGCCCCCTTCGCCACGGCTTCGTCGGCGAGCCATCGCTCGAAGAGGTGTTTCTCAAGCACATAGCCTTCCTCGGTCAGGAGTTTTTCTGTGCCGTCGGGGAAGATCACGCGAATACCTTTCACATCCAATGCTTTGACATGATCGGGAAGGGCGAGGTCAAGATTCTGAACAGCGAGTTCCGACAGACACTCGCCGCAATGGACGGGCGTACCGATCTCGGGGTCNGCCTCCAAAATCAGCGTCGACAACCCGGCCCTGGCTGCGTGAAGGGCGGCTGAGCCGCCACCTGGGCCAGCACCAATGACGACGACATCGTACATCTTNTNCCTCCTCCTCGCATCGTCGAGGCTTCGGTAGCCCATGAAGAAAACGGTGGTGTTGTTTGTCGACCAACTTGCCGCCATGGAGAGGATACGGAGGTTCAAAGGCAAGAAGCCCCAGCGCACACCGTGGCATGGAAGACGTTGAGGCGTTGGATGAACCATCTCGAGCAGCGAGATGAGCTCATTCGAATCTCCCGTCCCGTCGACGTGGTNTACGAAGCCGGTGCTATCGCCGACCTCTTGGTGAAAAANANCGGNCCAGCGGTGCTGTTTGAACAACCTCGNCTNGCGGACGGTAGCATTGCCTCGATTCCGTTGCTCATGAACGCCTTTGGNAGCCACGATCGCACCTTGCGAGCACTTGGCGCCACCCACGAGACNGAAATCGGTGACCGCATGGTGGCCATGATGAAGCCCGACATCGGGCTTTACATGCGCAAGCCGTGGAAAGGGCTCCCACTTCTGCGCGATGCGTTGGCGATGCCACCGAAGAAAGTCCGCAAAGGAAAGGGTCAACGGGTACGCCTTCCCAACGACTTGACCAAACTGCCCATTCCCAAAACATGGCCTATGGACGGTGGCCATTTCGTCACCCTCCCGTTGGTGGTGACCAAGGACGGTGACGGCGAACACAACTTGGGGATGTACCGAGCACAGGTTCACAGCGAGACCGAGCTTGGCTTGCACTGGCAAATCCACAAACACGGCGCTGAGCACGCTGCTCGGGGCGAGCGAATGCCGGTTGCCGTTTGCATCGGCGGGCCACCTGAACTCATTTTTTCGGCGATCTCCCCGCTCCCTGACAACCTTTCGGAATACCAGTTTGCGGGTATTCTCGGTCAGAAGTCTCTCCCCATCACCAAGGCACTGACGCAAGACCTCTGGGTGCCGGCTGAAGCCGATATCATCATCGAGGGCTATTGCGACCCCACGGAGACCAAACTTGAGGGTCCGTTCGGCGACCATTACGGGTTTTATTCCCTTACAGGGCAGTACCCCGTGTTGCACGTGACGGCCATCACCTGCCGTTCTGATGCCATCCTGCCAGCGACCATCGTCGGTCTGCCGCCGATGGAAGACGGTTATCTTGGGGAGGCCATCGGGCGCCAGTTCTCACCTGTGCTTCAATTCCAGCACCGTGACGTCAAGAGCGTCCATCTCCCGTTGGAAACAGGTTTCCACAACCTTGCCATCGTTGCCTCGAAACAGCGCTACCCTCGACAAGGTCGTAAAACAGCCCTTGGCTTGTTGGGCGCAGGACAGATGATGTTCCTCAAGGTCATCGTCGCCATCGACCCGGACCAGAACCCCAAAGACCTCGAAGCCTTCTTGGATGCGTTAAACGACAAGGTCGAGATCAGCCAAGACGTCGTTGTCCTCCCTGGCATGGTGGCCGACGCGCTCGAAGCCGCCTCGCCGTTTGAGAACGTCCACGACAAACTTCTCATCGACGCCACCACGCTGGTGTCGACCGACCCACGTTCGCCCGACGAACCGCTCGAAGGTTCGTACAATCAGCCCACGCCGAGTTGGCGCCAAGGTGTCGTTGCTTCCGAACCCTTTGACGGGCTATCCGCTGTTGAGGGACTCCCCGAAGTTCGCCAAGCACGGATGCTGCGAGACAACATGCTGGTGGTCTCAACATCCATCGAAGGCACGCCCAGTCCACGAACGGGTCAGCACGAAGGGGACGACGAACAAGAAGGGAAGCGAATTGAGCAGATTCTTCAATTGAGAAATTCAATTTGGCAATTGGATTCAAACAAAAATCTACGCTGGTTGTTCATCACCAACGATGACTTGGACATGACGCACAAGCAAGCCCGTCGTCGCCTGCTCTGGCAGTTGACCTCTCGCTTTGATGTGGGCCGTGGATTAACCTTTGACGATGACAAATCCCGACTTTGCTGGGATGCCACCACACCGATTCCCTCCGAGAAACACGGCGTG
>PBUZ01000058.1 GCA_002728035.1 Methanobacteriota archaeon
CGAGGACGAAGACCATCACAAGCAGGACGCTTTTCATGAAAGAAGTGTGGTGAGAAGCGTCCGACATGTACCACTCACATCCCCCGACATTGAAAATCATTGTTCAATTTGGTCATGACCCCCGTAGGGGGTCAAGTCCATGCAATAAACCGCCCCTTTGAGTACATCAACCCCAACAGCGCATCATGGGCGGGACGCATTGGACCATCTTCGCCAACGGCGAATGGTGCAAGCACGGGTTGGTCAAGGAACTTTGCGCAGCGAGCGATGTGACCGTCGCTTGCGACGGCGCCTTGGAGACATGCTTGCAGACCAACATCACGCCCGATCTGATCATCGGTGATTTTGATAGCGTCCCCCAACCGCTCCTCAACACCTACAAGCAACATGGGGGCAAGGCGATTCATGAACCCTCTCAAGAGCGTAACGACCTCCAAAAAGCACTGGAATATGTGATGAACAACGGTGCAGGATCCTGCACCGTGATCGGCGCCACGGGTGGCGACCCTCAGCATGAATGGGCCAATCTTCTCGCATGCGCTGCCACCGATCTCGACATCGTTTGCCATTCAACAAAAGCCACGTTTCATTTTCCCTCACCGAGAGCACCTTATTCTATAGAAATTGTTCCTGGGCAAACATTCTCACTGTTTGCCCTCGAAGAAGCCCGTGGAATCGATTTGTCGGGAGCAAGGTTCAACCTTGCCGAAGATCGCTTGTCCCTTGGTTCACGAGGAGTGCACAACGTCGCTCAAGGCAGCAGCATCAACCTGCACTACAGGAGTGGTCGTCTCATGGTGCTTGTTCCGAACGTCCTTTCCTCGGAGGAAGGTGGCGCCTGAGCATGGCTGAGTAATCTTCCACGCCGTCCCAATCTTGTGCACGCTGGTCCACCCTTGCTTTCTCCAGGGTGGCTTCGAAACCACCCCAATCCTCGATCAATTTGAGTTTGAACGCTGCTTTTGGCGTGTAGCCAGGAAGGAAGTTCCTCCAAAGAAACGGAATACGTCCAGGCGTCACCTGATTGACGATTTTCACAATGGAGGTGTTGCAGGCTGTCAGCAGGGAATGGTACCATTCCGGTTCAGCAGCGAGCTGGTTTAATTTCTTGATCAACCCCATGAAAAGCATCTTGTCCTTTCCCGGTGGAGTGATGGCACGGAACATGTAGTCCTTGTTCCCACGACCGTGGGTTCGCAAGCCGGTGACATCCCGTTCAAAACCGACCAAGAGGTAGAGTTCGTAAGCACGCCATAGACCGTCCCAAGGATGGTAGCGTTCGCCTTTTTCTCGTCGCGCCTCAAACGAAAAGGAGAGGCAGGTTCCGTCTTTGAATTCAAAGGTCAAGTAGGTGTGAGCAAGACCCCTGATGGAATGAAAATGGTCGACCACAAACCACACATCGACCAATTCGTCCAACTTGACATGAACGTCCTTCACCCAATGTTCATCTCGGTCTTTGGTGGTGCGCCAAGTAAAATCCCTCACCATGTGGAAGGTGATGTCGTTTCCGTCAACAGTAGCGGTGGTCAGATGTTCACAATCCGCTTGCCATTCAAGATCGTTGGACGGTTTGAGCGGACGAACGCGTGTGTTCCACACATAGAGGAGGCGCAACAAAACCACCGTGACCAATGCGCCAAAAACCCAGAGAATCATGGTCAAGAAATCCATTATTCCCACCTGTGCCAAATGCTCCAGTCGCTGTCCCACCAATCAACGGCACCATTGGGATGCTGGCGCCACAACACACCTTGATCGTCAAGTGTGGTCGGAAGACCCTGCGTGTCGGGTGAACCGTCAGCAAGCACTTGAGGCGTTGGACCAAGCGCCGGGAGTTCCAAGGGTTCGGGGGCTCGGTTACGAACGAGCAGGAAGAAGACGAGCACTGTCACCACCAACGCCAACACGCCAATGGACAGCCACCCAACCGATTCCGTCGGCGTATCTGAACCAAGCGACGAAGAGGGCAAACTTGCTGCTTCTTCTGCGGTCGGTTGAGGAGCAGGCAAACGGATGAGGTTCACGCCCTCAATGGAGGAAATCATCTTCTCGGTGATGACCTCAAGGGTGATGAGATGCGCGCCAGCAGGAAGGTTGGCGCAGTCCAACACGGTGCTGTTCGCTCCAGCCACAACGGTGCCCTTGATGCGCCAAACTTTCGTGAGTTGTGCGGCGTTGAGGTTGTCAAGCGACTGCATGGTCACCGTACAAGGCATGTCGGTGCTGTTCTCATGACCAGAAACGAGCAGGTTAAACTCGGGCGGTGGGCGATTGAAGATGGTGAAGTTTAACGTGGATTCAGCCGTTTGTCCCAAACCGTTGCGATACGTTTCCTTGAGTTGATAGTCGCCTGCTGGCCACGAAGAGCAGTCCAGCGTACCGTGTGCATCAAGGACGCTGAACGGAGCACCGGTAAAGGTACGCACGCCCGTTTCGCCGTATCTTGGACCTGTCTCATCACCAAAAATCCGCACGATTTCACACGTTTCTCCAGTCTGAAGGATTGACCCTGCGTTCAAATCAAGCCGCACCAACGGCACCTGAAGGGCAGGTGTGAGGATGAAGGTCGGAAGAGGAGAAGAGGCGATAAAATCGCCATCCTCGTCAAAGAAATCCAAGCGCAAATCGTGTTCACCTTTCGACCACGCATCGTAAACAAGAGTGATGTTGGTCTGCCCCACGAAGGAGACCTCCTGGACTTCCAAGACCTCACGCTCTTTGTGGAGACCACGAAGTTTCACGATGAGGTCGTTTTGGGAAGCGGTTGAGTTGAGAACAACGACGACACGAACGGCATCGATATCACCGTCTTGATTCGAGTCAATGGTGTCGTTACGCAAGGCCAACACGCTCAGGCCGCGTTCGGCCAAGCGCTCCTCCGTACTCAATTCTGCACTCACTGAGGCCATCGGCGCCAAGAGNACCGCCAACATCACGCTGGCCATCAAGAGGGAGCNNAGAGGCTTACTCAGGAGGGTCACCCCCTTCTGCCNCGGGAAGCGGTGGAAGTTGATCAAGTGGAATCAACTCTGGGANCGGAGAAGATTCACCTGGTGCACTCATCAATTCATTCTCTTTGTCGATGACGAATTGTTCCATGAACTGTGCCCGTTGACGGGACGCCCGAACGATAAGCGCTCCCAACGCCCCCAACAAGAAACCTGCACCGACCACACCGTAGGTCAACCACGATGCGGCAGGGTCTTCTCCCATGATGGCAATCGCAGCAGCCAACTCGCCATAGCTGTCCGACCAACCGTCTCCGTTCCTGTCGGGGCAGCCCTGGACGTCACGCTTGGATGTGCCTTGCACATCGGGGCAATCATCACGAAACGCCCCCAAAGGCAAGTCACCAAAGCCGTCTTGGTCGCTGTCTTTCCACTGAAGGGCTTCCGTCGGGAAGGCATCGCCCAGACCAAAGGGGTGGGCAGCCCATGCTTCTGTTGGATCCGACCAACCATCACCGTCGGTGTCGCGACAGCCCAAGCGATCGAGAAGGGAAGTCCCTCGCATTTCAGGGCAGGCATCGCCCTGATGGCCTTCGGAACGGTCACCGTAACCGTCACCGTCCGAATCACGCCATTGGGTTGGTTCGTGAATGAATGCATCTCCCAAATCGGACCAACCGTCACCATCCGTATCCTTGCACCCCCAACGGTCACCTCCAGACGAAGGCCCTACTGATGTACCCGCGACATCGGGGCACACATCTGCCGTCGTGCCACGCGGGTTATCGCCGCGCCCGTCACCGTCGCTGTCGTGCCACTGAGAAGGATCTTGNGGCCATGCATCACCGCTTCCACCAGGGCTNGCCAACCACGTTGGTGTGGGGTCTGACCAGCCATCGCCGTCTCCGTCAGGGCAACCCCAACGGTCGAACGTTGAGTTACCGAGGGTGGTTCGACAACCGTCAGGACGGTAGGATGTGCGCCAAGTTTGACCGTCGAAGTATTCCAAGTTGTCACCGAAACCGTCGTCATCGGTATCGTGCCATTGCGAGGGGTCGTCTGGGAAGGCATCAGCAAAACCTGATGGATGAGCAATCCAGAGGTCNGTNGGGTCGGAATANCCGTCTTTATCGACGTCCCTGCAACCCAATCGGTCAAACCGACTGATCCACCCCGAATCCACTTCCTCGGGCGTGGATTGTACACAAACATCGCCTTCGAAGCCGGTCAAATTGTCNCCATAGCCGTCACCATCGGTGTCACGGTATTGAGAAGGCACGAGNGGGAAATCGTCAATTTGCGTCGCTCCGTACGTTTGNTTGTCACCCCAACCATCGTCGTCNGTGTCCCTCCATTGGGTCGGATTCAACGGGAAGTCGTCGATGCGCTTGGCGCCGAAAGTTTGGTTGTCACCCCACCCGTCTCGGTCGGTGTCAAACCATTGGGTTGGCTCCAACGGGAACGCATCTGAGCCATTGTCAATGGTCCAATTTTCATCGCCATCAGAAAAGGTGTCNCCGTCNGTATCANCACAGCCATAACGGTCAGAAAACGATGTTCCTGTGACGAACGGGCAAGCATCGGGCTCGGTTGCGTTGTCAACAAATTGCCCGATGCCCCACAACCAACGCGTTTGGTTGATGGAAGGGTCGNCCCAGTTGTCACCGTAGCCGTCTTCATCGGTATCGTTCCATTGAGAGCCATCGTAGGCAAAAGCGTCCGCTTTACCAACGGGATGGGCNAACCATGCCTCGTAGCCGTTGAGNCCGCCAGGNTCGGGGTCGGAGTACGAATCACCNTCGGAATCCACGCAACCAAAACGATCTGAAGTGGAATAGCCACGACTGAATTGGCAATGGTCACCTTGGTATCCCTCAAGGTTGTCCCCGTAACCGTCGTTATCGGAGTCAAGCCATTGTGAGGATTCACTTGCAAAGGCATCTGCGCCGTTTTGTACGCCCCAGCCCGAGTCAGGATCGGACCATCCATCACCGTCGGAATCCGTGCAGCCTTTTCGGTCGTTGGTCGAGGTGCCTACGAGGAAGGTGCAGTCGTCCTCCGTATCAACAAAGCCGTCTTCATCGCTGTCACGATTGGTTTTGTCAATGGATGGCGTAAGGGTGTAATCAAAACCGTCGTGGCACCACGAATCTTTTCCTTCAACCTTCAGAATGATCTCTCCAGCCGCTGAAAGTGTGGTGGAAAGCGTTGATGTCGACGAGCCATCGTCCACGTTTTGGGTCACGCTTCCCATCGTGAACGTGCCTTCCCAGCCATCGGTTGGGCACCACCATGCGGGATTGCTCATGCTTCCAGAGAACGTCACTTGCACGATGTCGCCCTTTTTCCCTTGGATTTTCCAATAATCCCGCTTGTCGGTTGGCGAACACCCGTCCGGGTCACAAACATAGCCGCTGGAGGTAACGCCATCGGTCAAACCGTTTGCGCTGGTAGCGGAATCATCGGCGGAAACGGACGGAAGAAAGAGTACCGCCATCGCCGCGAGCAAGAGCAGGAGGCCGCGGCGCATGGTTGGCGATACCAAAACGGATTATCAAAAGCACGCCTGCGCTGGTGTCCTGAAATTGCTCAAAGACGTTGCCGACCCAGACACTGACGAAGACACGATTCGAGGTCACGGTGTTCAAACTCGTAACCGCTTTCCAATAGGCGTTGGGGATGGACTCGTTGACCGTCCAACACCAGCGCCTGCGCCATTTCTCCGAGCATCAATCGGAGCATGAATCCAGGTGCTGGGGCGAACCATGGGCGACGCAAGACTTTGCCCAGTACCTTTGCGTACTGCTTTTGGGTGACGGGTTCTGGGGCGGTGAGGTTGTAAATCCCCTCACACGTTTCGGTCATCATCAAGTGGTGGATGGCGTATATTTGGTCGTCAAGTGAGATCCAAGAGTAGTATTGACGGCCACCCCCTGCAGGACCACCAGCGCCGAGGAGCGTGGGAAGCATGAGTTTCTGCAAGGCGCCGCCCGAGGGGGTCGTGACGATGCCTGTACGCATGAAGACGGTGCGGACTCCTGCATCGGCTGCTGGAGCGCCCGCTGCTTCCCAAGCAACACACGTTTCTGCAAGGAAATTGTCGCCTGCTGCGGATGCTTCCGTCAATTCTTCCTCGCCACGGTTTCCGTAAAAGCCGATGGCTGAGCCACAGAGGAAGGTCTTGGGTGGTTGGCGAAGGTTCGTGAAATGTTCCGTCAAGTGCTTGGTGGGCACGGTTCGGCTCTCTTTGATGAGCGCTTTCCGCTTTGCATTCCAGCGTTTGTCACCAATACCGGCGCCTGCAAGGTGAATCACCGTGTCAAATCCGTTGAGGTCGCCCTCAATGATTTCACCCGTTTGGTCGTCCCAAACCACAACCGGATCGTTGGCTGCATCGGGAGGTAGAACGGTCGTTGGGCGAATTAAACGAGTCACGTCGTGCCCTGCTGCCGACAAAAAGGCGCAAAGCTGCAACCCGATGAGCCCGGTCGAGCCACTGATGAGGACACGCTGACGCGGGAGGTGGGCGAATTGCCCAATACGCTTGAGATCATTTTGGACCCGTGTGGTTCGGTAAGCAAACATTTGGTTCATGCGTCCTTTGACCGTGAACGGTGCGGTCCAGAAGGTCAGGGGATGGAACGGGAGACGCCACGTTACGGTGTCCTTGATTTGACTTGAACTCGCATTCACCCCGATAAATCGGTGTTCGTGGTCCCAGGCCCCAAAGGGACCTTTTTCCATCACGTCGTTGAACACCACTCCCGATTCCACACCGTAGTGCCGTGCAATCCACATCGGACGCAACGGCCCAAGCTTGACCCGAAATCTGGTGGTCGCACCATCGATCAAGGCGCCCGCCTGAATCGGTTGNATNCCTTCCCATTCGGGCATGATTCGACGAAATGCCCCAGGACTGTCGTACCATGACCAAAGCGCTTCAACTGGAGCATTGTAGGTTGCAGTGTGTTCGAACAGGGGCATGTCATCACCTCATTGGTGGGCCGAATAGAACGATGGCCCAGAGCCCAAGGCATTGCTTTGCCCGCCTNCCTTGTTGTATTTTTCCACGTAGTCCTTGGTGCTGAACTTGCGGGCGGTGGAAGCACTGGTCATGCAACGTATCTTCCCATAGACCGGCCGCTCAGTCCAACCTCTGTCGAACTTTCCGAGGACCCACCCGATGCCCGTGTAGGAATTGGGGTCCCTCCCATCAAGCGCCCACCGGTCGTTGAGGGCGATCATCCATTCCATGGCGATCTCTGGACTGGGTGACCATTCCAGAATTTTCTTTCCCCAAAGCATGCGGAGGTAATTGTGAATGATGCCCTCTTGTCGCAATTGATTTTGTGCGGCGTTCCAGAGCGGGTCATGCGTGGTGGCCGTTTCCAATTCCTCGAAGGTGTAGAGGTAGGGGCGTTCGTCTTCTGCGTGCTCTCCAAGCGTGTTGCGAGCCCACAGCGGCAAGGATTCGTATTCGGTGTGGTTTTCGATCATCGCGCAATGGATGAAACCGATGTCTCGCCAGGTGATGATCTGGTCGAGGAAGGCTTCCACGGGCTCGTTCAGCCCCCACCAGCCTCGGCGACGTCCGTCGTTTGGGGGGTTAACGAGGCTCACGTCCCAGCGGTGATGCGTGAAGATGTCGTGGAGAATGGCATGAACACTGATGTGGCCGAAATGAAGCCACGGGGACAAGCCGCTTGCTCCACGTTCTTGCGGCTGATTGCGCTTTTCGTGGTAGGAACTCAATCGGTCAGCGAAGAACTCCTTCCAACGCCTTCGTCCCTCCAAATGACCCCCGCGTTTTCCGAGCACAGGCTGGACATCATGGTCGATGGAGAGGGTTGAAAGAGCATTACGCCCAACATCGCCGCCTTCACTTACACGCCAGATGAATTCGTAGGGTGTGACGGGCGTGTTGGCAAGCTCAAAGACGGCGTGAATCTTCTTCTCGTCGTAAATCGGCAGGTCTTCCGTACCGTCAAGTGGGCGTGACGCGGGAAATTCATGCATGTGCTCGCGGATGGTCTTNTGGAGGTGACGACGAAGCGAGTAAGCGGTTGAAAAGTCCCGTCCTTGAGCTCGCATGGCCATGAACCCGTTGGAATCGACCACGTGAACCTCGCANGGTTTGACTTCAAGGGCCGTGTTGAGCACGTGCTTTGGATAATAGGTGGGGTAGTCATCAATGACACAAGCAAAAGCNTGCTNTGGAGCCATGTTTTCAGCAGAGTGGAGGCTTCCTTGCGTTTGGTTTCGACATAGGGAATGTACGTCACACCCGATGTTGAGAAGGTCTCTCTGTTGTCTGACATGCCTTGAAGAACAAAGGTCGAAATCCGGTCGTTGGCCCAGCGGTGATGAAGTGCAAGGCATTCGATGACCACCAGCGGTAGGCCATGCTCTCTGGCTAAGTTTACCGCGTGCTCGAGGGCGTGATTTCGATACGGCCGACGAGCCGCCGTCATCCAATACACGATCACTTCGCCGTCGGTGTTTGGGGCGCCGTGGATGTTGAGGCGTGAGGAAGGAATCAACGCGTGACCCCCTGATCGAAGGTGGTGGCAAGGTTGGTTCTGTACACCGCGTAATCGGAGGAACGCTGGGTGATACCTGGCTGGCTTTTGATCACCGTTCGTCGAGTGAGGCCGTCCAAAGCCAGTTGGTGCATCGTTTCGGAAACCCAAGAGAGGGCCTTCAGTTGCTCGATGGTGAACCATTCTGCCGAGGCTATTTCGCCTTCTGCAGGGGTTGCTGGGGTCTGGGAAACAGCGAAATCGAAGCAAAGGAACACGGCTGGCTGTGTTTCTCGCAGGGCAGTGCGCACACCGACAAGCCCGAGCAATTGTCCGTCCATGCCGGTTTCTTCTTTGAGTTCACGATATGCTGCCGCTTCGGGACTTTCGCCGGATTCCACATGACCTTTGGGCAATCCCCAGCACCCTGCATAGCGCCCAGATGCCTCTTGTACGAGCAGAATTTGTTGCTTGTGAATGACCCGTGCGGCCACCCCCAAATCACAAAGTAAACTACTCATGGGAAAATTGTGTTCTCTTTCAGTATTTGAAGGACGGTTTATGCCCAGTGGAGGAAAAAGACGAGTGTTTATATACAAACTGAGCGAAAAAAATTACATGCTCGGAACACCAAATCATCGAAGCAAAAAAACCCCTGAAGCTGACGCAACACTGCCTACGGCGTTCGGTGATTTTCGTATCCGTGCGTTCCGCGACCCCGCTGATAACAAAGAGCACGCTGTCCTATACCTTGGCGATCTCAGTGAGGGCGCACCCATGGTACGCATCCACTCGGAATGCCTGACTGGAGATGCGTTTCACTCGTTGCGGTGCGACTGTGGCCCGCAACTCCATGCTTCCATGAAAGCGATTCAGGAGGCCGGCCACGGTGCCATCGTCTACATGCGTCAGGAGGGGCGAGGCATTGGCTTGTACTCCAAAATGCAGGCCTATGCGCTGCAGGACGAGGGATACGACACATTGGATGCCAATCTTGCACTCGGTTTGCCGGGTGATGCACGACGGTATGATTTTGCTGCGGAGATGCTCTACACCATGGGCGTTCAATCCGTTCAACTCGTGACCAACAATCCCGACAAGCGGGACCAACTGACGCAGTTCGGTATCGATGTGATGGACCGCATTCCCATCATCGTGGGCGCATGTGCCCAAAACCAAGATTACCTCCATACCAAAGCCGCCCGCATGGGCCATATCCTTCCTGTCTGAGGCCATCACCATGAAAATCAATCTCGTCGGTCAACCAGCCCCGTCCTTTACGCTTGAAGCAGATGACGGTACCACCTTTGACAGCACCTCGCTTGACGGCACTTGGAGGATCTTGTTCTTTTACTCCAGACACAATTCACCGACGTGCAAACGCGGTTGCCTCACCTTCAAAGAGCAGCACGATTTGTTTGCATCGGTCGGCTGTTCCATCGTGGGCATCGGCCCTGGATCTCGAGAAGGATTGGCCTCGTTCAAAGCCTCGCTTGGCGACCTCCCGTTTCCGCTCCTCGCCGATCCCGAACGAGCGGTCGGAAAATCGTTCAATGTGCCGCTCCACCTCGGTCAATTCCCAGCGAAATCCTCCTTCCTCATCGGGCCCGACAACACCATTCGCTACGTGTACGATTGGTTGTTTCGTCCACGCCGTCATGTCGCTCGAATCCTCGCCGACATTTCACAGGTTACGGGGGATGCGTGAATGTGGGACGAATTGTTGGTTGAGGCAGGGTTGAACGAACGCGAAGTTCGCTCGATCATGATCCTCGGTTCTCGTCCCAAAATGAAAGCCTCTGAACTGGCAAAGGAGCTCAACACCACCCGGCTCGATGCTTACAACAGCCTTTCCCGCCTCCAAGAAATGGGGATTGTCACCGCCACGGCCGACCGCCCGATGTTGTTCTCAAGCCTGCGCATCAACGAAGCCATGGAACACATCATCCAATCCCGTAAGCAACAACTCGACCGACTTATTGATGGCTTTGAAGACCTGTCGAAGGGGATCACGGAAACGGATGCCTCCTATGAAAAACAACGCCGTGACATTGACGACCCGAGGTTTGCCGTCCTGAAGGAACGGACGCATATTTACAACAGGCTTCAGAAGATGGCCAACGAATCCGAGGAGCGACTCATTTTGCTGCTCGGTCAGTTTGGTATCCTCCATCTCTGTCGCAATCCTGACGCCCTCGACGCCGTGAACACGGCAGCGGTACGAGGCGTTGTTGTCCAAATCATCACCCACCTCGACGGGCGTACACTTCGCTTCTTTGAACAACTTGACAAGAACATCGAAGTCCGTCACTCCGACGAACTCGATTCCCTCGGTTTTGTCCAGGATCAGTCCGAAGTGATTCAATACCTCAACATCGAAGACAACCCGGTCGGGCGAGGAAAAGAAGACGCTGCGCTCATCATTGAATCGGGTCCCTTTTCGCAAGCACACCTTCATCTCATCGATGCCATTTGGGAGGGTGCTGTTCCTCTTGACACCGCCCGTGCACGATTCACGGAGAACCAGATCAACGACCCGCTTCGATTGACCATCGGCGAGGGTTCCTTTCTCAAGAACGTCTCCGTCGCTCTCGGATTCGACGGCGAACTCCCCGAGGAAGACACACCGTTTGACCCAGATGCGTTCTTTGCCGCAGGCAATGAAGTTAACGAGGCACGCATGCGCCTCACGGAAGGGAAACTCTCCAACCTCAAGGTTTTGGGCATCGACATCGGACGTATGTTGCGGCAAATCGGGAACCGTGTTGGCCAAGAAATCGCCTTCTCTCTTCGTTCTATAGAAAATGATATCGAATTCCTTGACGAGATGATGGACTGGTGGGAGCACGCTGGTTTGGGAATGTTGCAGTACGATGTTGACCCGCAATTCCACGTGGTGGTCGGGCTGAACCATCCCCCTGTTGATGACCCGGACGCCCTACCCATGTGGGAAATGGATGACGGCATCATCGAAGGTGCGCTCTCGACCCGTTTCGCAAAAGAAGTGAACGTGGTCATCCAGCGTACCGAAGGAAGCGGGGACAAAGACGACTTGTGGCGCTACATGATTCACCGTCACGAAGCCAACACCATTGAACTGGTAGACTGAGGAGATTTTCTCATGAAATTGCTCACCTTCCTGCGGTTCTTCCGTCAGTTGAAAGGCAAAAAACCCGTTGACATCGATGCGATTCAGTCGATGGGGTTGCTCGCGGTGAAACTCGGTCAAATCTTTGCACTGCGGCCCGACCTGATCGAGCCTGAACGCTGCATTGAGCTGCAAAACCTCTACAGCCGTGCCGCCACCATCCCTGAGGAAAATTCCCAGGCCTTGCTGGACAAATTTGCGCCAACCGGCTTCCAAGAACACTTTCAACACATTGAGCCAAAGCCGTTTGCAGCAGCGAGCATCGGCCAAATCCACCGAGCGGTCCTCAAGGACGGCACCAACGTCGTTGTGAAGATCATCAAAGCCGACTTTGAAGCCTCATTCCGCCGAGATGTCCGTCGAATGAAGCGGTGGATTCGGATGGGACTTTTCTTCAATCCCCGCCTTCGTAAGGTGGGCAATCCAATCGGTTTGCTCGCCCACATCGAGGATTACACGCTCAGAGAATTGAACCTAATGAACGAAATCGATGGGCGTCAGCAACTCATTGAACGCGCCCATGGCATCGAGAAACACTTTGCCATGCCCAAGTTGAAATTTCCAAAGATGTGGGAATCTCTCTCCAATGAACACATCTTGGTGATGGAAGAAGTCACACACCCGACCCTCGAAGACCACCTTGAGGCTGGAACCTTGACGTGGCCTGACATGCTTCAATTGTTCAGAATACACGGCGCCTTCATGTTTGGGCTCGGTACCTTCCACGGTGATTTGCATCCAGGAAACGCCATGATGGACGATGAGGGGAATTTCTTCTTCATCGACACCGGCGCCATTTGCAACGCTCCTGAACATGTTCGTAATGCCCTGTTTGGGTTCTTTTTCTTCCTTGCGAAGGGTGAGCTTCGAAGCGCCTTCGACGCCATGCTCACCATGGCCGCTGTTCGCCCAACTGGAAAAACGCTTGAGACCTATTACGCCTCCATGAACGAACTCTACGCTGGCTTTGTCGGCACCTCGGTCAGCGAAGTTTCACTCACCGAGCAGATGATGAAGACGGTAAAGGCTGCTGTGCTCGCCGGCTGTGCCTTCGGCGAGGAAGCATTTCCCATCATCCGTTCGCTGATGTACATGGACGGGATGGTGTTGAAGGGGCATCCAGACGTGGACTTGATTAGTTCGATGGGGCCCTACCTCGATGAATTTTCCGTTCTCATTGACCCACACAGCATCATCAAGCCACAAGATTAAGGTGTTATTTTTTCACTTTTTTTTAGGACAAAAACCGCCCTTTATATGCTGAAGTGCATCCTTAGGTCTATGTCCACCAGCGTATCGCCAAATGTTGCTATCATCGGCGCAGGGCCCGGAGGCCTTGCTTCCGCCCTTCTTCTTGCAAAATCAGGTGTTGATGTTACCGTTTTCGAGCGCTCATCCGCCGTCGGCGGTCGCAACAAGGTCTTCGACAGAGACGGTTTCAAGTTTGATCTTGGACCCACTTTTTTCCACTACCCAGAAGTAATTGAAGATATTTTCAAAGCTCTCGGCATGGATGCCCACGAGGAATTGAACCTCCACAAACTCGACCTCAATTACCGCCTCATCTTTGGACAGGGTGGGCAATTGGACTGCACGAGCGACCTTGAACAAATGACGCAACGCATCGGTGAGCTGTCTGGACAGGACAACGCCAACGCCTTCAAGCGCTATGTGGAAGACAACCGAAACAAACTCGCCAAGTCCAAAGCCTGTCTTCAAGAACCGTGGAACGGCCCTACCGACTTGCTTTCCAAGCGTGCGATGCGTGTCGCAAGCGTCCTGCGTCCACAGCGCTCTGTGGCAAAAGACCTGATGAAACTCTTCGACGACGACCGACTCATGCTCGCGATGTCGTTCCAAACGAAGTACCTCGGCATGTCGCCGTTCAACTGCCCCAGTCTGTTCACCATGCTCGCCTTCCTCGAGTACGAATACGGCATTTTCCATCCCCTCGGAGGACTTGGAAGCGTCAGTGAGCGGATGGCCAGCATCGCCAAGGATCTTGGTGTGACCTTCCGCATGAACGAAGCCGTGGAATCGGTCATCATGGACGGCAAGACCATCAAGGGTGTACGCACCCAAAAAGGAGCATTTCTCGCTGACCGTGTCATCATGAACGCCGACTTTGCCAACGGAATGACCCAACTCTTCCCCGACAACGTCCGCAAGAAATGGAGCAACAAGAAATTGGACAAGAAGAAGTACTCCTGTTCAACCTTCATGCTCTACCTCGGGATTGACCGAACCTACAACGACCTCCCGCACCACCAAATCTACGCCTCAGCCAATTACGAACAAAATTTGGAAGACATCGAAAAGCACCATAAAATCACCTGGGACGACCCATCCGTCTATGTTCAGAATGCATCGGTTACCGACCCCAGTCTGGCCCCGGAGGGGTGCTCAACCGTCTATGCCCTCGTGCCGGTATCGCATGTCCATGAAAACATCGACTGGTCAAAGGAAAAAGATGCCTATCGCGACCGCGTTCTGGATCAAATCGAGCAGAAACTCGGCTTTGAAAACCTTCGAGACCACATCGTCACCGAGATGGTCATCACCCCAGAAGATTGGGGCGACCACTGCTACCGAGGTGCTGTGTTCAACCTCGCCCACGGTCTCGACCAAATGTTGTGGCGACGACCAAAGAATCAGTTTGACGAGATCAACAACCTCTTCCTCGTTGGTGGCGGAACGCACCCCGGAAGTGGGTTGCCCGTCATCTACGAATCGGCTCGTATCAGCAGCAAATTGTTGCTCGACAGTTTGGGCATCATCCCTGACTGGAACGGCGTTGACACCTGGTTTGAAAGTCGCCGAAGGTCAAAGCAAGGCCGTGCGGCCCTCAACAAAACCTCAAAAGAACCTTCCAGCGGAACCCCAACATCGGCTTGAGGTGATTCCATGAAGACGCTGCTCCTTGAGAATGCTTACGCCTATTGCGAGGCGGTGTGCAGGGAGTCGTCAACCACGTTCTATTCGTCGTTCAGTGCCCTCCAACCCGATAAGCGAAGGGCCGTTCATGCGGTGTATGCCCTTTGCCGATGGGTCGATGACATCGTGGACGGCGATGAGGAGCCCACCGTGCTGGAAACCAATGAGCTCCGTTTGGCAACCGACGAACGACAGCGTCTTGTCGACGAAATCCACACGGGAAAAACGCCCGTGCTCCCACCGGCCGAACATCGCCGACGCATGATGGCCTTGGTTGAGATTCGACTCAAACTTGCCCGTGCCCATGCTCAAGAGATTCACTCGAACGACCACCCNATTTTCATCGCTCTCCAAGACGTGTTTTCCCGCTACCCGATCGAGCTCAATGATTTCGAAACGGTGCTGGAAGGCATGGAAGACGACCTCTACCCCATCCGNAACGAAACTTGGGATGAATTGCGATCGTACTGCTACAAGGTTGCCTCTGCNGTGGGTCTCATCNTGATTGAGATTTACGGTTATGAAGACCGAGCAGCCCGACTGCATGCAATTGACCTTGGCATCCAAATGCAACTCATCAATGTCCTGCGAGACATCAACGAGGACATGGAACGAGGGCGCTTGTACCTCCCGCTGGAGGTCTTGTCCTCACACGGAATCTCGTTGGAGATGCTCAAGAACGATAACATCGCTCAAACAATTGCTTGGCGAGGGTTCATGGTGGAATACATTGAGGTTGTTCGTCGACATCAAGATTCAGCCAATCACCTGTTTGGTTTCCTCGATGCACGTGCGCGTGTCCAGCCCGAGATCATGGCCGATGCCTACACGTCCATCCTCCATGAGATCAATCGACGCTCTGGCGACGTCTTCACCCATCCCGTGCGGCTTTCATCGTGGCGTAAGGCCCTCTTTGGATTGCGCCTCAGCCTACGAAAACTGAAGGCGCGTTGGTTCGCCTAAGCGCATTCAAATCAGGGGCGTCATGATGCCGTTGGCGTCGTACAAGCTCGGTCCACTGGCGAGGTAGTAAACCGAACCGCGCCCGTCCCGGGAATCTTCTGCAGATGCGTTTTCTTTGGTGGCACAGTCGCCCGTGCAGCCATCGGCAAAGGCCACGTAAACACGGCCCTCTCTGTCAATGTGCAAATCGTTGAAGTCCAGCAGGTTGCGGTTCGAACCGCCGATATCTCGACAATCGCCTGAGTTGAGGCAAATCGAACCAACTTGGACGGGGTCGTCGGTCACCCGGTAGGTGTGGAAAATAGGTTCGTCATCAAGGGCGTTCAGGCTGTAGGTAATGTACAGATGGTAGGTGACNTTGTTGGGNGCATAATGGGCATTGCCATCCCACGGGTTGCCNTCGATATCGGATTGATTGAGCAATTCGCCATTCTCGCTTCCAAGGTAGGTGATGGCGATCTTGCCTGGGTCGCCTGCATCCGTTTGCGGGAACACCGTCGAAATGACACTGGCTGGTGAGATACGGATGCTTTCTTGCTCCCAAGTCTCTCCAGAATCGGTGGAACGCGACATGTAGATNCCTTCATCTCCGCCTGTCCAAACATGGTAAGCATTGGAGGCTGTATCAGCAGATACCTCGGAGTTCTTTCGTGGATTTGGCGTTCCGACATCTTCACCCATGGAGCGTTCAAACCACGAAAAGCCGTTGTCTTTTGACACGATGACCGTGGGTGTGGCCACACGGGGCGTCACGTAAACGGTGCCATCGGGGGCGGTTGAAATGGCTCCGTGCAAACCGCCGTTGGTGGTGGCTAATCCGATGATTTGACCTCCAGCCTCAAAGGTGGCACCGCCATCAAAACTGGTGAAACAGAAAATACCTGCGAGTTTGTTGTAGCAATAATACACGGCGGTCTCGTAGAAACTGCTCGTCACTTGGCCAAGGGCCCCGTATCCGCTCGAGGTCCACGGGCCGCTGGCGAGTTTGATGTGGTCGTTGATGGGGGTTGTNCCTGAATCGTGCGGGTTGCCCAACCATGACTCACCGTCGTCATCACTCCAGCAAATCCACGAGGTTTCAAGGCCGATCATTTGGACACCGAACACACGGTCGGTGATTGGGTCGACCCAACCGTAGGGGTCGCTGGTGGTGGGCGAACACATCACGGGGTCTTGCGTTTCCTCCCAAGCCAAGCCTCCATCGCAGGAGCGCATGACCTTCTCCATGGCGATGAAAAAGATGCAACCGCTGGAGGTGATGCCAATGCTGGGCTCTTTGCCCGTTTCGCCCACATCGCTGAACTGGAAGGTCATGTCCAAGGCCGGCACATCGATGCTCGCTCCCGTTTTATCGGTGACAAAAATACGGGGGTCTTCCTCTTCTTCAACAACGGGTGGGGGAAGGACTTCTTCTTCGCCAAAACATCCCGAAAGAGAAAGCGTCATCACCATCAGTGCCAAGGCAACCGCTCTGCTCTGCATGGCCTTCCGACTTGGGTTCACAAAAAGGAACTTCCGATGCTCATGTTTGGTCATTCGAACAGACGTTCGTAAATGGATTCGTACGCCTCTGCATTGTGCTCATAGGTGTAGTGGTTCAACACCCGTTGGCGCCCCCTGACCATCTGTTCCATGCGTTCTTCAGGGCGGTCAAGACAAGCATTCACCGCCCTCGCCAAGTCCTCATGGTCACCGCAGGCGAACAAGCCGCCAACCGATTCGTCGATCATCTCGGTCAACGGAGGTTGGGCCACCGTAACGACGGGAGTCCCGCTGGCCAGTGCCTCGAGCGGAATCAAGCCCTGCCCTTCGTAATAGGAGGGATAGACCACCAAATCAGCCGCACGGAAATGCAAGGCCAATTTGTCAAAACTCATCCCTGGCTGAATGTGGACGGCGTGAGCGATCCCCAATCGCTTGGCTTGTCGCATGAGCGTTTTTCGCATGTGTCCTCGGCCGATGATGACCAAGCGCGCCCCAGGGTGTTGCTTGAGAATGGAAGGCATGGCGCGCAACAAGGTACGATGGCCCTTTCGAGCAACCAAACGACCAACCGCCAACAGCAAGGGCGTTTTGGTGTTGGCATCGCCATGAAGGGCAGCCTCATCGGCGGCATCGTAAGTTTTGCGAAGCGTTTCGTAGGCCAATTGTTCCTCTTCGTGGTCGTGATTCATCGGACGGAACACTTTGTGGTCAACGCCGTAGAGAACGGTCTCGCACTCCCAGTCTTCAGGAGGGCGGTACCATTGCTCGAATTCGGCCTTCGTGGATTCGGAGATGGCGACACACATCGATGAGCCTTCAAGCCCCGCCTGTTCGTAACGAGCATACCAACCACCGGTGAGCAAAATAGCGAGGTCATTGGGGTTCTTCCACGTGGCGGATTCCTTGTGACGGGCAGCGAGTTTCATCCCCTCTCTCTCGCCAATCCAACTCCCGTTCAGCGCTGAAACGACCGGCGCAATGTGCTCTTCCACCCAACGGTACTCTTTGGCGGTCCAACTGACCAGGGGAAGCAAGGTGTGCACAACGTCAACGGGTTTCACGCTGTGCAGACGGCGAAGTTCGGTCAGTGCATGCTTCCCGTAGGACCTCGTGAACGCCATCGGTAACTTCGCCCATGGAACATGAAGAACGCTCACACCGGGTTGCTGTGGAGTTGCTTGTTTGTGCGAGCGGGTGATGATGGTGACATCGTGACCTCGAGCAGCGAGATGGCCAGCCAGATGGTACACCACAGAACCGATTCCACCCCAACGCGGGGGGTATTCGCCCGATACCATGGCGATGTGCATCGGTCATACCACAGGCAGCGGACATTTGAAGGTCATTGATATTCGCCTGCAAAGATGTTCATGCTTGAACCCAAACCTTTGAAACACAACCTTCGGGTCGGTGCACCATGAGCGAAGTGCTTCCCGTGTCCGTAACGGTGATTTTGCCGACGCGAAACGAGGAGGAGGCACTCGGTCCGACCATTGACGCCATCCCACGAGGATGGTGTGAAGATTTGGAAATCATGATCGTTGATGGGAACTCAACGGACCGAACGCGAGAAATCGCCCTCGAGAAGGACATCCGTGTTCATCTCGAACCTCGAAAAGGCTACGGCCGAGCCTATCGAACCGGTTTTGATGTCGCCAAGAACGACATCATTGTCACCATGGATGCTGATTGCACCTACCCTGCTGAACTCGTTCCTGAACTCGTGAAGAAACTTCTCGACGAGGATTTGGATTTCATCACCTGTGACCGTCTTTCCTTGGCAGAAGACGGTTCCATGTCAGGACTGCATGGCTTTGGAAACTGGGTGTTGTCCTTCACCGCCCGCATGCTGTTTTGGTACGGCATCAAAGATTCGCAAACCGGCATGTGGGTGTTTCGCAAGTCCGTGTTTGAAAACGAAAAGATGCGCCCCACCAACGACGGCATGCCGTTGAGTGAGGAGATCAAAATCCTCGCACGACGTCATCTTGGAAAGAAAAAGGCGGTTGAGGTCTCGGTGCCCTACCGTCCACGTGTCGGCGAGGCTGAAATCCACACATGGGGCGATGGATGGAAAAACCTGAGATTCCTGTTTGCGCGACGCCTTGGCCTGCACAAGACCCGAACGCCGTGGGGTGGACTCGATAGCAATCCCGATTCGTTGAACGGCGATTTGCCCGAACAAGCATCGTGACCTTCACAGGTCCAAATCCAACTCGGCTTGAACCTCTTCGGTTCCGTCCATGATGTTCTCTTCAAGTTCAGGGACATCCTTGCCTGCGGTTGGCTGACTGGGGGCTCGGAATGCATCCCATGAGGTCAACAAGTCGATTTCTTCCATGGCGCGCCTGCGTCGTACCACGATGAAGGCCAACAGTGCAAACAGACTGACGGTTCCGCCCACGGCTGCGCCCAGCATCAGCACACGGTTATCGTCGTCAGGTGCTTCAACGATGAGGTTTCGGGAAACAAAGTCGATGTTCGCATTTTCACCTATCCCGTCGCGAGCGATGACCTTGAACAACGGGCGTCCCGTGGTTTCTGGCCGCCATTCCAGCGAACCTTCCCAAACGCCATCACCGTCAAGGTCGGTGAGGTTGGTCTCCCATTGCTGGAGGTTGTGGGTGATGTTCATGCGAACATCGTTGGTTGTGCCGTCAGGATCGCTCAATGCAATGCGAACGGTGAGCGTCTCAACCTCGTTCTGTGTGAAGGTGGTGGCGCTCAAGAACAGGGAATCTCGGTCAAAGGTCGGTAGGCTCGATTGAATCGTGATGTTGACATGCTCTTCCACCCAATTTCCGCGAGCGTCTTCGATGTAAAGCGAAAGGTGATACTCACCTGGTGCCAATCCCGTGAGTTCCTCTTTGGAACTGGTCGACAAGACCTCGGGGAAACTCAACTCATCGGACCACCGACGCCACTCACGAACCGTCAAGTCGTTGTCTGCATCGTAGGACGCCTCTTCGAGGTACAAAACGCCGCCCGCTTCAATCGATTGGCGATTTTCTGGAGAAAGCAACACCAACACGGGACTTGATTCGGTCACGGTGACCGTGAAGGATTCATCCCGAGACAGACCGGTGGCATCTGTGAGGGTCACCGTGAGGGTGTGTTGGCCTGCGGAAAGGGCGAACGTGTGCATTTGGTTCGGGTCAACATCGACCAGCAAAGGTTCGTTTTCCTGCGAAGAGCGCAGGGTGATGGTGACGGCGTCACCGTCGTAGTCCACGCTTTGGGAAACATCGAGCGTGAGGTTGTTGGAGGAGGGATGAATGGAATCAGGTTCTGGGCTCACCAAGCCAAGAACGGGTGCAGAGGGCGTCACCGTGACTTGCTGAGTTGCTGTAACGGGGTCATGAATGCCGTCGTCCACGCTCAGCGTGATGGTGTGCTCACCGGCACTCAATCGCCCTTCAAACAGCAACCAATCTTCACCTTCGGGCGTTAACCTACCGTCAAGGTCGCTGGTCCAGGTGACGACCAAAAATTCGGAACCTGGAGCAGGCGAAAAGGGTGCACAATGCCATGTCCCTTCCGAGGGGAACGTGTCGCAGGCTGAATCGAAATCACCCGAACCGTTGGCAGAGAAGAAAATCAATTCAGAACTGTCGAAGGTTTGGGCGAGAGGGGTGGCGATGACGGCTTTGGGAACAGTGTTGTCGACCGTGAGTAGAATGGAAGTGGACTTGCTCTGGTTGGCGTGCTCGGCACGGTCGTCGGTGACCTCCATCGTGATGGTGTGAACGCCACGGGAGAGGTAACCCTCCCAAACCAAGTTCGAACCGACCTGAAGCATCCCATCGAGCGAGGAGGTAAAGGTCGCCGAAAGGGCGTCGCCTTCAGGGTCGACGGTCGCCGAACCGTCAAGGGTCACCATGGATTCGCTTGCGTTGGAAGACCGGCTCACCGTGAACAAGGGGTCAGGAATCTCATTGAACAGCAGAACGGGAACGCTGTAGGTGGCGTTGTTGCCCACGGCATCAAAAGCCATGACCGTCAAGGTGGCGGAAGCTGGCGGGTCTTCGGTCTTGTAGTCAAAGGTGTACGTAAGTTCATCTGGACACGCCCACTGGCCGCCCCAACCGGCGCCTTCGCCGTTGAAATCGATGACGCAGGCGAAATCATCGCCTTCAGGGTCAAACGTGCCCGTCGTGTTGACGGTAACCGTACCCGTTTGCGGCATGATGAGTTCGCTCCAAGGGTTCAGCGAGGGTGAAAACTCAACCGAGAGCACGGGAGGTAGGTTGACCAATTCGATGGTTCGAGTTTCGGAGACGCAATGACTTGGGTCACAAATTTCCAATGTGATTTGGTGAATACCATCGCTCAGCACAGCGCTTGAACCAAGACTGTTGGCAACAAAGAAGTCCGTTTGCGTGGCGAAGACACCGTCGATGGACGATGACCATTCGTAGGTCATTGCATCGTTGTCGAGGTCCCAAGAATCGCTGGCGTTGAATTCAACCTCAGCCTGAGAAGGGAAAATGCTGCTGTCCTCTGGAGAGGCCCATCGTAGGAAGGGAGGCTGATTGTCAAGGGGGATCAAACAGGCAACAATTCGGTCTTGGTCCAAGGTTGCAGTGGATGAGTTCGAAACGCTGTCGTAACCGCATGTTGCTGTGATGGAGTTAAAGGAACTCGCTCCCGACGAAGTCCAGCGCTGGCCGATGAAATCGGGAAGTTCGACATAACCCAAGTCGTTGCTGCTCATTTGTACCGACGGTTCGAAGTCAGAGAAACTGACGTTGACGTTGGCGTTGGGAATACCGTTGGAATAATTGTTGACAACCCAAACGGTCACGTCCCAAGCGAGGTCCACGGTTGCACCGCTGGCCAACACGGCTGATGGGAGGCTGACATCCACTGGCTGGTGAAGATGAAGGGACGATGTGCCGTCCAATTCGAGAACATGAGGTGAAGGTGAAGCGCCTTCATCGTCCGTCAATCCCGACCAGTTCACGGCACTGTTCTGGAAGTCGAGCGTACCGGTGCACGAGGCCGTGATACGGTTGTTGTGACCGCCCAAAGCGGGATGGTTCACCAACTGCAGACAACCGGTGCCGCTGAGAAGGGCGTTGGAGAGGGTCGAGGGAAGGTTGGCGTTGTTGTCGCCTTGCCACGCCAAGCCCGTGTGATTGCCGTGCAGTTCCAAACCGTTGACTTCCGCTGCCACACGGTTGAATTCAATCGCAGGTTGCGTTGGGCTTTCTGCACTGATGTTGGCACCGTGGACGTGAACTTGTCCTGAAGCGCCGGCCGGAAGGGTGTCGGTGTTGTCGATGTGAAGGGCTGGCAAGGTTGGATTGTTGTCGAGAAGCGTGATGTTTTCCAACCACAAATCCACGGAATTCACGGCAAAAATACCCGCACCCGTGGAGCCTTCAACGTGACAATTTCTGCACCGTACGTCACCCGAAGCGGATTCAATGTCGTTGGACTCTTCGTAATACAACCCGGCTTGATTTCGTGCAAGGGGGTTGCTGGCGGCGTCGCCACCGTTGTTCTTGGCGGTTAAATTCTCGAACACGACGTACCGTGCATCCCAAACTTGGGCGCCGGATTGGCCGTTGTCGTTAAGTTCCATTCCGTTGATTTCGACGGTTGCTCGATTCACCATGATCCCGTGTTGGGTGTTGTTGTGAAGCACCCAATCCGACCCTTGCATGGCACCACCCGAGGTCGAAGAAATCCCTGGGCCAACCGAGCCGCTGACTTCAAGCCCCTCAAAGCGGGGAGCAAAGAACGACGAGCGAACCGCAATTCCCGCTTCGTGCGGTCCTTGTCCAGGGTCGCCAGAATCACGAACGGTCAGGTTGCGGAAGGTCGTCGTTGAATCGACAAAGTAGAGGCGTACGCCAACCGTGGTCGAGTCGTCCACGAGCGTGTCGTCAAACCAAGCGCCCGTGGCGTTGACTTCGATGGCTGCGTAGCCGATGTTGGGCGTTTTCGCATTTGGACCACCCGTTCCCAAGACCGTCAGGTTGCTGAAATCTGCCGTTTCATAATTCGTGTAATTGGTGTGGTTGTTTTTGTCCACATACACACCGCGATACATTGAATCGGAGATGATGGCGTTGCGAATCACGGCATGTGTGTAACCACTGTCATCGATGTGCCGAACAACGATGCCTGAATCCGAAGTATCGATGGTGATGTTGGTCAGTAAAGGCTGGCTGTCCTCCACCCAAATACCCGCCACCATGGCCCATGATGAACCTGAACAGTTGTCCACCGTGATGCCCTGAATCAAGCCACCTGAACCACCCCAGATGTTGACCGCACGGGTGAGAACATCGGAAAACACGGCTCGTTGGACAATGGGCGTTGAACCGGCACCTATCGACAAGCCAATGCCGTAGCGCCAATCGTTTTGAAAGGGTACTTCGCGACCTGCTCGGTCCACAAAGAGGTCGGTGATACGCGGTGCGGCCGAATTGAACATATCGACGGCGACACGGTCAGGGTTGACCACGGTGAGGTTCTCGATCACCGGGTTTGAACCGTAGATGGTGACGCCGTAAATGGCATCCTCAATGGTGAGGTTCTGGACAAGGGAGCCGCGCCCGGAGGATGTAATGTTGAATTGAATGCCTTCATGGTCGCCAAGACCACTGGCTTCCAACACCACTGGACAAGCCGTCGTGCCAAGAACGGTGAGGCGGCCGTCGACGATGATGCGTTCGTTTGCTGGAAGTTGAACCACCGTGCACGGTTGAATGATGAGTTCATCCGAAACGGCAACGGTGTAGGAGCCGCTCAGCGTTTGTGTTCCCGACCACGTGGTTTGAGCACGGGCCTGAACCTTGGAATCGGTGGAGACTCCATCCAAGTCGGTGGCAGAGGCGCCCGATGGAAAGGCATGCATCATCAATGGAAGGAGAAGAAGCGTCACCAGCCAAAAGGCGGTTGAAGTTGAGGCCTTCGCTTCCATCAAACAGAACCCCGTGCCTTCCTTCTTCAATGGTTCCCTCCCGTGTNACACGCCGTCAATGAAGGTAGCAAGCCATAAATCCCGACTTGTGATGCGTTATTCATGCCTGAAGCGTTCGTGTTGTTCAAGACTGAACCCACCCATGAACGGGATGTTTACTTGGCGCTCAGCGACCACGATGGCGTTGCCGAAGTCCATGCCCTGTACGGCGAATTTGATCTGTTGGTTCGGGTGACCTCGCCGGACTCAAAGGAGCTCTCCCAACTCTTGATGAACACCTTTCGACGAATCGAAGGTGTCAAAGAAACGCAAACGCTCATTGCAGTGGAGGGATGAAGATGGCCATTGGATTCGTGTTGATGACCACCAAGCCCGGACAGGAAACGAGCGTGCGTGAGGCGCTCAGCAACATCGACCTCGTGACGGACCATTGGATGTTGTTCGGCGAATACGACCTCATCGCTCGCGTGCAAGCAGACGAAGAATTCGCCTTGACCCGTTGCATCGTTGAAGAAATTCGGCAGTTGCCGGGNATCCAAGAAACGAAGACGCTGATCGGCGCCGAACTCTGAATCACAGCAGTCGATGAAGACGGGCCGCGGCGGCTCGCGCTGCACGGTGACATCCTGCTTGGCGGAACCAACGAGAGGATTCTCGCAAGGCCATCAACGCCCGCTTCTCATCGAGGTGCCCCAAGAGATACCACCACCGTGCCGCGTATCGAGCATGGGGATTGCCCTTGGCTTCAAGCACTTCAGGAACGGGAAGTTCTGCGAAGAAGTCGCCTGCAGCCTCGTCTCCTGACTTCACCAAGTGTTCTGCAAAGGTGAGGCCGACAACGGCGCGATGAAACGGGGTGGGCTGGGCATCCATGGCTCGAGAAACAAGGTGTTGAGCCTCGTTCTTTTCAGAGGATGAAGGGAATCGAAGAAGCGTTTTGAGGCGCATGTGAAGGACGATTGGGTCTGCTTCATGACCGATGGCCTCCAACCCATCAACGAGGCTGTTGGCTCTGGCTTCATCACCCTCGAGCAATGCCAACGTGTGTTGAATCAAACTCATGGTGACCGTCATCGAAGCGCGCCATTCGAGGTTATCGGGAAGTTCAACCTCATTCAACAGCCGCTGCAAGGTGGCTCTGTCAACCGATTGAGCTTCGTTGAACACGCGGTCTTCGAGATGCTGGACACTGGCATTGAGGAGGAGGCGAGCGTGTTCATGAGACGTTGAACGCCCGAGTTGCTGTTCGAGCAGACGCTCAGCTTCATCTTCATCCCCTTCCAAAAGGGCCAGTTGATAGGCGAGTTCATCTCGTAGTGTATCGGATTGCACCTGTTCGAGATGGTTTCTTGCATGCTGTTTTTCGTGGCGTTGCAGCGCGATTTTTCCTGCCCAATAGTGCAATTGCTCATCGTCAGGCCGTTGTTGGGTAGCGCTGTCAAAAATGGATGCCAAGGCCGCACCTTGGGCAACGACCAAGCGGTCAAAATCGCGTGCCATGACCCCCGCCAAATCTTCGCTGTCCAAGGCCATTTTGTGGTAGAGCAACAGCACAGCGAACGCAGGGTCTTCGGCGTGTTGACCCCAGTGGGCGACAGCGTCCTCGTGCAGACCGCGTAATTCGTGTTCTCCTAACATGGTTCTGCGAACATTGCGCACAAGGTGTTGCACCTCGCAGCGGGTGGCATTGTCCGTCCAGCGCAACAGTGCATGATCGTCAAGCGTTGCAATGAAATCACCGCTGGGCGCCACGTCGGTTGAAATCGGACGAGGAAAGAGCACCATCGTATCGAGTGCATGGCGTTCTTCTGGATTCAGCGAATTGAGCATGGTGTGTTCGACAAAGGCTTGGACATCTTCACCGGCCTCGGGAAGAGGGTCTCCCTCACGGTAGAGTTGAAGCGCCATGGGATGGCCACCCAGCGCCTTCGCAACCGCCATCCGTTTCGCTTCTTCGAGGTGCTCCCCCAACAGCAACATCGCATCTTCTGGCTCAAGGGTGGAGAGGCGAAGCAACGGCCAGTCCAAGGCATCGGGGAGCGGTAAACGTCCGACGATCACCACGGCATGTCCGGCAGCCTGAACGTTGTTGAGGAAATCAAACACGGGTTGTTGGTGACGGGGGGACAGAAGGTGCAGGTCATCAACCACGAACAAGGTCGCTTGCTTGTCGCTGTTGACGCGTTCCACTGCGGCCTCGAGGTCGGTGGGAAGCGTTTGGTCATCGGGGTACCAACAAGACAACATGCCTCTGGCGTCCATGAAGGCATCGACCTGTGCCCATCGAACGGTTGACGATTCTGCATACGTACGAAGCAGCGTGGTTTTTCCAACGCCAGGAAGCCCACCGACTGCTGCTTTTCCGTGTT
>PBUZ01000059.1 GCA_002728035.1 Methanobacteriota archaeon
GCCGGGGGCAGGATTCGAACCTGCGAAGCAATATGCAGAGGAGCTTGAATCCACCCCCTTTGACCACTCGGGTACCCCGGCTTCGTGTTGAGGCGTAATGACCTCTCTTCTTGACTATTCCTCTTGGCGCGTTTCCATGATGTCCTGTGGAATCGGTGGCGGTTGGCGATAGGAGACGATGCGCCGTATTCGCTCGAGATGGTAGGCTTCCTGACGCTGAAACCGTTGCTGACGTACGGTAAAGAGGACAACGCCTGCGATGACCAATGCCAAGACGGAGAGGCTCAGCGTCGCCATACTGCTGCTGGAACCGTCACCATCGCTCGCTTGAATGTCCGCAAGCGGTATGGGTACAAGGGGCGTGTGGTTGACGATCTCGACGCTCAAGCCAAGTCGCCCAACCTTCCAAGCCTCGATGTTCCAAACGAAATTCACCCATTCACTCGTGTTGAGCTGTACCGTTTCGTTGGCCAACACGCCGCCTTCATCGTCTCGAAGCAGCACTTCAAACTCACCCGCGAGCAAGCCGTTGTTGGCAACCCTCGCATACACCGAAACATTCTCGCCCACCTTCGGGCGGAAGGGGGTCGCTGAAAGGTCGGTGAACACCGGCTCAAAAGCGACCCAAGTCATGGCAACATTGAGCGGAGCTGTGGCGGTTCCAAGACCGGTCAAGGTGCGGCCTGAGCGGTCTGAAGCCTCAAACCAAACGATGAGAATGTCGCTTCGAATCAACGTCACATCGGTCGGTTCGAAATTCACCGTAGCGTTGTAAACGGTGTATTCACTGACCACTTCTGTGATGGGGATCTGGTCGATTCGCTCCGTTCCTTCAAGCGGTTGCCCCATGCGATAGAACACCGAATGCATCGCCAAACCGGAGGGGGGCATGTGCGTGTCGTCATTGATGCTGACCGTCACCCTCACCTCCTCCAACGCATTGGAATCCAAGCGCTCCAGAGTACCCGGCGACAGCACCAGTTTTGGTGCACGGTCGTCCATCACAAGGTCGTAGGTGAGGTCGTTGATCGAAAACGCCTCAAAGCCTTCCACGGCAAGCGTGAACGAGCCGTCGTCGTTGTACAACGTGTTCTCGTTCATTGAAACGTTGAATTCGAGTTCTCCGGATGGCGTGAGGTTGAGGTTGTTGGAAGACGTGCGTTCCCCGTCGCTTAGCACCCATTTGAGATGGCCTGGGCCTGGAACTTCTTGCGCCAAGATCGAGGTGTTTTCGTGATAGATGCCGATGCGGTGGTGAACGACATCGTTGCGATGGAACCACCGTGTTGTTTCGTTCGCATCGCCGTACGGTGCGGTTGTGTCCGAGATGTTCATCCACCTCATCTCCAAGTCCACCGAGGGAGCCCACGTCGTCGCAGACAATTGATACAGGCCCAAACCGAGGTCCTGCCCCTCATCGATGACCTTCAACGAAGGGGTGCCTCCGTTGCTGACAAGGGTCTGACTGGCGTTCCAACCAAGCCGAAACTCAACCGATACATCGTAGATGCTCGTCAATGGACGTTGCGACACCGTTACGGCTGGAGGTTGCATGAAACAATCCGTGTCGTATGTCAAGTCNCCAAACCTCGGTTGGTAGTGGACGAAACACACTTCAGGTTGNTCTTCACCAACCAAGAACAGTTGCAATTCGTCGAGGGAGGAGAGGCNGTTCGCATCGGCCAAAGTGTAGGAGAAGCGGTGCGTGTGCCCGGCCAACAATCGGCCGTTGACGGTGTCAAGAAGGATGTCATCCAAATCTGCGGTGGTGTCGGCTCGTTGCTGCACAATCACCGTCGCAAGGTCCGTGGATTCCCCAAAGTCCCCTCCTGCGAGGAGTGAATTGCCTGCAAGGTCGCCACCTTTCACCACCACGCTTAATCGGCCCTCAAACGCACCGTCGGGAACGATGTCTGTGGAAGCGATCAGCGGTAGATCGACTTCAAGGGCGGTTNCTCCACGGTTCAAACTCAACGTCTGCATGGTGTATTCTTCAGCGTCCATCACGCCGTCGCCGTTGTCATCGTCTTGCTTCTCCATCCATGTCCAGACTTGCAGCACACTGTCAAGGCCTTCGGGGTCGCTCAGCGACAACCGCAGCGGTAGGTCCCTCCCGAGCATGATGATATGCCCGTCTGCTGGAACCTCGCTTCCTGAATCAAGAATGTGAAGAGCGTTGACCTCTGGAGCGACCGTATCGTGAAGAAGTCGGGTTGGGTTCAACACGACCGTCCGGTCTTCGCTGGTGGGGAAGGATGCTGTGCTGGGGCCACGGCGNGAAAGGCTCGGNACAAGTTCCAACCAGGTGTTGCTGGGNATGGCATCGGTTTGTGATGGGGAGGTGAGNGGAATGGAAAACCATCCNCCTTGACCGATTTCAGCCGACCANGTTTGTGACCAATTTACGGGGTCGGATGGCCATTCATCAGGCCCCCCTGAGGTGTTTTTTGGAGGAACGGCTCGAAGAGTGACGCTGGCTTCGCCCTGACCTTGCAGGACCCATTGTCCAGCAATNCCNTCCATGCGAACCCGCCCTTGGGCTACCATGGATTCATNTTCGCCGAGGTGATAGGGCCANAACGAATTGGTCCAATCGTCCAATCGGCGTGACAACGAATCAAGAACGGTGAAGTCGACAACTTCCAAATCGTTCTCAACTTCGTTGAACGGCGTTTTACGAACAAAGACCGAGGGGCCCACATGGAGCCCTGCATCATCGGTGGCTTGGATCAGCACNTGAACNTCGTCCACATCGTCCAACAACCACGTACTGGTNAGCGTCCAATCAATGCTGCAGGTGTTCAAGGAGCAACTGACGGTTGACGATGATGGGTTGAGATAGGCGAAGCCAGCCCCTGCCAATTGACGGAACCGNGGNGACGTTTGTATTTGGTCAACTCGGACATGAACGAAAGAGGCCTCNATGGAGGGTGTGGAGCTCAAGTAAAAGTCAACCTGTTCAATGTCCGGTGCATCTTCACCTTGATCAAGNGGGTTTTCCCGCTGNTGATGGGTGGTGAACTCAACGGTTGTCTCGGGNAACCAGCGTTCGTAGGTCGGCGGNTCAACNTATTCGTTCATCAGCGGCAGGGTGTTGGCAGAGAGNCCCACNCGAACGCCTCCAGCCTCGGTCATGATGTGAAGCGGTAGGTCGAGCACGGCACGCACATCGCCCTCATAGGAGGCGGCTTTGGCCGAATTGAGGGTGCTGGCATTGATTTCAACGGACAGCGTAGGACTTCCGGCCAAGTGCATGAGATTGAGCGCCTTGACATCGGCACTGCCTGACAGTGTCAACTTCAATTCGCATCGGTAAACCGAAACATTCGCTGAGTAGGTGCGTGTAAGGGAAGCCGACGGACAACCGGTGTTGGTTGAAACGGTGACGATGTCGCTGTCTTCAACCAGGGGTTGATTCACGCCGTTGACGAGCAGGCTTGTGGCCGCGCTGCGATTGTTCACAAGCAAGGTTGCCGTCGCTCCAAGGCCAAACGACGGTTGAACGGTTTGTGCCAGCGTCAGATACGTGTATGTCAACGTCGAATTGTTGAGGTGAAACTGCGGCGAAGGTGCCGTTTCGTTCCATCCCAATGCCGTCGACGCGTGGTAAGTTTCGCTCCAATGATCGTTCAATCCAAAAGAGGGTCCCATGCCATCGGGTGGCCAATCAAACACGGTGAGGTTGTTCCACCCGAGTCGCAACGAGGGTTGTTGTGTAGGACGAACACAATCGAACTCAAGTTTGGCTCGTTCCACGACTTCACCGCCAGAGGCTGAAACGGTGAGGGCAGGAGAAACGCGGAGATNACCGCCCAAGGAATGGTTCAGGTAGGTCGTTTTCTGCGGTTGTGCAACATGCCCCATTGAGATGAGTTGTTGATTGGGCATGTTCCAGGTCAGGTTATCACCCACCGTTATCAGTCGGAATCCGTCAAACGGACAAGCCGAATATTCGGGAAGTGAAAGCGAGAACGGGGCATGAATCTCCAAGGCNCCATCGTCGTTGATGCTCGCTACATGTTGCCCGCTGGTGAGGTCCATGATGTGTTGCGGTCCCAAAAACANCGTTCGACCNAGCACCATGCTGTGAACGGTGGGCGTGACGTAGGTGTTGTTGGTGGTCATGCTCACACGCACATGAACCGATGCGTGTTCAAGAGGGTCGATGGCCAACTGAGCAGGAAGTGAGAGGTCTTGGTGGCCGTGGATGGGATTGAGTTGAGCGTCGAGGACATCGATGCTGAGCGTGGTACCATCGGGTTGTTCGAACCATCCGTCCAGCCAGCCGTACCCGTACAGTTCATCGGGGGTCAACGAAGGTGATGTCCAGGCGCCCGAAGTTTCGAACACATCGATCTCAATCCCTGCATCGTCGATGTACCAACCATCGGCCTCAACAAAGGTGTCTGAGAAGAACGAAAACCGTGCTTTGACGGCTTGACCTGACAGGTTCGAAATATCGTATGTTTTCAGTTCAAACGGACGCTGTTTGTTGCTCCCACAACCGTTTGGTTGCTGCGAGCCGTCGATGATACCTTGGCCAAAGAAAGGCGAATTGGTGTTGACCGTCGAGATTTGGTCGTGAAAACCGTTCACATCAGGAGGCAACCACCACCATGTTTGCCCTTCATCGGTGGAAATGGACACGCCTCCTCCGTCCCAGTTCGCCTCGGTGCACACCCATGAGCGGAAGGATAGCCTCGCTGAGGCATTGGTTGGGATGCTGTATTCCTCGGTAACGAGATGTGTGTAGATGTTGTTCACATACCGGGTCGTCAAATTGATGGCAGCCCCATTGGCCCCAGAAAAGAACTCCCCCGGACCGTATCCCGATGTGTTGCGCGTTTGTCCAATTTCCCAACCGTTNACCAAATCGCCTTCAATGGCCCAACCGGGCGGGGTTGCGATGGAGTTCTCAAAGGATACTCGGGTGGTTTCGGGNCCGTTCATGGAATCGTTGGTGGTCCATGCCCACTGNTTGATGTATTGAGAGGAATGCTCCAACCACCCGCTTGNATCNCCGTATTGGTCGGAGGAATTGANGGTGAAATTGGCCAGTTGNATGACGCTGGCTTGNGGGGTTCCACGACGGTGATGAAGGACGACATCATCGATGAACACNCCCTCCCAACCCGAGGATGCAAAACCACCGTATCCCGTCTGATGATTGGTTTGGACGTGGAATTCGAAGAGCGCTTGGGATGCGTTTGGNTGGGACGCNAGTCCATTTGGAAGTGAATAGGANATGGGGATCCATCCTTGCGATTCGTCCATGTAGAACGTTCCTTGCGATGTGAAACCGTTTCCTGGCATACCNGGGATGCCTGAGACGATGGTCCACGTTGAGCCGTTGTTCATGCTCAACGAAAGCAACAAATTGTCAGCAAAGCCTCCTTCCAAGTCCCAATTCGCCCAATACTCAACTTCCAACGGCCCGGTTAAGCCAGACACATCAGCATGGAGGTACAATCGCCCATTGGCGTTGTTGGCATAGTCGCCGGTCATGTTCCCGTGAAACCATGCACCTGGAAGGTCGCCTTCGTTTGAAAGTGTGANGTTGTCAATGAACCACCCCTCCCGCTCACCTGCATCGGGGGATGTCTTGAAACAAAATCGGAATTGAACGGTGGTCGAAGACCCGGTCATCAACGTGTCAAGCGACACATGAACCGATTGCCATGCNGTGGTTTNGCCGGCCCAGGTGGTGCTGGGAGTGGANGACAGAGAGGAGGCGTTTGGGTAGGGAACGCTTGGCGAAAGAACAGACCATGCACCACTCGACCCGCGCCATTCCATCCAAGCCGCATCGTCGTCGCCAAAAGAAAGCCAGTGGTCAAACGTCAGGTTGAAGCGACTGACAAAGGCTGGAATATCCCACGCTGGTGAAGCGATGCATCCAGTCATGTTGGCCTGCAACCCACCGTAGGCTTGGGTGGCCAACGCACGTTGTCCATCCGTAGCATTGGCGGGATGGTTTGCTGGTGGCGAGGACGAGGGAAACTGGTGAACATTCCATGCGCCGTGGTCTGTGCCTTGTCCCTCCCAATCAGGAAGTGTTTCAACGAGGGTCTCAAAATCGGTCAACGTCGCAAGGGTTGACGAAGGTGCCAAACTCAATTGGCCACCGTGGCCAATGCCCTGTGTGTTGTTGTGATCTCCGCTCCAACCCGACTGGAGGTCAACGCCAAATCGGTGTCCGGTCAAACCTGCTTCCATCCATGTGGGCGTGATGTCCAAGGTACCGCCGAGGAACGTTTCGTTCGCGGGAATGCTCAACATGTTGGTGCTCGTAAGGTTCACGCCCGTGGCATTGACAGCAGGCGTGAAGAAGGTGGATGGATGCACCGATGTTTCAACCAATTCTTCGGGTTGAATCGCCGACAGAAGCGGCGCGAGAAGGAANAACAGACCCAAACCAATGGCCCTTCCCGCACGACGGAAATCGGCATGACCGGCAAGTGCAATTGGCTTCATCGGGATTTACCTCGCTTCGCGAGGTACAGGCTTCCGATATGAAAGGGTGTCTCGCGTGCATCATGGTGGTGCNGAGGGAAGGGTTNCGTAAGAGGGTTCAAAATCCGTCACCTCCACGACTTCACCATGACCAACCTCCGAGATCTCGACAGCGCGCAAGCGCAAGAGATCGAGGAGCAATTGTTTACCACGCATCGTCAGCAATTGCAACGCCATGTCCCGATTCCCCTCCCCCGTCAGGATTTTTGGGACATGGTTCGAGCCTTGTTGTCCAGTTTGGACATTCAAATCCAAACCATGGTTCGAAAGGGNTCGATTGACATGCGGCTGCAGAACCTGCAAAAGCGACAGACAAACATTCGAAGGATCGCTTCTGAATTGGCGCGTAAGCGTATGGTGGCGATGATGCAACATGTTGCTACGCAATCGCTCAGGAGCAGTGCCAATCCAAACATGACACAGGAACTGCCCGCTTTGGACTGGCAACGCCACGACCCCGCAGAGAAAGCGTTCTATCANGCACTCCAATTGAATCTTGACCGTTTCAAGAAAGAGATNGACTGGCAAGGCATGCAACAGGGNATCTTGAGTGAGATCGGTGGAGNTAGCGGTGCGCATGCTCCCGGCACCATGCAACTCGATGCCTTTGTTGACGATGGAAANATCACTGCACGACCACCTCCCGATTTAGCCTTCGANGACCCCTTGCCTCCACTTGAAGAAGTCAAGGATGACGAAGAAGAACGTTGGATGGACGATGCCGCGTGGGTTGACGAGGAACGTTACTTGCTTGCCGATCTCGCCGACCAAGAAGCTTCGACGCCCCCCACGGAATCTGCGCCACCTTCGGATGGACAAAAGCACGGGGCGGCGATGGAATTGGCGCCATCCACTGGAAAGCATGAACCCATCCAAGACCTTCCCCCCACAGAGGAAACGGTACCTGAATCAGCACCTCTTGAAGAGGAAGAAGCGTCCAATGTGCGGGTACGCATTCTCGAAACGCTGGGCGAGCCGATCCTCGATGATGCCGGTGAGGCACTCACCCTTGAGGCAGGCGATGTCCACATGCTCGATGAAACGACGGCGTCCTGGTTGATCGACGCTGGCGTGGCTGAACGTGCTGAATTGTGAGCCAGAAGGCTCCCATTGCAACGCAGGCTTGTCCTCAGTTGATGCTTCGCATCGAGATTTCGATACTGACCGTGTCGGGGATAGGGATCTTGGTCACGGCTCGAAGGGCTTGTTCGTCCTTTCCAGTCGTGAGATCCATCTCAAGAAGGCGCTTGTGGATTCGGAGTTCCCAGTGGTCGTAGGTCTCACTGCCTTCGCCATCTGGAGCCTTTCGAACAGGCACCACCAAGCGGCGAGTTGGCAATGGAATTGGGCCACGTAGCGTGATTCCACCGGTTTCGCAAATGGTCTTGATCTGGGTTGCAACGCCATCAATGTCTTTGTGGTTTTCACCGGTCAACTTGATGACGGTAACTGCAGCCATTCAATCCCTCCAACGTCAATCTTGCAGTGAGTTAACTCACTTCTTCTCGATCTTCAAGCAAACGCCGGCTGCGACGGTCTTACCCATGTCGCGGATAGCAAAGCGAGACAACTCAGGGAAGGTGTCCATTTGCTCAATGGCCATTGGCTTGGTTGGTTGGAAGCGGATGAGACAAGCGTCGCCCGTCTTCAAGAAGGAAGGGTTGGCTTCCTTGCCAGACTTGTTGGTCTTCTCCAAGAGATCCATGAACTTCACAGCGACTTGAGCGGTGTGAGCGTGGAACACAGGCGTGTATCCAACGGAGACAGCCTTGGGGATGTCCATGAGTTGGATTTGACCGACGAACGTTTCGTCGTGTCGCACGAAGGTTGGCTCGTTGTCGGAGTATCCAGCGACGTCACCACGGCGGATGTCAACAGCAGCGAGACCGCGGACGTTGAAACCGACGTTGTCACCAGGCTCGGCCTTGTCGACCATGGTGTGGTGCATTTCAATGGACTTGACTTCGCCGCCCTTCATGGAAGGGTTGAACACGACGTTCTTGCCGACGTTGAGGACACCGGTTTCGATCTTACCAACAGGCACCGTACCGATACCGGAGATCTTGTAGACATCCTGAATGGGCAAGCGGAGTGGCTTGTCGGATGGCTTGTCTGGCATGGGCGTGGCGTTGATGGCCTCGAAGAGGGTTGGACCCTTGTACCATGGACACTTGTCGGACTTGTTGAACACGTTGTCGCCGTTGAGGGACGAGGC
>PBUZ01000060.1 GCA_002728035.1 Methanobacteriota archaeon
ATGAAGGTTGGCGACGCTGACCAAGACGGCAACGACGACATCTTCGTCCTTGAGTTGGAAGAAGACCTGTCTCGCCAGAACATCGTTACCTACCGCAGCCCCATCACCTCGACAACCCAGGGCTCGCCAACCTTCTTGGGCACCTCAACACAGCACATCTACCAGACCTTTGAAGTCGGTGATTACGGTGAAACACAAACCGTGGGCCTAGGTGGTTCATGCACCGACGATGATATTTTCTTGCTACGCGGCTACGGTGTGGACTACACCAGCGGCACAGTTACCAATCCTGGAAATATCGACAACGTGACCATCGTGGAGTATTCCTGCACGGGCGTTTCAAGCACTCCCGGTTCCTACCCTGCCGATATCACGTCAACCAACCCAACCGTGCTCCAATTCGGCCACGGTGGTTCGAGCGACGTGGCTATTGCCGATGTTGGTGGCAATGGATACATTGACACCATCGCTACGGTGGAGAACGGCGCAGAAAATGTCTCGTACAAGACCGCCTCTGCTCAAGGCAACTTCGGAGCCACTCCGACATCCTCTCAAACCGCTTACTACGGACCGTATATTTCTTGGAATATCGGCGTTTATGACTTGAATGGCGACGGCGAAGCCGACTTTGTGAACCCCACCCTTGCTTTCCAAGAAAACACCACGGATTCGGCCGGTGGTACCGAATCCTCGTTCATTCTCACCTATCCTTCCACCATTCAAGTGACGCTTTCAGACGGGAACGGTGGTCATGTGAGTCCNCTCTCCTATCCAGCAAGCCGCCGTCCAGCGACGGTGGCCGTTGGAGAACTCGCTGGCGGCGTCAATTCCGCCATTGACATAGCCGTCGGACATGGCGATATTGGTTTGTCAAATTGGAGAGATAACCTTGGCTGGGCAGGTCAGTATGACACCATTACGGTCATTGAGATGGACAACAAAGACATGGCAGTTACCGACCTGGATATTTCGCCAACTGACCGGTATTTCGGATATGTAGGCGAAGGAACTCGAGAAATCAACGTCACCGTCACCAACACNGGTATGGACATTCTCAACGGCCAATCNGCCGACCTTGACTTGGTGTTGCAGGTNGTNGACGAAGCNAACTCAACCAACACCACCGTTTACGCCAACGACTGGGACAGCCCCGAAGTGAAACCCGGTTGCGCATCTGGTTGTACGTGGACGTTNGAGGAATACATTGACGGCGCCACAAATTGGCATTTGGAGACCAACCATTCCGTTGGTGCCGCNGATACCGGTGAGAACNTTTCTGCGAATTATGAAAACCCAACCGACTTCATGTGGGCTGGAAACATGAGGACGAATTCCTCCGGTGATGAGTGGAGTGGATACGGAAAGAACTGGGACGACGCCATGGTGCTCAACGATGTGGACTTGACCGGTGCTGACCGCGCCTTCATGAGCGTCGAACTCTTCCGTTCCCTCGGCTATGGCGCCCTTGGGCAATACGCCCAGACCACCACAGGTGGCCAAGTCTTCGTTGCCGGTGATATCTGGGATGACCTCGCACTCATTGAAGTCTACAGCGAAGATTCTGGCTGGAATCTTGTTGCTTGTCCCGGCCAGGCCGCAGTTGCTGGCGCTTGCGCCTCGGGCGCCACCATGTGGGGTGGTTTTGACAACGACCGAGTCACTAAGCAACTCTTTGGCTACTACCCAGAAAGCCGCACANCCGGGCTCTTTTATTCGGGCACCCATTATGGTTGGCACAATTTCACCGAAGAAGGCTTGGGTGTGTTTGACCTCTCTCCTTGGGCAAACGAGACCGTTGACATCCGATTCCGATTCAGGACGGGCTTTGAAGGGTCAACTGCTGACAATAACGAGAGCCGCTGGTCCGGCCTTGATGGTTTTGCTGTTGACAACCTCACCATTTGGAAGCAAAACACCGCCTTCCAGCCCAACCCACAAACGCAATCAACGACCATCGGTCCGTTCACCAACCTCGAACCAGGACAAGATTTCACCGGGTCAATCCAAGCGAACCTTCTCAATGATACCACCTATCGTATTTCTGCCAAGCTGTCGAGCAACAGTTGGGACGAGCAGNNCNTTAACGACGATATTATTGCCTACGTGACGCCTTTAAATCTCTATGACCCCCTGGTTGAATCCATCGATTATTTCAAACCCGGCAGTTTGTATGCACAAGGTGTGTACGACATCGCAGCCACCACCAACAACTACGGAAACACCGAGGTTGACTTTGATATCGAGGCCACGGTTTACTCTGCAACACCCTCTGATGTGTACTGTGGAAGCCCGACCCTCGCCGTTTGTGTGGAATCCTTTGAAGGCGGTGCAGCTGGCATACGATACACCGAGCGAGGCGATGATGGCCAAGCGCCGAAAGGAAAGGTCTACGATGATAACGCCTGCAGTACGCCAATTTTCAGAAGCAACGCCTACTGGTTTGGCCATCCGTGTGAAACTTCAACAAAGGGCTACGAGGATGCTTGGGTGAACCAAACGCTCGTCATACCGAACGTCGATTTGACGAGCATGAGTGGTGACTTCGTTTCACTCAACTTCGAGTATTATGCTGATACGTTCTTCCAGACGAGCCCAACCGGAGAAAATGATCCATCGGATTATGTTTCCCTGCAGCTTGAATACACAAAAGGACAAACCAATTATTCTGCTCTTGTTGTTGCTCAATGGAATGATTACAACGAAGACGATAGCTGCCGTTCTGATGAAAATGGTGATGGTGTTACGAACAGCACCGAACCCTTTGATTTCACAGAACTCGTTGAAATTGGCGACCCCATTAATGACGACGGCGACAGGCTGAATGTGTTTTACAACACCGATGACCTTGTGAAAACCACCAGCATTGACTTGACCCATCTCTTCGTCCAGAATCGTACCTCGCTGGACTCAACCCAGTGGCGATATGAGTGCATATCGCTCAAAGGATCCACTGCAAATATCCTCTTTGAGTTCCAGTCCAACGACGATGGAAGGAACGGCCAAAACGACGGTTTCAAGGGCGTTGGGTTCAACAACATCTCACTGCAAGAATACACCTTCCTAGAGGTTGCCAGCTACACCACCACCCGAACCAATGTTGACGGCGGAGACTCCGGCATGACGACGATTGCAAGCCACGAATTTGAAACTGGTGTGTATCGACTGGATGTTCGGAGCGTCTTTGATAATACGACGACGGGAACAGCTTGGGAGGGCGCCAATGAACTTTCAGAAGCCAACAATGTTGAGCGTGTAATTTTCAACGTTGAAGCCGTGGATGTCTCCATTGGAAGCCCTAACACCCTAAAGTGCATGGACGACCAAACCTTGGCCTGTGTTCTCCCAATCGACGAAGCACTTGACCACACATGGGATTACTCCGCAGTCAACGGCGTTCTAGCAGGAAGTTACATCTTCAACATGGATATCCACGATATGGCTGACGGTTCACTGGTCTACCAAGAGTCCCTTTCCGCACGAACACTGCAGAGCGCACAACGAACCAATTTCAGTTTCACCCCGTGGGAGGGTAACTCCGACGGACAACAATGGGTTGATGGCGCGACGTACAACATCTCTGTCTACGCCACCCTAGCCGATGGCAGCGAAACGGGTAATACGCGCTTCTTCCACGCAACGTTCGCCGAAAATATCGATGTGGCCATCCTCTCCGACACCTCGGTCCGAACCAGCATCATCAAGGAAGATCTTGCCATCCTCGGTATGACCTACACCCAATACGAAGTCAACGATTTCGACACCTACTTTGAGAGCGGCTGGTTCACCCACTACAACAAGATCATCTTGCCGTGGCAGGACCAGTTGGCTGCGAAAGACTCCCAATTTGGCGGCGGCGGGTACTACGAAGAAATCGGTGAACCGAACCGAGTCGTCATTCTGAAGGAATTCATGTCCTCCGGCAAGACCGTTCAGGTTCACTTGGCGCCGCACGGTTCCCAAATCTACGGTGACGGTACGACCGCTCGCCTTCCGTTTGGATTGAAAATCAACGCTCTCCAGGAGGACGACTTTGTCACCTTCAACACGATGGACCTCGCTGACCCATATCATCCCTTGATGGACAACATCGATGTCAACGCCTTCCAGGGCTTCGATGCAAATTCTGTTGTCGCTGAATCGGTCTTGAGCACCAATTCGGTGAGCACCAATGAAGTGCCGGCGGTTTGCGGCGGCTACATGGAAAACGGCGGTGAATTCCAGCGGATTATTCGTTCACAGACGAACATTCAGGACACCGTTCTCGGAATTTGCAACTATCTCGAAGGTGGTCTCATCATCTCCACCATTGACGTAGCGACCCATTCCGAGCGTGCGGACAGCAGCACCTTCCCGCTGCTTGGTAACCTCTTGAAGTTCAATGCCAGTGGTTATCCCGACCCCGATATCGGTGTCCAAGGCGCTGGTCTTGAGATCACCATCAACGATGAGGTGCCAAAGAGAGACCCCAGTACATCACCCAAGTATGCCACCCATTACATGAAGAGCGGTGCAACCGTGAACTTTGGTTACGAAACGACCAGCACCGAAACGCTTGCGGCCGACTGGATTATCGACGGTCCGACCAATTGGGATGGCAGCACCCTTGCCAGCGGCGTCACCGGGCACACGACCGGTGCAACCCCGAGCATGACCTTCTGTAAGGCTGACCTCGCTTCACAGACGGGATGCGCTCAAGGTGAGCAGTGGCACATTACGCTGATGTTGCATGACGAGGATGGCCACGCTCGAGTCATCGATGTGACCGTTGAAACCAACGATATCAAAGCCGATGAATTCCGGCCAGAGGCTGATGCCGTCATTGACATGCGGCAGGAATACGAGGAGAATGTTGAATTCATGGAAACCAAGACGGTTTCCAATCAAGAGTGGGACGTCCACCGCCTCATCCTCCAAGGCGAAGGTGATGACGCTGAGTTGATCATTCACTTTGATGCCAGCAACTCGAGTGACTTGGATGCGCTCGAAGGCAACGGTATCGAGACCTACGAGTGGAAGGTTCTGTTTGATGCACCTTATGGTGATGATTCCTTCGACGTTGACGGCCATACCTTCACGACAACGGCTGCCAGCGGCGGAATGTGGTCGTACAAATTCAAGAACGTCACCGTGGATTCCACCGGCACCACCGAGAACCAAATTCGAATCGAGTTGGTCGTCATTGACAAAGCGGGCGAAATTTCTGAGAAGCACCGAATGTACTTCGTCGTTGTACCAGAAGGCTTTGGTGATGCGGAACCTGACATCCAATGGGATAACGTTCAATTAAACGACACCCAGTTCAAGGATGATGAGTTGACCATCTCCGGAAGCGTACTTTCCGGTGCAGAAACAGGCGAAGTGTATGTTGAAGCCGCTTTCTTCGAAGAAAATTTCTCGGCTTCCTCGGTGATGAAGTACAACATGAGTGTTCTGCAACTTTGGGGCAAGAGTCAAGCCTTGGGCGACGGCGACCGGTTTGAGATCACCCTTGACATGAGCAGCCTTTACACTGCGGAACCACGTTCTCAGCGCGTTTACATAAAGTACTACGAAGGGGATTACCCCAACGAGCGATGGGTCACTATCAAATGGATCGAACTGAGCCTTCCGGCCTGTCAGGGCTTGGAGGCTGACCCGCAAGCGATTGAGGCAGGTGGCGAATTCATTCTCGACGCCAACGGCGATTGTCAGTGGGACGGTGCATGGTCGTACGACCCAACCACCGGCCTTTGGACGGACAACACCCAGACCGACAACGGCGGCGACGACGTCTCGAGTGGCTTGGACACCACGATGCTCCTCATCGGTGGCGTTGTTCTTCTGCTCATCGTCTTTGGTACGCTGATGTTCATGCGCCGAGGCGGCGACGACGACGAAGCCTTTGCAGGTATGGACAGCGGCTTTGGTGCCGATGCTTTGGACCCCACCGAGCAGTACGTGCAGCAGTTGATTGCTCAAGGCTACCCTGAGGAAACAGCGAGAGCCTTTGCAGCCCAATACGTGGCCGGTGCAGCAGCACAGCCAGAAGCAGCGGCACAGCCAGCAGCAGCCCAACCGGCGGCAGCAGCACAACCAGCCGCTGCCTTTGACCAGGCGATTTACGAACAGTACTACCAGCAGTTCGTCGGCCAAGGCTATGATGCAGCGACTGCGGCCGCTTATGCTCAGCAATACGCCATCCAGTACGCCCAATCACAACAATGATGTCGAGCGCCTGAGGTGCTTTGATGTCGGTTGAACTTGGACGCATGAGGCGTCATGCTCGCCTTGCCCGCTGGATGGGCATCATCGGCTTGCCGCTTGGTCCGCTCATGGGGTTCGGAATCTTGCTTGGCTTGCTCGGTTTTGCTCTCAACCTTCATGTCTGGGAGGAGGGTGCGGTTTCAGAACAGCACGAGCTCCATCAAATGGTTCGTAGAACCTTTGGTTGGTGTTTAGCGGCTGTCATCGTGCCGATGCTGATGATGATTGCAGGTGGATTTTTCCACGTGTTACGCTCATCTTGAATGAGGTTAAGCTCCTCCAAAGCGCCGTTGCGTGGTGCTCACTCTTCTTCATAGGGTTCGAGGGGTGAGTCGTCGTGCTCCTCTTCAACGCCTTCAACCAGGTGAGATTCAAAGTTGGGGAGACGCAATCGCCAATTATTGGGCAGGGATTTCCCGTTATCGATGATCTTCAGCGTACGCTCTTGCCAGGCGGTGGGTTTGCGTTGCATGATGTACATGTAGAGCACCGAAGTTCGCATGTCTTCGTCAAGGACGGTGTAGCCTGTGGCGGCTTCGAAGTTCATGGCACGAAGCAGATTGAATGCGGGACGGTTGATGATTTGGAACCAGCGTTTTGCATTCCGCATGCACACCATGATGACGATGAAAATGACGAGGGTGTTCAAACACAGTGTGCCAAGGGACGGTTCACCAATACCTTGGAGCATGACCACGAGGAGCAGCAAGATAGGAACGGCCGTGATGAGGAAGATGAAATTTTCAGACATGGGCGGCTTTCGCATTTTTTGGCGAATGGCTTCCCACCCATCGTGATGTCTTTCGTAGGGTTTGAAAATATCCTTCTCTTGTTGCGCCGCTGCCGCTCGAACAAGTTGCAAGAGTCCGTTGATTTTCCGAAATTGGGTCATGCCGACGTCCATGTTGTCGTCCAGAATGGATTGGAGTCTTGCTTGGGCTTGGGCGTATTCTCCCATGTCGGCGAGGATTGAGGCCATCTCGACCACGGGTGTGACTTCGCGAGGGGCGATTTCCCGGCAGTCTTGCCACCAGTGCAGCGCATCGTGAAGCATACCGAGGTCGTCGGCCATGAGGCGACCACCTCGCACCCACATGTCCATGCGTGAGGGGTCAAGAGCGATGATTTTCTTGACGGCTGAAAGGGCTTGGGCTGCCTGTGCCATCGTGGCCGGTACACCGGGGGGTGGCAGACAAGCGTCAACGTAAACGGACCATGCTTCCAAATGTTCAGGGTCGAGGGTGGTCGCTTTTTTCGCTTCCTTCTTTGCGAGGTCTCGGTCGCCTTCATCGAGTGCTTCCAGCGCATTGAGGTAATGCGATTCAGCACTCATGTCTTCACGTCCGTTCAGTCATCTTTGCGCTCAAACTTCCGAGGCGGTGTCCTGAAATCGCGCGGTGGTTGATTGTGTGCATGGCCTGAGCGTTTCCCCCTAGCTCTGCGGGGTTGAACACCTGAGGATTGGCGATGTTGGGGGCGAGAACCACCACGGCCTTGTTGCGGGCGTCCACGTTGCTGACCACCATCGCGGCCTCTGCCACGGTTGTTCTCCCTTCGTTGGTAGCCGTTGGAGCGGTGTCCACGGTCATCTCGGCGTCCGCCACCTCCTCCGCCGCCTCCTGATCGTGGAGCACCGCACCGATTGCATTCGGTTCGGAAAGAAAAATTCACGTTGTTGCAACTGGGACAGGTCCAATCGTTGTCGTTAAAGGTTCCACCACCTCGTTGACCGCCGTTGGAGGAACGTCGACCGCCACCTCGGTCACCTCGGTCGTTCCGATAACCTCCTTGTTGGCGGCCACCTCGGTCGTTTCGATAACCTCCTTGTTGGCGGTCACCTCGATCGTTTCGAAAACCGCCCTGTTGCCGGCGTTGTCCACCACGGTCGTTGCGGTAGCTACCTTGGCGCTGACCCTGTTGGTGACCCTCGCTGTTGCCGTTTCGAGGTGCACCGCACCGGTTACATTCGGTTCGGAAGGCGAAGTTCACGTTGCGGCAACTGGAGCAGGTCCAGTCGTTGGCGCCCTGTTGCTGGGCACCTCTGCGGTCATTTCGGAAGCCACGCTGCTCCCTCCCGCCTTGACGTCGGTCGTCGCGTCGGTCATTTCGGAAGCCACGCTGCTCCCTCCCGCCTTGACGTCGGTCGTTTCCACGGTCTCGAGAACTGCGTTCAGCCCGTGATTCCTCTCGCTTTTTCTTGGCTCGAACNGTCACNNNNACGCCNATNAGGGNGTCCATGTCGAGNGANCGGTCAATGTGNGCNATATGGGCCAAGGGATGATTGGTGCTGCCGATNACGCCGTCCACCTTTCCGATGTACGTNCCGTCGTCNGCTCTGACCATGATGGCGTTNAGAGCGGGNGATGAGCCTTCAAAGTGCACCAGCAAGCCACCNTCATGGCTTCGTGCTTCAACGGTGCCAGTAAACATCTCAAGACCTGATTTNTCCTGCGACCATCGCTTTTTGGTGTTGTCGGTTTATTCCTCAACTTTGCGACGATGTAGGACGGCAACACCGAGCATGCAAATGGTCGCCAAGAACGAAAGGGATGGAAGGGCGCNACCGTCCTCTTCGACCAGTGGAGGNGAAANAATGGGTGTGTCGTCCACCACCGGTGCGGGGATGCCAACTGTGATGNTGGTGGGTTCTCCACTCTCGTCCACGGCCTTGATGACGACATCGTAGTCNGTNAGCCCGTTCGCAAGGCAGATGGCCGTTGAGACCTCCACGGCCCAGTTGATNNCATCGATGGTGAAGCCTTGNTATTCCGCTCCACAAATCGTNAGGCTCATGGTCACGGNCTCCAGGTCGGGGTCGGAAACGAGCCCGTACATCTCGAACTTGAGTTGGCTTTCGTCCCAGGTGGCGTTTTCGCCGTCAAAGTTCACGGCCACAGAAACGACCGGTGGGGAATTGGGTTTGGTGAGTCCAAGCGAAATGTCAACGGTTTGAGCGAGCATGTTTGAGGCTTGGGCATTCACGCTGAACTGGAAGGCTCCTGGGCGGATGGAGGTCAAGGAAACAGCAGCTGTTGCTGGGGAAGAGGCGACGGTGATGGTCTCGCTTTCTCCTCCAAGTTGTCCGTTTTGGGAAGCACGTGCAGTTAACAAAAATTCGCTGACGAGGCCAGTGGGTGTGATGGTCAATCTGGCGTTCTTGCCGTCTTCGTCCACGGTGCCCGTAGCGGTGTAGAGTGTGCCGAAGGTCCAGGTTCGGGAATCGTTTTCGTCCACGACTCCCAACGAATCAACTGCATGGCAGGTGGCCGTTGATTGGCTGGAACTTGCTGGTTGTGTGATGAAGAAGTCGCCGATGACGTTGGTGGAAATGCTCCACCCTTCTTCATCAAAGGTGCACTGGAGCGTCCAGTCGTTGCTGTCCGTAGCCCATGATTTACCGACACTGGCGGACACAAAATTCCACGTGCCTTCGCCGGGGGTTGGTATGATGGTGCCGTTGGCAGGAGCGTCACTTTCCCATGTTGGAGGGTCGTTCATTTCCAATTCTTGAGTGGTGAAATCCATGAACATGTAGCAATAGAGTTCCCATTGTGTTCTGTCAAAGGAAACAATTTGTGTCACCTTCAGAGCACCGCTTGGCAAGTAAACGATGGATGGTTGACCGATGTGGTCGCAAGATTCTCCAGTTTCAGGTTGGTTGTCTACGACACGGAAATCGTACATCCGCAAGCCTTGGAGCACAGGGAAGGTAACCACCAAAGCAGCATCGCTCATGTTGCTGATGTTCATGGCCAGCGTGAAGTTGGAACTGCCCATACTCACAAGTTGGTCCCACTGGACGTTGTTGGTTTGACCGTCGGCGACAGAGAGGCTGATCTCCATGTCATCGGTGGTGGAGGTGGGGACCTCTTCGCAATCGGCGGAGCGTCCAGCATTGACGCAGCCACGGGAATCTGGATGGCCGTCTGGGACCAAGTTGACCTCGTCAAGTCCGATGCCCTCTTCAACGAATTCAAAGTCATTCCAATCCACACCACCTGAGTGGGGAATGCCTTCACGCATGCCCAGTCGGGTGTCCATGACGCCGATGCATTTCGGGCCAATACTGCGCACGCCATCTCGCTCGTCGGTGCTGATCCATGAGTTGTTCCCGCCGGGAAGTCCGTCAAACAAACCGTCGAGGTTTTCGCGGACGGTAGCTGAGTTTGAGCCGTTGACCCAAGCATTTGCGTACATGTCGCCGGTGGCCCAGTCATCGAGAACGTTGAGTTCAAACAAGGCGAAATCATACTCAAAGAGGTCTTCGAACGTGAGGCCACCGCAGCTTTCTGTGATCGTGTCGTCCAGCCCCCCCTGCCGGCCTTCGGTGGACAAAATTACCGGAGAATCAGCGAAGTTGGTGATGAAGGGGGACGATGTGACGCCCACCATAACGAGCGCCACAAGGAGGGTGAGGAACGGTGCGGTCAAGCGGCTTGCCATAACCTTCGGTTGTCTTTCGCCTTCATGAAGAATTGGTTGATTCCATCATGGAACAAGCCGTTCCATGCGGCGATGAAGCGCCCA
>PBUZ01000061.1 GCA_002728035.1 Methanobacteriota archaeon
TTGCAGGTTTGCCTGCACGACAAGTCACGGGTTACATTGGCGGAACATGGACGGGTGACGGTTATGCCGTGTATTCCGCCAACGCCGCAACATGGTCCGAAGTTCGCCTGCAACAAAACAGCGCCAACGGAAACACAGATTTGGGCTGGGTGCCTTTTGACCCGTGCCCACCAGCAGAGGAAATCGAAATTGTGAATCAGACCATTTCAACCCTTACCCTTGCCCGAGACGGCACAGAAAAGATCACCGTTTCGGGTCAACTTCGTTATGTCGCCAACGGCACGCCGGTGCAAGATATTCGCGTCTTGTCTTACCTCACTCCCGTCGCAGATGCCGCGTTTGTTCCAGGCGCTGGCGGCGTACAAGAGCGCCTCTTGGACGAGAACTTGACGGATGGGAACGGTACATTCACCCTCCAGGGCTTCCCCAGCGCACCAACCGCACCAGGCATGCACAACATCGTGATCGAGCACAGGCAATCGGGGTATGTATCCCACGACGGCATTATCTATGATGGCTATATCAACCTCACCGAAAATTCAACGATTGAACACACAGCACCGTTGGCGATCAACGCACCTATTGTTGGAGCGGGTTCAACCACCGTCATTGAAGGACGGTTGACGCTCCAAAATCAGCCAACAGAGGAGATTGTGAACCTTCCAAACCAGACCGTTTGGATGACCTATACCTCGTCGGTTGATGGCGCTCAAAACTTCAGTGCCCAAACGGACAGCAGCGGTGCCTGGACCATCACCTTGAACATGAGCGCAAACGAACCGCGCGGAAACCTCTCTGCAACGCTCGGGTTTTCAGGATGGCAGGACACCTCTGTTGCAGGCAGTACCCCAGCGACCTTCCATCTGGCTCCAAGCACGACTTCCATTGTCCTGAACATCACGGATGCGCCCAACCTCACTGCTACCATCGAAGGGCCGCTGCTTACCAACAGCAGCATTCTCCTCCTCGACGACAATGTGTGGATCAACGGTACGGCAACTTCCATCAGTGCATCGCCTGTATCCTTGGCCGGTAATTTGCAATTCTCAATTCGAGCCAACGCATCGGGCGACCCTTGGGTTGAGGTGTTCAACCTCAGCGTTAACGGGGCATTCTCAATCCAGCATTTGATGGCGAACAACACCATGGTTGCAGCTGGTGAGATCGAGACAAGGCTACGCTTCTTCCCCTCAACCTTACCGGCAACGGACGATGCCAACCTCAGTTCGGGAGCACCTTACTTCTTGCGTGGTCTTCTTGACTTTGTGATTGAAGACTCTGCACAAATTCGAGGCTTTGATGCCAATGTGGTGATTCAAGTCAACGACCACCGCGGCATGCCTGCTGTACCGAACCTGCTCGGAAACTACGACTTCTCCTTCAACGGCTCTTGGTTCAACACCACCGTTGACCCTGAGTCCGACCTCATCGAGACCAGTGTCCTTCTCGACGCAAATCTTCTCGCAGGCGATTATCCAATCGATGTGTCGTTCAACGGTTCTGATTTCTATCAACCGAGCATTGGAAGCGGTTCAATGCGTGTGCAAGCCGAGATCGGTTGGAACGTTTCCATCGCACAGGATTGGACCTACATGGGCAACTCAACGCGTATCTCTGGCGACATCTTCGACGCAGTCTACCTTACCCCTGTCGTTGGAAACGAGACGCTCATCAGCGTGACCTTGTTTACTGAAATTGGACCGATTGACATCGCGCAGTCTTCCCTCAACAACAGCACGGGCGCCTTTGACATTCCAATCACCATGCCGACGAATTTACCATCGGGCGTTTACGACTTTGTCTTGGCGTTTGACTTCCTCTCACGTGCTCCTGCCGGAGGCGCTTACTATGCCTTCGTGGACACAGCGGTTCCACCAGCCCCTCCGACCGAGATTTCTGTGGAAGGTGGTATTGTCACGGAGGTCGTGATCGATGCTGAGCGACCCGCCTACATCGTAGAAATGAACGACACCGTCGACTTCACGGCGAAAATCACCGACGTGGCGGATGGCTCCAACATCACCGGTGCCTCAGTTGATTTCATCTGGGACTACGGCAAGAGCAACGCCAGTCTTGGAACAGTATCCTCGGACGCTGAAGGAAATGCGACGTTCTCGTTCACGCCTTCAGGGATTGCACCCGGTTACTACGATGTCGGCATTGTTGTCCAAGACGATTTGAGTGCAGCGCTCAGCGCAGGGAACACGCGCAGGTACGGCAACGTGAGCATCGTCAACGTAACCGTCCAGGTCACGAGCAACATCCAGTTCATCAGTGTGCCAAGCACGGTAACTGCAGGCGTACCCTTCAATGTCGTTGGTCAAGTCAACGACGCAGAAAATGCCTCTCGTCCGCTCATCTCGGCAGTGCAACTCAATGTGTTTTGGCTTGAAAACCCAGAGGAATTGTTGCTGAGCAATTATGCCACAACCTCCAACGGCAGTTTCAACATGACCGTGCCGACCGATTCGGCCAACAATGGAACCACGCGCGGGCCACACACCTTGGTGGTCTCGGTGGTCAACGAGTCTTCCCCGTTCTACCTTACAGCGAGCGCTCAGTCGCCGATTCAGGTGATGGGCGTTTCACGCTTGGAGAACCTCGTGCCGCTGAATGCGGTGGTTATCAACCGTGGCAACACCGTCAACATGTCAGCAAAACTTGTTGAGGCGTCCGATCTGTTTACCCCGCTCGAAAACTACGAAGTTGGCTTGCGCTTCCATGAAACATGGATCACCTCCCAGGTAACCGACCCCGAGGGCTTTGCAAACTTCTCCTACACCATTCCATACGACCACCCACTCGGCCTCATCGTCGTCCAGATGGTCTTCAACGGTTCAGCGGATCTTCTCTCAACCAGTGCAAACTTAACGAGCATCACGGTTCGTTCCCTTACCTTCCTCGTGGTTGACAACATCACGGCCAATCCGGTCGCAGGGACCTCGTTCAACGTCAGTGGACGAATCGTGTCCGACAACGGTTCGGGCTTGGTTCAACGGGACAACTCAACCCTCCCCAACGCCAATGTTCTGTTTGCCATCGATGGGTTGCCAAGCGGATTTAGTGCAACGGGCGGAACCATTGGCTTGGACGGTTATTGGAACGCAACATTACAACTCAGCGACACCTTTGCAGCAGGGACTCACCTGCTTGAGGTCACCTACATTCCAAACGTGAATTTCTACGTAGGTTCGAACAACAACACCTCGTTTGATTCACGTGGTTATTCGATCATGACTTTCCTCCAGCCAGCGCTTGACGGCATTGGTCAACCCTCGCTGAACGACCGAACAGAACGCGGCGACCAGGTTGAATTTTCCGTGTTGCTGCGTGACAACCAAGGCCTGCCCTTGGCCAATCAAAGCGTCGTCGTTTCCCTCACCTCCACGCTCGGGGATACATCTCCTGTGCAGGTCACCGTACTCACGGCCCCCAACGGAACCGCTTGGGGCAACCTCACGGTGCCTTCGGACATGGTCGTTGGGCCCACGGGCATTCATGCGGATTACACGGGCATTGCAGGCACGACCGGTATCATCGGGACCAATGCATCAAGCACCTTTGTGGTCTTGGCAGCCACCGAGACCGTCATCACGCAATCACCCTCCGTTTTGGTAGCCGGCGATGTCTTGCTGGTCAACGGCACCTTGCTGGATGACCTTGGGATTGTTCTGCAAACCAACGGCAACAACGCAACGGCCGTCGTACATTTGCTCATCGACGGTGTGCCGGTCTCCAGTCTTGAAACGAGCAGCACTGATGGAAGCTACGCCTTTGCATACACGCTGCCTGAGGATACCGCCGCAGGCCCGCATCAAATCAGCGTTGAATTCCGCGGAGGCAGGGAATGGGTTGACCCCGTTGGCTATGGCGACATCAACAATCCTGAGTACTATCTCCCAAGCGTTGCCACGGTTGACTTCAACGTCAGTGTGCCAACAAAGATTCTCCTGATCACCGCCACCGGTGATGCAGACCGAGAGACGACCATCACCATCCAAGGTCGCTTGCTTGATGTCGTGGACAATGAACTTCCCAATCTCACCATCGAAATCTGGTTGGGCGGTGAATGGTTGACCAACACGACCACCGACGAGATTGGACAGTTCACGGCCGTTCATCCCGTGCCTGCAGATGCTCCGCTCGGGCCAGTGGCTCTTGAAACGCGATTTACAGGCACCACCTCGTACTTGCCCAGCAACGCCACCGGTCTGTGGCAGATATTCAGTCCAGTCTTGGTCACCGTCGACATCGATTCTCCAATCGCCGTCAACGATACCGTGGCCGTTACAGGCTCCGTTGTGGACAACCAGTTGGTCGGCATTTCAGGCCACGATGTCCAGTTGGTCGTCGAAGGGATTGTGCTGGCGAGTTTGGTCACGGATGCCAACGGTGACTTCACCTTTGATTGGCAGGTGCCCGATATCTTTGACTTCGGTAACAACACGCTGTTTGCGGAGGTTGCGCCCCAAGGATACTATCGTGGTGGTGAAGGCAACGTATCGTTCTTCCTTTCGCACCGTTCTTGGGTGACGTTGGAGTTCGTCGATATCGATGCGACCCGCGGCGATACGTGGGAATTGAACGGGCGACTCTATGATTTCGATACCGTTGACCGCGATGGTTTGGTCGGTGAGGAATTGTTGGTCAGCCTTGACGGTGCGGTGTTGTTCTCCACAACGACCGGTCCAGACGGTGTTTGGTCTGCGATCGTTCCAGCGACCACCGACCTTTCGCGAGGCATCCACACCATCGACGTTGAATTCGCAGGCTCAGAAGGGCATTTGCCCGCATCTGCCGAGAGCAGTGTACGAGTTTGGTCGGATGTGTTGATTCAAATCGATTCAACATCGTCTCAAATCGTGACCCGTTCGGATGGTGAAGTGTCGCCAATCGAGTACACCGGTTCGGTTCAAGAAATCGGAGGCAACGGTGAAGTGTTCGAAAACCTCGTGCTCTCCATCGGCAACGGTTCGGATTGCGTGGGTGGACGAGAAGGGGCCCAGTGTTTCCCAGCCACCACGGTGGAGTGGGCGAACGGCAATTTCACGCTCAAGTCTGTTGCACCGTACTGGTTGGATGTTGGCTCACAATCCTTCTTTGTTGATGTGGCTCGAAACGACACACTCTACCTCAACGCTGCGAGTGTAGGTCGGCAGGTGTTCGTCCAAGTGGACGCTGACATCACGGTTGACCTCCTCAAGATCGTTGAGGGCAAACAGGAAGAAGTTGGTGGGAGCCTCGAAATTATCGCTCAAGACACCAGCAGCGGCCTGCCGGATATCGAAGTTATCGTCTACCTCTACGATGCCAACCAAACGCAACTTGCCACCCGAACGGTCAAGACCAACGAAGACGGTACGGCCGTCTTTGTCTTTGAAGCGGCCCCGCCATACGGTGATGCATCGGTTTGGGGTGAAGTCTACATGCGCATCGACATCAACGATCCACGACTCTCGTTACAGAGCCTTCAGGCCTTTGAAAATGTCCGCAGCGATGGATTCGCGCCCTCCTACAAGTACGATGAGCAGCAGGCGGATACGCCTTGGTGGTCCTACATTCTCGTGGTTCTCTTTGCAGCCCTGGTTGCAGGAGGCGTGGTGTTGTATCGACGAAAGCGTGTTGCAGACGACCTCCTCAAGGAAGCTGCAGAAGTCTTTGCCTACACAGCAGAATTGCTTGCAGCAGGTGATGCAGTTCGTGAAGCCATCTTCACGTGTTACCAAGACCTGTGCGGTTTGCTTCAACAACGTGGTTTCCTCCGCCGCGACTTCGAGACGGTACGTGAGTTTGAATTCGCCATCCGCCAAGCCCTTAACGGCATTTCAGAAGATGCGCTGACCGCTCTTGACAACACCTTTGAGATGGCTCGTTACGGCCGAGAAGAAATGACTGCTCAGCACCAAGAGGTGGCTGCTCAATCCATGAACCGAATCGGTGGAGAAATCGCTCAGATCCAAAAGGTTCCTCCCCGCTGAAATCACCAGCGAAGGTGAAGTTGACCGTCAACAAAGGTGGCTTGAAGCGAAGAAGCGGCTTCTGCAGGGAGTGGAAGTTCACGCACAAGCGGTGGAAGTTCACCGTCTTCGACACGCAACTGCACGAGGGTGGTCTCTTCGGTGTGCTTGGTTTTCAGTTGAATCTGTTGGAGTTCTGCACCGAGAAGCGGGATGGTCAAACCATCGGGGTTGACGCGACCGTTGATGCTGTTGACCACCCACGACAAGGCACGTTCAGGATGTTGTGCAGCGAGCCCCGTTTCTGGAAGCATACCAGCGGTCACGAGCACCTCCGCATGGCGCTGGCGAACCTCCTCAAGGTGAAGGCTGGACGAATCAAACTGGGCTTGCAGCATCGATGCTTCGACTTCAAGACCATCCAACGAGGCCTCGAGATGCTCCTCGTTCACGGGTGGCGTGGTGTCAATTTCCATATGCAACCAGTCGTCCATGGATTTTGGAATCAACGAGCCCACATGAACCTTCGGACGAGGTTTACTCCCCGTTCAGGCTCGCATCGGGATGAACTTTGGCGAAGAAACGGCGTGCGAAGGCACCTGTCGCTTGTGCATTGCTCGCTTCGTTCATTCGGAGGTCCGAAGGGAAACAACCCGTGTAGGTTCTGTCCGTAACCCGTCTGTCGAGAAGGACGATGAGTGCACGGTCCCCCACCGCTCGAATCGGTCGCCCCATGGCCTGAAGGATTGCGTTTACCGCGGGTTGCGACACCGTGTATTTCCAGGCGAGGTTTCTACCGAAGCGTTCCTCGGCATAGGTTTTGAGCGCTTTGGAGAGGACCGAAGGTGGTGAATTTGGGATGCCAATGCAGGCAACGGCATCCAGCGCTCCACTGTGGTAGTCAACGCCTTCAGATAAGCGTGCACCAAAGACGCCGGCGAGCAGGATTTTTCCACCAGCTTCTTTCTCTGCAAGCAGCATATCGACGATTTGGTCGAGGTCTTCTTTTGTCCAGTTTCTGTCCTCTCGCATTGTCCTTCGCACGCCCTTGAAGGCACTGTATTCTGGAATGATGTCGTTCAACATGGCGTAGGACGGTGCAAAGACCGCAACATTGCCTGGCGATGAATCGATCAGGGCTTGGATGTGTGCGCGAATCGCCTCGGTGTTTTGCGGGCTTCGTTCGGTGTATTTGGTGGTGACATCCTTTGCGACCAACACCGGCCTTCGCATGGCGGCAAAGGGCGATGCGTAGGCAACGGTCGTTGTTCGTTCAGGCGGTAATCCGAGGATGTTGGCGTACATGCTTGGTGGATAGAGCGTTCCCGACATCAGCAAGGCACCGGCCGATTGCTCGAACACGGGTTTTGAAACGAGGCCAGGATCAAGGAGGTGTGTGGTGATTCGACCGTCCTTTCCTTTGGTGTCAAACACCATGGTGAGGGCTGTTCCTGAGCCGAAGCGAAGTAAACAATCCAGGATTTCAGAAACTTTGTGGGCGTTTGGCTCCATCGGGTTACCGTCATCACCTGCTTCCATGTCAACATCAACGCTCGACAGGATGTCCCTCAACTGGTGAATCCGAACCGCTCGCTCAACGGCTGGGTGTTTTGATGAGGTCTTGGCACCCAAGTGTTGTTGACCAGTCACGCCCTCCACTTCGTCACAAGCCCGATGCAGGACGTTGAGAAGTTCCTCAACCTGAACTTCGCATTCCTCTTCGTTATGACCCAACGACCTCCGTAGTCCTTCAAACAACTTGACGAATCCTGGCCGAGATGCCTTCATGACGTCAAAGGCCCACGCAGCCAATCCATGCGTCATTGACAGCGCCTCTCCGCCAGGTCTATTCATCGCTTGAGCGAGGACTCCCGAGTATTCTTCGAGTTCAATTTGTGTGTTGCGAATCATCGTTTGTGTGAGTCGTTTCTCAAGCGTCATTCGAATTCGGTCCGGGAGGTTGTGTGCTTCATCAACAACCACGATGATGTCTTCCAATTCCAATTCCATGGCCTTCAGACTTGACGTGCGCACGCCCTCGTCAAACAAGTGGTTGTAGTCACCAACAAACACATCGGCTCCGCTCACGGCCTCTCTTGCGGCTTTCCAGGGGCAGGTTTGCGCGGGCACCCCGTTTTCGGTATGCGTTTGACTGATCCCAACCAATTCATCGACATGAAGTGGTGATGCAAGGATTCGGTTTTTGAGCCCCGGCGCAGCGGTGATCCAAGGTTTACACGAACGCGTTTTTCGCGCTTGGCTGCACAACAAGGAGAACACCAGGGGCGATTCCTTGGCAAAGGGTTGCACGCACATGCCTGCTTGACCGACCATATCGACCAACCGTACAGGTATCATGCCCTTTCGACGTTGATTGATTCGCCTCACGGTGTCGACAACAATTCGATGTTGAGTTTGCCTCGAGGTCAAGAAGAACACGGTTTTTTTCTGTGGATGAAGACTTGCAACCTGAAGGGCTGCCGCCAATGATGCGGCTGTTTTCCCGATGCCCGTGGGTGCTGCTGCGAGGTGAAAATTGCCCTTCTCGAGGGCATTGATACCGTCTTGGATCATCTCCAACTGTCCAGGGCGAGGCGATTCGTGGGCAAGAAAAGGCATCGTTGACAAGAGTGAATCGTCTCCACCCTTGTTCATATTCACCATCCTGCGGCGACCCTCCTAAAGGATTCGCATCATGGACATAGGTTTCACTGGTGTCGTTCAATGTGCCCAGAAATGTGGGGGCTGGGCACGGGGGCCACCATGTCTCAACTGACAGGGGTGGAATCTGAGCCTCCCTGGCCGTCTTCCAGGGAGGTGTGTGGGGGTGTTTGGTTTTGGGAACCAAGGCCAAGACGTGCAAGACGGGCACGTCGACACAGCGAGACAAAGCCGTGCAAGACAGGCCGGTCTTGCTCGACTCCAAGGGTGGCATCACCAAGGTTGTATCCCGGGTTTTGCCAAATCATCCCATCCCCTCCAGTCTCTCACCAATCATTCTTGGTATTCGCTGCGTCGTATCGTTGAAGCTCTGGACGCCTCCACAGCCTCATCGAGTGCATTGTCGATCGGTTTCATTTCTGCAACCGCTCGCTTGATGTAGAGTTTCAGACCTTCTTGGGCTGCATGTTCTGGCGTAATACCATGCAGTTCGTACAGTTGGCCCAAGCGGTGTTGGTCCGACCGTCCAAGAGGTATTCGAATAGATTTCATGTCCGCAAGAAGCGGCTGGTTATGCAAGAATTCCTGAATTGCCAAACGCACAACGTCGGAGCGATTTCGAGCACCGTCCATGCCGACACGTGCATCGAGCAGGGCGAGGTCTTCCTCAGTGATCCTGAGGGAAACGGCACTGGTTGGTTGGGTCATCGGTGTTCCTCCGTATGCATAGACAATGGCAGACTGCCTATAAATGTAACTCAGGTGATTTCATTCTGTCATTATCTGTATTACAAGAGTGAATTCACGTCCCGTGTTGTGTTTGGAGAAGTTTCAAAGACGACCCACGAACACCTGCAGCCATGACACTGCAACCCACCCGCGGCCTCTACCTGTACCTCGAAACACTCCGTGTCGCCTTTGATGACGCGATTGTCACCAACGATGAGGCGGAAATTCTGCACATTCTTGCGCAAGCCCTGGGAGTCGCCCCCTCCGATACGGCGGAATGCCGTTCGGTCGTTCTCGGTGAGACGCCGTCTCCGTTTGATGACGACAGCGAATACGGTGGCCATCAGATGGGTGATGCAACCACCTATCAGTCAGCGCTGATCGCTGCACTTGACGATGATGTCATCACCGAAGATGAATGGGCGATGCTTGACCATCTTCGTCGCATCATTGGTCTCCAAGAAGATCAACATGCACTGATTGAAGAATCCATAGGAGCCATGAGCGAAGTCGATGCTGACGGGCAACGGCGCGTGGAACGGTTGGAGCGTTTCTTGACCGTATGTCCTTACTGAGTGAAACGAGACCACCGAGCCAACCCTGCTCCGAGGAGGTGCCAAAGGGGCAACCATTAGAAAGGGTCTGCCTAAGGGGCGGCCAACACACCCTTGTGTGTGAGAAGGTAAAGCCAATGAGCGCAAGTGATGCAATTTATGCCCGAGTCGTAGCCCGTGACCCCGACCAACCTGAGTTCCATCAAGCAGTCAAGGAAGTCCTTGAATCGCTTGAGCCGGTGCTCGAGGAGAATCCTGAGTACATTTCTGTCGTCGAACGTGTTGTTGAACCAGAACGCCTCATCCATTTCCGTGTTCCATGGGTTGATGATGAGGGCAATGTCCACGTGAACCGTGGCTTCCGCATTCAATTCAACGGTGCGATTGGACCCTACAAGGGTGGGCTACGTTTCCACCCAAGCGTCAACGCTTCGATTTTGAAATTCCTTGCCTTTGAGCAGATTTTCAAGAACTCCTTGACCGGCCTGCCAATGGGCGGTGGCAAAGGCGGTTCCGATTTTGATCCAAAAGGTAAATCGGATGCAGAAGTGATGCGCTTTTGTCAATCCTTCATGATGGAACTCTGGCGCCATATCGGCCAAGATTGCGACGTCCCTGCAGGTGACATCGGTGTGGGCGGTCGTGAGATCGGCTACATGTTCGGTATGTACAAGCGTCTGCAAAACGAATTCCAAGGCGGCGTGTTGACCGGCAAGGGCCTCTCCTACGGCGGCTCGCTCATTCGCCCCGAAGCAACTGGCTATGGTTTGGTCTATTTCGCTCGTGAGATGCTCGCTACGAAGGGCAAATCATTCGAGGGTGCACGTGTTTCCATCTCAGGTTCAGGAAATGTGGCTCAATTTGCTTGCGAGAAAGTGCTCGATTTGGGCGGTGTACCCGTCACCTTCTCCGACTCCTCGGGCTACATTCACGACCCTGACGGAATCGACCGCGAGAAACTCGCATGGGTTATGGACCTCAAGAACAATCGCCGTGGAAGGATTTCTGAATACGCCAAGCAATATCCTTCTGCGACCTTCACGCCGAGTGCACCTGAACCAGCCGTTAACGGTCTTTGGGGCGTGGACGTGGATGTTGCTCTGCCGTGTGCAACACAGAACGAACTCAACGGTGAGGAAGCAAAAATGCTGGTCGCCAACAACGTCATCGCCGTCGGTGAAGGTGCCAACATGCCGTGCACCCCCGAAGCCGTAGAAGTCTTCCAGAAGGCAGGCATCCTCTTTGCACCCGGTAAGGCGAGCAACGCAGGCGGTGTTGCTACATCAGGATTGGAGATGTCTCAAAACTCGCTTCGTATGCCTTGGACGCGTGAAGAAGTTGACCAGAAACTTGAGGGTATCATGGTGAACATCCACAAGAACGCCTCTGAAACGGCCAAGAAATACGGTCGAGAAGGCGACTATGTGTTTGGCGCAAACGTCGCAGGCTTCCTCAAAGTTGCTGAAGCCATGATCGCACAAGGCATCGTTTGATTCGTGGCAATCAAGAATCGGTAGCGGGCTCATTCGAGCCCATTAGCGAGGGCCAGCGTTGTTTGATTCTCTTGAACAACCAGCGCGAGAACACCATGGAGCAACCAAGGAACACGATCGATGACCACCAAGGGGCAGCCGTACCGGTTGCCAGAAAATAGGTCACTACCAGAATCCCGATTCCATAAACGGCTCGGAAGGCCGAGAAAACGAGCAATCCACGAAGCACCGGGTTAGCGAGCCAAGCTCTTTGCTCGTCCACCATCTTCAGCCTCTCGGGGTGTTTAGCCTCGGAATTCTGCGAAGTACTGCTGGGTGTATCGAATGGCGTCCTCATGGGGGTAGCCTTGTGCGATGAGCCCGTTGTAGTAGTCTCGTGCCGGGTCAGGTTGTGCAACAGGAGCAGCGTATGTGGGCTGGGCGACCGCTGCTTGTTGTTGAGCAGGAGCGGCGTAACCCGGCTGTGCAGCATAACTCGTTTGTGCGTTTGGTTGTGCTGAGAAATCAGGCATGGCGACGCCGGCTTGTGCTGCCATCCATGCATCTTCCTGCTTGGCTCCTCCGCGGCCGCGCATCAACATGGCCCCAGCAAGAATGATAATGAGGAGGGCGGCACCCCCTCCGAACAACACAACAGGTGAAGCGAGAAGCCCATCCTCAACCACTTCTTCGAGGATCCAACGTGTTGGGTCGTTGGGGTAGGCGTCGGCTCCATCTGCTACCCCGTAATCGGGTGTTGGGTCGGAATAGTTGTCGCCGTCGGTGTCAACACAACCGATACGGTCGGCAGAAGAGTTTCCAAATGCGAGAGGGCAGGCATCAGCACCATCTGTGAGAAGCCAATCTGTGGTTGGGTCAGAAATACCATCGCCATCGCTGTCCTCACAACCAAAACGGTCAATGAACGAGGTGCCTCGAACAGTTGGGCACGAATCTGGTTGCTCTCCATTAGGATTGTCTCCAAAGAAATCGTTGTCTTGGTCTGCCCACTGTGTTGGGTCGGCCATGAAGGCATCAGCGCCCTGTGCGGGCGTCCAAGTGACTTCAGGGTCGGAATAGCCATCGCCGTCAGCATCAGAACAACCCAACCGGTCTTCTGTCGATGTTCCAGCCACATCGGGACAAGCATCCGCATCGTTACCTGAGGCGTTGTCACCGTAGCCGTCACCGTCGCTGTCCGCCCATTGGGTTGCGTCGCTGGGGAATGCGTCTTGGAGGTTGTACCAGCCATCACCGTCTTGGTCTGGACAGCCGATCATACCGTTTTGCCATGAGGTTCCTTCTTGGAGCGGGCATGCATCTTGAACCGTAACATCTGACCGGAGCTCACCTGGCCAAGACGGGTTGCGGTCCGTCCACGTTTCGTTGGCATAATTGTCTCCAAAACCGTCACCGTCGAAATCAGACCATTGTGTTGGGTTGTCTGCAAATGCATCCGCCCCTGCCTCAGCGTCCCACATGCTGTCGGGATTGGAGTAGCCGTCACCATCGCTGTCTTCGCAGCCCGTTCGGTCGAGGGTGGACGTCCCGCTGACCGTCGGGCAGTCATCCGGTGTGGTGCCTTCTTCGTTGTCACCGTAGCCATCGCCATCAGCGTCGGACCATTGGGTCGGATCGTTGAGGAAGGCATCATCGACATCTGCCCATCCATCGCCATCAGCATCAGGACAGGCGTTTTTCCCTCCGGAGGTCGAGTTGCCTGCTTCGTTGGGACAGTCATCAACGATGTCTGCCCATCCGTCACCATCGGTGTCCAAGCAACCCACCTCTCCAAGTGTTGATGTTCCAGCAACGGTAGGGCAGTCGTCGGCCGTGTCACCAAAGCCATCACCGTCGTCGTCATCGTCCTCGTCGATGTCGCGACATCCATCGCCGTCCGCGTCGGTGGTGCTGTCCGAAATCCAAGTAGGACGGGGAGGTTGGTAGCTTGTTCGAGGGCAATTGTCTTGCCCGTCTTCGATACCATCGTTGTCAATGTCGTTGTCTTCAACGCCGTCTTTGCAACCGTCTCGGTCCCAATCGGTTGAATTCGCAGGGTCGTCAAAGTCCTGTGTTGACCCCCAGTTTGCTTGGCCGCCTCGGGGGCAATCGTCACCCGAGTTGTCCGTGATGCCGTCGTTGTCATCGTCAAAGTCGCATTCATCACCCTGTGGGTCACCATCGGTGTTCTCTTGAAGCGGGTTCACATCATTGGGACAGTTGTCGATCACATCGGGGACGCCGTCGTTGTCGGAGTCGGCTTTCTTCGATGGGTCGATGGCCCAGACGAAATTGTCCCAACCTCCCGTACTTGAGACGCTGTTGGTTCCTTTGGTGATGGTGTTGCTTCCTGACGGACCTGCAAATGAACCGATCACAGCCGCAATGTCACTGGAGTTGACGGCGAGTCCCCAACCCAATTCGAGGGCGTTGCTGGCCGTGACATCCAGCCAAGACCAGCCTCCACTGCTCGATAATCCACCCACGAGTGCGTCCGCGTCAATGTTAGCCCAGCTGCTGCTGCTGGTTGGTGTAGCGCCTTTGGTGCCACCTGTAAAGGTCGAACTGATGAAGAACGAGGTGAAAATCAACTCACCCCGTGAAGTCACGTCCATGCCTCGGATGCTGTCGGGGTCGCTGGTACCACCGATGGCAGCCCACCGGTTGTTCGTCGATGCACCTTCTTTGATGAAGAACAAGTCTGCACCACCTTTGTTGGCCGTGATCGACCAGCCGTTCTTTGACATGGTCCCTTCAAAGGAGCCAGCGACGTAGAGGTCACCGTTGTTGTCCATGGCCATGTTGGTGAGGGATACGGCTTGGCTGGCAATACCGTAACCTGTGAGCGATTGAACGGTGCCTGAGCTTGAAAGTTTGAGGACAAAAGAGTCCTGTGTCCCAACAAGGGTGTGAACCTGACTTCCAAACAAAATGTTACTGTCGGTGATACCAGAAACATAGATGCTACCGCCTGCATCAACCACGACATCGGTAACCGATTGGGAGCCAAAACCACCTCCACTGATTGCCCACTTCAACGCTCCGTTGACCCCATCCAATTTCGCAACGAACACCTCGTTGTTTGATACGTTGAATGTCGTGCCGCCAAAGTCGGTTTCTCCAGAGAAGTATCCGGCAACGATGACGTCGCCCAATTGGTCAACAGCGATTGCTTGGGGGATGCTTTTGTCGGTGCTTGAATTGGCGACTGTTTGGAAGCCTGAGGCCCACAACCAGTTGCCGAAGGGATCCGTTTGAGCCACGAAACCATCAAACTGGACGGCAGAAGACAGTGTTGTCTGGCCGAAACTCACCGGCCCGTACATGTAGCCTGCAACGATGCCGTTTCCGGTATGAGACGCCACGTCAGCCATCAAGGAGAAACCTCCCTGAGAGTGATCAGGACCCACGACGAAATTCCACGTCCCGTCATCGCCCAAGGATGCCAAGAAGACATCGTTGCCGTTGCTGTAGGGCGAAGTTGGAACGTAGGTATGTGTGCCGAAGGTCAACGCTGTTGCTGAAGAGTTCACGTCTCCGGCCACCATGTAGCCGTTATCGGCAGCAGCAATTGCGCCTGAAAATTCATCGTGAGATGTTGAACCTCCACTGGCGAGGAAGATCTCTGCAGAGCCAGAGCGAGCCATGGTTGGGGAAACCGTTGATTCATCGTCAAGTGTTTGGTGATGTGGGGGCGCTTGAATGGCCATGCCAGCAAGCACGCTCATCAACAACAACGCTGTCAAGCCGTATGCCATGGGGGCAAAGGGTGTTCGCATGGCCTTGCGTACACATCAAAGGCCATCAAGCCTTTGTTATGGTGTACACGATGTTTCATTCCAAATTGGCATCCAATGCCATCAAATCACTGTCCCCTGCATCGAGGACGGTGATGGTGGACACCGAGAAGGGCTTACCACAGGCGATGCCCAATTCTCGGTTGACCATGCGAGCACGGTGCATGGTCACTTCGGGATGGGCTGCTTGAAGTGCCGTGGTGTACTCTTCGGGGCAGTTGGCTGCCACGATGATCAACTTGGCGTTCCCTTCAGCGCAGGCGTCCTTGGCTTGTCGTTGTCCAAACAACAGGTTTCCTGTTGCGATTGCATTTTTCAATTGTCGGCTTAGATCCATTTTTCTTCCTCCATTCTCCACATGTGTTTCTCATGGTTGGAACTTCACTCTTCTGGGATGTAGTACAGGGCAACACTGCCGGTACCCAAGGAAATGGGCTGTCCGACGATGATGTTCTCGGCAACACCCGTGAGGTAGTCTTTCTCGCCGATGATACCGGCCTTGAGCAGATGGTTGACAGTTACTTCGAACGCTGCACGGGCGAGGATGCTGTGCTTGGTACCGGACACACCGTGGCGACCGATGGCACGAACTTCACCTTCGGAAGTCATCACGTCAGCGACCATCAACAAGTGACGAACGTCCACTTCGAGACGAGCGCCGTCCAGCGTGAGTTGGAGTTCATCCACGATGGCTTGACGTGCGGCTTCGATGCCCAAGTAGTTGTAAATCTCAATGATGTTGTTGGTGTAGGTCCTCGAACGGTCGATGTTCTCGAGTTCGCTGATACGTGGTAGGTTGCTTCCAATGGTCGAGAGGTAGTATTCACCGGTCTTGTCATCCAATTGAGGATTGGCTCGCTCAATACCAGGAATGCCCTTGAGTCGCATGTCTCGAATCTTCTCCTCAAGTTGGAGCAGCATCGTGTACGACGGAGGGTTTTCACCAAGTTCAGCGAGGTCTTCTTCTGAGTGGACTCCAGGGATCATGGTCAGCGTCGATGGATTCTTTTCCTTGTCGGCTTGCACAAACAAGCGTGTTGCACGACCAAGTTTGTCCTTGACTTCGGCGGGCGACATGCCCTTTTGCTTGAGGTTGCCCTTGTTGAGGTGCAAGACCAAGCGGCGTTGAGCGACGTCGGTCTCCAATCGAGCAATGTTGACCGTGGTGGTCACTTCAATGGCAGCAGCCAATTTCTTGGCAGCATTGCCATCGTGCTTCTGTTTCTCGTTAAGACGGATGGTCATGGTTGGTGTTTTTGGCACCTTGCGGGCATCCACGATCTCAATGATTCGAGGCAGACCTTGGGTCACGTTGACCGTTGCAACACCAGCATAGTGGAACGTACGCATGGTCATTTGCGTACCTGGTTCGCCGATGGACTGGGCAGTGATGATGCCTGCTGCCTCGTACGGGTCAATGCTTGCTCGCTCAAGTGCGTCGATGGATTCCGAGATGACCTTCTTGGCTTGTGGTTTGGTCAGCTTCTTCTTCCCTCGGTTGTGACAGGCAACGGTCAAATCGGCGATGATACGGTCGGTAAAACGCTTCGAACCACTGTCTTCTGCGGCTGCTTGAAGGCTCTTGTAGACGGGGTCGCCTGCGAGTTCGTGCTCAAGCGATTTCATCTTTCGGTCGAAATCGTAGGTGTCGAGGTCCACGACGTTTTTGGCACGAGCCCGGCGCTTGCCCTTGACCAAGCGGACCTTGGTCGATGGACCTGTGTTTTCACCGTCGCCGTCTCGACCTTTCTGGGTCGCTGCGAGAATGGCAGCATGAACCAAGCCAGCAGATTCGGAATCCGTCTCGCAAATCTTTGCGATGTCGGCCTGTGTCATGATCTTCACATCGTCCCACTTGCGGTCATCTGCAAGTACGTGAGCGAAGTTTTCACTGATGCCCAAATCCATGAGCTTCTTCTTGGTTGCACTCTTTACGACCATCAGTTCTCACCTCCAGCAGTATCGTCACCTTCAAACTCCCAGCCGCCGAGGTCTTCCTCAACAGTTTCACGTTCGTAGGATTCGTTGTCCATTTCCAAGCCGCCGTCGGTACCGAGGGCGGTATCGACGATGACATCGATGTTGAAGGGTGAACCGTGGACACCACGGGACGGGTCAATACCGTCTTCACCGTACTGGAACTGAATAATTCGGTTTGCAGTGTTGCGGACAGAAAGCATATCGTCATCAAAGACCTTCAGGTCATCCATGGCGTTGATCAGTCGGCGTTGCATGTATCCGGACTTTGCCGTACGGACAGCGGTATCGACCAAGGACTCACGACCGGAGACGGAGAGCATGAAGAACTCTGTTGGTTCAAGGCCACGCTTGAACGAGGAGGCAATGAATCCACGCTCGTCTGCACCACGGCCGCCTCGCTTGAAGTGAGGAAGAACACGGTCGTCGTAGCCACGTTCGAGACGCTTTCCACGCACCTTTGCTTGACCGATGGACGCTGCCATCATCGTCAAGTTGTCCATGGAACCACGGGCACCAGAAATCGCCATGTTGACCGCTGCGTTGGTTGAACCGGATTTGTTCAGTTCGTCCTTTGCAATGTCACCGGCTTCTTGCTTACCCTCATCGAGCATTTGCATGATGTTCTCTTCAAGCGTTTCACGAGGCGTCCGACCAGGTCGTGCTTCGTACTTCTTCCCGTCCTTTCCGAATTTTTCCAACTCTTCATTGACGCCTTCTTCTGCCTTGGCGTTGGCTGCCATGATGGCGGCAACGGCTTCTTCAGAGAGGTCTTCGTCGTCAATACCAGTGGTGAATCCGAGTGAGGTACACGCTGCAATGGACAGGCGAGTGAAGTCATCAAGGAACTTCGCACCTTCTTCCGGACCGTTGGTTTGAACGATGGCATCCAACAATCGTCCGTCTTCAGCACCGATGGCACGCTTGTCAAGGGTTCCACTCACATCGCCGTCTTTCACGGTCACGGTGTCGTTGGAGCGGCTTCGGAAGCGCAGGTGGATGTTGTCTGGGATGATCAATGAGATGATGTCCTGTCCACGGTAGGCAGGTTGTCCGTNGGCATCGGTGACCAGCTCAGGGAGTTCACCGGTGTAGCCGATGTTTCCAAGCATCTCGAGGCCGTGGGCTTGACGAATCAGCGTTCCAGGGCGGGACAGGAGGTAGGCTCCTGAAATGTGGTCGTGGATACCGCCAATCACGGCACCGCCGTAGCGGGGCGTGAGGATGTGTTCTTGTACTCGCATCAGGATCTTGGCTTCTGCACGGGCTTCTTCCGACTGGATGACGTGAAGGTTCATCTCGTCTCCGTCAAAATCAGCGTTGTACGGCGTACATACCGCGAGGTTGAAACGGAAGGTATGGCCTTCCATGACACGAACTTCGTGGACCATCATGGACATGCGGTGCAGCGATGGTTGTCGGTTGAAGATGGCAACATCACCATCGATAAGGTGGCGCTCCACCTGCAATCCTGGCTTCGGGTTACCGTAGCGGTCCAAGGTTGCCAAGCGGTCCTCGACGCCGGTTCGCTCACCGTAAATCTCATCTTCAGGGCTGCCACAATGCGGGCAAACGACATCGAGTTCGGCGGGGAATGCCTCTGGCTTTGGATTGTCGGCTTGGGACAACTCATGCATCCATCGGTAGTGGAGGGCCGCTCGCTTGTCATCCATCGGCAATTTCTTTCCATTCTCATCGATGCCTTGGAGGTTGTTGAGCGTGGCAGTGTCGTTGACAACATAGGTCTCTTCCTGCACGTTGTCCATGCCACTGAGCGTGATTTGCTTTTGCACAACCAATCCAGGGAGGAAGTTTGGAGCGGGGAGGACTGCGTGAAGGTCGGGGCGAGCACCGTGGTAATGGCCGTTGGCATCTTCGCCACACTCTGGGTTGTGACAGCGCCAACCGGCTTGGATCAAGCGGCTTCGGGGATTGATCTTCAAACGGCGACCATCACCGCGCACAATGTAGTTGACACCAGGGTGGACATCAGGACCACGAAGGATCATTTGTCGCATTTGCTCACGGTTTCGAGTCGTTACACGAATAGGAACCGTCAACTCCTTTGCGATCTTCTCAGGTACACCCACTTCGTTGACGCTCAGGTACGGATCTGGAGAGATCACCGACCGCGCACAGAAGTTGACACGCTTACCCGAGAGGTTGCTTCGGAATCGTCCTTCCTTCCCCTTGAGTCGCTGTGTCAGCGTCTTGAGGGTGCGGCCAGAGCGGTGTCGGGCAGGCGGGATACCGGATGTTTGGTTGTCAAAGTAGGTCGTGATGTGGTACTGGAGGAGTTCCCAAAGGTCCTCAACAATGAGCTGGGGAGCACCCGAATCACGGTTTTCTCGCAGACGTTGATTGATGCGCAGCACGTCGACGAGTTTGTGGGTCAAGTCGTCTTCTGAACGGTCGCCGCTGTCCAGTGTGATGGAGGGGCGAACGGTGATGGGTGGCACAGGAAGGACCTTGAGAACAACCCATTCGGGGCGGTTCTGCTTGTCCATACCGACGAAGATGAGGTCTTCGTTGGGGATGCCGCTGAGCCACTCACGGACGTCGCGAGGGTTGAGCTTGCGGTCCGTCCCCGTTTGGCCTTGGACTTCGGTCTTTTCCTTGAACGTCGTTGGCTTGTCAAGGATGATCTTTCCTTGTGGGCTCTGACAGTGCATGCACAGGGTGCGCTTGGTGCCGGTGGTCACCTTCTCTACTTCCTTGATGATCTTCGAGAATTCTGTTGAACCAACACCGTGCTTGGTGATGACATCACGAATTCGCTTTCGGTAGTAGTCTTGCTCCGACTCGTCATCCGAGCCCATTGGGCTGGTACCAGGCTCGCCGTGGAGCAGGATCCTACTGCAGTTGTTGCACGTGGCTTTGAGCGTCGTTTTGATGAGGTTGACGAAGCCGATGTGAATCACGGGCAATTCCAGTTGGATGTGGCCAAAATGCCCAGGGGATTCTTGATACAGACAGTTGTCCGTTGGACATCGTAGACCCGGTTCGATGACCCCCATGTGCGGGTCCATCAATCCCTGCTTGTATGCGTGTCCGTCGTCCTTGTACGTATCGGCCGTTTTGACTTCGACAGCAGACATCTTCTTGATTTCAAGTGGGTCCATCAGTCCAAATCGAATCTGAGCGATTCGCTTTGGGATCATCGTGCTTTTTCGGCTCATTTTTGGTCCTCCAGTTCAAGGCGCATGGCCACTCCTAAACTCTTCATTTCGTCCAGAAGCAGTTTGAATGCATATGAAGTCTGTACTTTGTAGACTTCGGCGCCGTCCCCGTGAATGGGGCTGACGTAGGTGTTTCGTTGTGGGTCATGCCATGCGATGTGACCGGATTGGGCACAGACATACATCTCAATACCATCCGATTCGTCAAGCAGTCGGTCTTTGATGACCATGGAGGCGCCGTGGGCAATCAAACAATCACGCTCCATCTCACCAAATCGCAGACCACCTTGGCGTGCACGCCCTTCGGTTGGTTGCCGGGTCAAGATTTGAACACGTCCACGGGAGCGGGCGTGAATCTTTGAACTGACGAGGTGGTGCAATCGTTGGTAGAAAATGCAGCCGACGAAAATGTCCGCAGGATAGGATTCCCCGGTTTCACCGTTGATCATCAACTCACGACCTGTGTGAGCCAGTCCATTGCGGACCAGACCATCTCGAAGGCTGGATTCTTTCTCACCTCGGAAGGCGGTTCCGTCAATGCGGCGTCCTTCCATGGCCCCGACCTTACCGCCGATCATTTCGAGAACGTGGGCGACCGTCATTCGGGAAGGAATGGCGTGCGGGTTGATGATGAGGTCAGGAACCACACCATCGGGAGTGAACGGCATATCCTCTTGTTCCACGAGGCGTCCGATGACACCTTTCTGGCCGTGGCGAGAAGCGAACTTGTCACCGACTTCTGGGACTTTGTGGCTACGTACCATCACGCGAACCAATCGACCCGAGTCGAGGGATTCGGTGACATAGACATTGTCAACCCAGCCTTTCTCTCCGTGGCGTACAAGCATGGAGGATTCACGGCGTTCTTGTGCCATGAGGAAGGAACCACCCGAGGATTCTTCGAGGAATCGGGGAGGGCTGGTCTTTCCAACCAAGACATCGCCACCGGTAAGGTGAGTTTCGGGGACTGGTAGGCCGTCTGCTTCCAAGTGCAGGTAGGCTTCGGGTGTCTTGAGTCCCTTGACTTCCATCTTTTGTGTACCTGGCTTCTCGATTTCCTCAACCTGACCGCCAGGGAATCGGCGACGTTCTGCGTTGTAGGTTCGGTTGAAGGTGGAGCGGCCGAGCGCTCGGTCGATTGAGCCTTTGTTCATGATGACGGCGTCTTGCATGTTGTAGCCATGAAGGGACATGATGGCCACGATGAAGTTCTGGCCACCAGGGCGGTCATCGAAATTCGTGGTCTCCATCGCACGGGTTCTCGTGATGGAGCGTTGTGGGTAGTGCAAGATGTGGGCTCGCGTGTCGGGGCGCATACGGTAGTTTGCGCTTGGCAAACCGAGTGATTGCTTGACCATCGCTGTACCACCGGTAACACGAGGGGTCGAGTTATGTTCGGGGTAAGGGATGAGGGATGCGCACACACCCAAAACGAGTTGTGGATCGAGTTCACAATGCGTATGTTCTGCTGTGTAGAGGAGCGGGACATCAAATTCCGTGGTCTGGACTTCGCCGTTCGGCATGCTGATGTTGGCCTTCAAATGGGCGACTTCTGCCTGAGGTTCGCCCAAGTTGGTCCATTCAATGTCCTCGTACTTGACCACTCGGCCAGCGAGCCCAGCCGAGTCGCCTTCCGGCACAGTTTCTGGGAGCACGAACGGGCGAGGGGCAATGTAGAGGTCTTCCTCTTCTTCTGCGTCAACCCATTCCACGACACCTTCAACGATCAGGTCGCGGAAGCTGATCTCGCCGTTGGAAAGTTTCGTCAAGTGGTCTTGGGTAAGGCGGGGTGCACCGTCGTAGAGAATCAGCAAAGGTCGTAGGATACGGCCTTTGTCGGTGTTGATGAAAATGTCCTTGTTTTCAGCATCGTAGCGAATCGACACCTCGGATGGTATACGTCCACGTCGGCGTGAGGATTTGAATCGGTTCACCAAATTGGCACCTCGCTTGTGGATTCCGTAGATGTCTCCGTTCACGTGAACACGAGCACCGTCGGTCCAATCGTCGGGTTGGTACACGTCCAATTCGTCGAGCTGCTTACGAATATCTCCTTCGTCGATGTTTTCAGAAATGTCGATCATCTGAGCGGCGTTCTTCACCAAACCACAGTTTTGACCTTCCGGCGTTTCGTTGGGGCAGAGACGACCCCATTGGGTTGGGTGAAGGTCACGTGCTTCAAAGTGCGGTTGGCTTCGAACCAGTGGCGAGGTCACGCGGCGCATGTGAGAGAGCGCTGCGAGGTAGGTCGTTCGGTCGAGCAGTTGGCTCACACCAGAGCGACCACCGACCCAGTTTCCTGTGGCCAGAGCGTGCATGATTTTCGACGTCAACACATCGGGTCGAAGGCATGAGGTGATCTTGAGTTCACGCTTTCGGTTGTGGTGGCGCTCAAGTTGGTACTTGAGGTCACGAGCGAGTTGACCGGCCGAGACACGGAAGAGGTCTTCGATCAAATCACCAGCCAAGCGAACTCGCTTGTTGGCGTAGTGGTCCTTGTCGTTGGGGTCTCGACCTTCGATGGCCATCTCGAGAACCTGACGAACGATACGTCCGAGGTAGATGGCTTTCTTCTCACGGTCTTCGACTTGGTCGCCCAAGTGAGGGAGGAGTTCTCGGTCAAGCAGTTGGTTAACTCGAGCCTCGCGGTATTCCTTTTGCTGACCTGCAGCGAATTTCTTTTCCAACCATTGGTGGCTTTCGTCGGTGGTGACGACCTTGTACTCTTCGTTGTCGTTCACTTCGTTGATGTTTGCAACGATGAACTTGAACGAGTCGGTGTTGCCAGCAATGGCTTGGAAGATTTGTTGGTCGTTTTCAACCCCGAGGGCGCGCATGAGCAACACGACAGGAATCGGTGTGGTTCCTGCAGTGCTGATTTTGACCATCAGCATGCCGTCTCGGCGCTTTTCAACGGTCAGCGGCTTGCGCATACCGTCTTTTTGTGAGAAAATCTTTGCCACTTCGGTTTGCTTGGCGTAGCGCTTGTTGATCTCAACCGTCACTCGGTTCGGGGCGAGATCTTCCATGGAAATGAGCACACGCTCGGTTCCGTTGATGATGAAGTAGCCACCTGGGTCAAGGGGGTCTTCGCCCTTTTTGCGAAGCAGGTCGTGCCAGGTGTCTTTGTCTTCGGCAGAGGTGGTCGGTGTGAGGACACGGTCACCAGCGATGTGCTTTGCATGAAGGTTGCAGCGCTCAGAGCGGACCATGATCGGCATGTTTCCCACAGCCACGCCGGCTTCGGTTGGAGAGGGTACGCCGTTTCGCTTGATGGTGAAATCAATGGTCACCGGGGACATGTAGGTCAACTTGCGAAGGCGACATTCCATGGGCGTTGAGGGGTTCAATGCGCCGTTGGCTTCTTTGACGGTGGGTTGCCCGAGGCGGACATTTTTGAGACGGATGACGATGTCTTGGTCGTGGACATCGAGTTTGATGTACCCACCTTCATCGTCGTTGAAGTCCTCGTCGGTACCAACACGAATGTTGCGAATAATTTGCTCCATGCGAGAGATGGTGTTTTCGGAGGCGGGAATGCAGTCGTTGTACGAGGCAAGTTGGTGGTTAACCAGGCTACGTTCTTTGAAAAATGCTTGAATGATTTCCTGCATGATGTTCCTCTCCTTCAGTTACCCTCCACGATCAGGCGGTAGGCGACGGTGCTGCCAGCCGAAGGCGACTTGCGCACCACTTTCAACACACGGTCTGCAATCCATCCAGCGGCCAGGGGTGTGTGGCTTTCTGGATTGGCCGTGTATTTGGCCGAGTCTTCGGCTTCTGCGAGTTCTTTGATGACTTGGACCACGGGGTCGGTGATGAGGATCTTTGGAAGCAGTTCTTTGGCGAGGCGGTCTTCTCCAGTTTCAGGGTCAGGTTGGATCATTCGCCACGGAGCGAGTTCCTTGGTTTCGATGGCGAGTTGTTCTTCGGCTGAAATATTGGCTGGGCCAACGAGTTCTTGGTGGGGCACGAGTTCGTGGTTCAGTGCATTGAAACGTGAAGTGATTTCGGGACGGTCCATGTCGTCCACGGCTTTGGCTCGAATGGTGATTTTCGTGCTCTTTTTGCTGGCACGGCGTCGGGAACCTTGCTCAGCGATGATCTTCATGGTGTTGATGAACTCTTCAGCGTCCTTGGAAATACCCAAGGTAGAAGCCACATCGTCGTGGGACATGTTCTTGATATCTGTCATGTTTCGGTCGGTGGCCAGTTTGTGGGCGTACTCTTCGGAGACGCCCAGTTCCATCAACCGCTTTTTCGTTGCACTCTTTACGACCATTTTTA
>PBUZ01000062.1 GCA_002728035.1 Methanobacteriota archaeon
CGAGCCGTCATCGCCAGGGCGTTGGTAAGCGGGGCAGATTTTCTCGTGTTGGATGAACCACTGGTGGGAATGGACCGGGAGTCTCGCACCTCGCTGCTCAAACTCTTGGATGATTTCTGTCATGATCAGAACAAAACGATATTCATGATATCGCACGATATTGCTGCCATGCGCCAGACGGCGCATCGTATGATCTACCTCGAGGAAACCATCAGGTTTGATGGCCCTCCTCCCAATTTCCCAAGTCTGGAAGAACTCGCTCTTTTGCGAGGCATTGAGGACGTACACGGTGGCCATCATTACGACCATGCCGCTGAACACTGTGGTGGAGGCGATCACTCGAACCCCGTCATTGGCGATTCGCTGAAGGAGGCGGAATGATGGGTCTTGGTGTTTGGTTGCTTGAACGCCTCTCTCCCGCTATGGAAACCATAGCGCCGCTGATGCCGGGTGAATACTTTGACATGTTTTTCACCGTTGAGATGTTTCAACGAGTTCTGCTCGCAGGCTTTGTGATTGCGCTTGTTGCTGGCGTTCTTGGTTCGTTTTTGCTGATTCGGAACATGGCGCTCATCGGTGATGGTATCGCTCACGTAACATTCGGAGGGGTGGCTGTGGCCCTTGTGGTAGGAACCGCTTATCCTTTGCCGTTTGCAGCCATGTTTTCTGTTCTTGCTGCCGTCATTATTTTTGAACTCCAAGACCGTGGCATCCTCAACGGTGACACAGCGATTGCCATCATCATGACCGGGACGCTCGCCTTTGGTTTGGTCTTACTTCGTCTTGACGACAACATAGGAGGAATCACGCCGGTCGTCGAAGCGTTCCTCTACGGAAATCTTCTCTTCATCGACGACCAGAGTTTGGATTTTATCTGCACCATCGGGTTGCTGGCCTTGCTGCTCTTATCATTCATGTACAAGGGGCTACTTGCCTCCGCAGTTGACCCCATTGCTGCTCGTGTTCAGGGGATTCCTGTGAAGGCCATCGGGTTGACGTTTTCGATATTGACAGCGCTGGTTGTGGTCAGCATGGTCAAAATCCTCGGGGCTCTATTGGTGACGGCCCTTCTGGTTTCACCAGCCGCAACCGCACAACAGATGGCGAAGAGTTTCCGTTCCAGTATTCTGCTCGCACAGTTGTATGCCGTCATCGCCGTTGTCGTTGGGCTCTATCTTTCTACAGAAGAAAACACGGGTGCTGGTGCCATGATCGCTCTGGTCGCCGCCACGGGCTTTGCCATCGTTGCCACCACACGATTGCTTATTCGTGGAGTATTTTTGGTTCGAGAAAACTTGCGGTAAGGTCCTCAAACACATCAAGATTTGAGCCAGTTGGTCAAGATTTGCAAGTGGTCGCCCGCGAGGGTCAACTCGCCGCTGAACACGGTATCAATGGGCCAGAACCTAGCGTCGGCAGCGTCGTCGCCGGCCGTGGGTAGCTGGTCGCTTACGACATCGATTTCATAGACAACGCTGACAATGTGCTTGCGGGGGTCTCGGTTGGGGTCGCCCATCACCATCAGCAGGCGGGGGTTCGTCCCTTTCAGTCCAGTTTCTTCCTCAAGTTCCCGAACAGCGGCGTGAATCGGGTCTTCCCCCCGGTCAACAAAACCACCGGGAAGCGCCCATGCGCCTTGCATCGGCGGGTGTTTGCGTTGAATCAGGAGCACGGTATCACCCCTTCGGACGGCAGCATCGGCCGCAAGCGCGGGATTCAGCCAGCCGTTGCATTCGTCGCAGGTCGTCATGTCACTCACCGTAGCGCCGCCCACGTTCCTGATAGGTTCGAATGGCTTTGAGCAGGTCTTTCTTGGCGAACGACGGCCAAAACACGTCCGTGAAGTACAGTTCGGAATAGGCCATCTGCCAGAGCAAGAAATTCGAAATGCGCTCCTCACCGCTGGTTCGGACCACGAGGTCGGGATCGGGCATGTCGGCGGTGTAGAGCCGCTTTGACACAGCCTCTTGGTCGATATCGTCAAGGGAAATATCACCCGCCGCGTAGTCTTTGGCAATCGTTTGGATGGCGGTGATCATCTCTTCTCGGCTACCGTACGCAAGGCAGACGGTGAACACGAACGCATCGTAGTCGGCCGTTTTTGATTCGGCGTAGTCAATGGCTTCGTTGACCCGCTTGGGTAACAATTCGCGGCGACCGATGATGTTCACTCGGACCTTGTTTGCGTGGATGCGCTCGTCGTCAGCGATGTCCTTGAGGCCCTCGACATAGAGGTCGAACAGCACGTCGAGTTCGCTTTGTGGGCGATTGAGGTTCTCGGTGGAGAGGGCGTAGACGGTGAACCAAGGAATGTTGAGTTCCAACACCCAATCGAGCACCCGTTCCAATTTTTGCTTCCCGATGCGGTGACCCAAGCCCGTGGCGAGGTTGCTGCGCCAAGCAAAGCGTCGATTTCCGTCCATGATGATGGCGAGGTGATTGACTTGCAGGGGGTGTTCTTGGACCTCACGCAACAGTTTGGCCTCGACCGCTTGGCCGAGAACGTCACCCATGCGTTCAGAGATACCCATGCGACCCCTCCGAGGCTTCGTGAGCGCATACGGTGTTTGATTGCTCCCCTTGCCCTTCCACTTCCACCGCCGTCATGTTTGAAGGGGTTCAAAGCGTCGCCTGCCCATGGGAGACACGCAGGCTGCGCCACCGTGGTTCCCGTTTGCTTTGGTTGACACCGCACCAAATCCCGAGGATTTCGAAACNGGTTTGCCAAGCCCTTGGGGTCGCCTGCGAGGATGGGATTACAGGGCTGCGCTGTCGGCCGACTGGTGGAATCAAGGCGACGAGGGCCATTGGGGCGCCTGGCCAGAACACGTCGAGAAGGTGGAGGTGATCGGTGAATCGCGCAACGCTGTGGTGCTCGACCTTGACGGCACATGGATCGCCCATCTCTTTCCTTTCCCAACGGGCCAAGATGTCTCCTCCTTGGCTCGCTATGCCCCTTGGGCATCCGCTCTTGAACAGGCGCCGCTCCTACTTCCAGCAAGCGGCCTGGTTCGGGACAACCTCGATCGCGTTGTGGTCTACCCGCATCACAGCACCGCTTTGAGCGATGAAGTCGCAGCGCATCCGTTTCGCATTGCGCAAACACTTGGAAAGCTTCACGCCCCCCTTGTCGCCCACAGCACGCCCAACACCGAACGTCGGTGGAACGACCGCTTGAAATCGGTTGAAGACCGTCTGAAATCCACCACCCTTTGGCGTGCCCCCCACACCCGACATGTCGTTGGTCTGCCCAACGTTCACCTCTCGCTTGAAGGGGTCGTGATGCGCGACGAGTCCATGGTGTTTGTACCGCAACCCCGCCCCTTGGTCGAGCACCTGATGTGCGACGACGAACGGCTTCCCGGTGTTGCGATGGCCGCACGCTTGGAACAGCGCCTTGCACTGATGGAGGCGTTCCCCTCGGTCGATGACAGGCAGCGATTTTACCAAACTTGGGGGGCGTCGTTGCCGCCGGGATGGACCTCGTCTTCTTCAGTTTCCACCGTGAACGGAGGCGTTTGGATTTGGCGCTACGAGGCCATTCTTCACCTGCTCGCTGAAGCCCGTGCCTACGGTCTTTCCGAACAGGCAAAACGGTGCGATGGATGGCTGCTCGATGTCTCGCGGATTCAGGCACGCCTGGGCGAGTTGCGCACGGTTCATGCGGTTCGCAAAGGCGGCATCTATGCTGCCATCGCCGCAGCCATCATCGGTTCAGGCCCGCTTCATGTTCCGTTCGTGGTGGGTGCGCTGGCGTGTTCAGCCATCGCCCACGGCGTCTACNGGCGACGCACACCGCCGCCGTTCTGAATCAGCGCTGCTGACGGACGCGGCCGTCGTAGAACTCGATACCGAGGTCTTCGGCGATGTTCTTGATGTCGATGATGAGTTTGGCGCGCTCTTGCCGTTCTTCCACACCACCAGAAACGTCCCAGTAGAGGTTGATGTCGACGTCGAGCGAGGTTGCAGAGATCATGCTGACTTGACAAAACGATGCATCCTCTTTGAGGGTCTTGGGGTGGCTTTCAATCGTCTTGAGAACCCGCTCACAGAAGGTGTTCACGGCGTCGCCGTCTGCGTTGATGTCGAGGTGAAGTTGCGTTTGCCATCGTCGCCACCGTCGCTTGCCCCAGTTCTCAACGGGGGTGTTGACGAGGTTGGCGTTGGGCATCGTGATGATGGTGTCGGCTGAGGTTCGAATCAGGGTGGTGCGGAGGTTGATCTCGATGACTTCGCCCTCTGCAGTACCGACGCTGATCCAATCGCCGACCTTGAACGGTCGGTCGAGCAGCACCGTGATGGCGCCGAAAAAGTTCGAGATGGAATCCTTGGCCGCAAGCGCCAACGCCAACCCCGAAATGCCAAGGCCTGCGATGAGCGAAGTCAAATCAAAGCCCATGGAATCGGCAACAAAGACCGCTCCGACGAAGATGATGATGAAGCGCAGGGTGCTTTGAAGAGCAGAAATAAGTGTCTTTTCCGTTCCGTCCAACTGGTCATCGGAGTCGAACATCATCACGACATCGTGGACGATGTTCACAAGACGGAAGGCCCAAACGACCACGGCGATGGCGACGATGAATTGAAGGATGCTGGGAAGGAAACTCACGGCGAGGTCGGGCATCAGAACGGGGGAGCCCACGCGACTCATGTCATCGATCATCACGGTGACCAGGAAATAGGCGAGGCCAACACCCACGGCGGTTCCCAGCGCTTTGTCGGAATCTTGAACCGTTTTGCTCTTGATGGCCTCGGAGCGAATGATGGTGCGCAGCACCGTGGGTGCAAATCGCATCGTCAGCAAGCGCACGATGAAAATCATCACCAGCAGGCCAAGGATGGCGAGCAGCGTGAAGTTCGTGAATCCAAAGAACTCGTCGCGAAGGGCGGAGTCGGCAGCGGGTTCCCAAAGACCGTTCATGTCAGTGCCAGCCCCCTTCACGATTTCATTCTTTATGCGTTGATGTCGCTTTCATCTTGCTCGTGTTCACCGTACTCGCGGGATGTCGCATCACCACCGCTGCACGAACGCTTGAAGAGGTGAGGCGGGTTCGGATGTACGATAGCATGATGTCAGCCGCGCCCGTTGCCTCACGCCACACCGCTCCTCGCCCGACCTTCGGGTTCCTGATTTGCCTACCCTTGTTGCTTTCCTTCTGTGCGCCTGTGGCCGAACATGCCTATGCACAAGAACCCGCATCGGGCGATGCTCCCGAAGACGTTTGGTCGGAGGATTACATCAACATGATTTTCCCATGGGCGCCAGCCAACGACGAAATTCTCCAGTTCAAACAATACCACACCTACGACACGATGAAGACGCGAATGATGCGTCTTGCTGAGGACAACCCAGAGATTTTCGAATATCACGAAGGGATGAACGGCGGCACCAACGCACGGGGCGAGCAAGTCACGGCCGATGCGTACGAAGGATGGTACTACGGTCATTCTTCGCCTTGGATGAAAATCACGAAAGATGTGGAAGGTGGCGACTACAACGAGTTCGTTGGGGACAACGGAAATTACCCCGACCGCCACGATGTCATGATCGTCGGGAACCACCACGCTCGTGAGTGGATGTCGGTGCAGGTCCCCATGTTGCAACTCGAGGTTATCGCGTTTTCCTACGAGAACATCGGGTACGACAACGACGGTGACGGCCTCGTTGACGAGGACACATGGGGCGATTCCAACGGCGACGGTCAACTCGACGACGACGGCGACTGTTTGGCGTTGTCCGCAGAATTCCAAGACTCCAACGGCGACGGAACGGCGTGTGGACCTGGTGACCTCGGCGTGGACGAAGACTACTCCGAGCAGTTCATCACCGACCTCGTCAACTCCCGTGAAATCTACCTCATCCCCATGCTCAACGTGGACGGCAACATCTACGACCGAGAAGTGTTCTGCAAGGGTCCAAACGGTGAACCAGCGTGGGAAGTGTGTCCCAGCGGTGGATGGAGGAAGAACCTCCGTGACAACACCTTCACCGGTGTAACGCCGCTTCCAGACCTCCAAGAAGAGGTCGACGAAGACTGCGATGGCGTGGACTTGAACAGAAACTACCAGTTCGAATGGGGTGCACCTTTGGGTGCCACCGGTCCGTTGATTCCAGGCACCTGTTCACCAGCAGAAGGGGAACTTGACGGTTCCAACAACGACGTCTACAACGGCCCTGTTGACGACCGAGACAACGACGGTGACGGCCAGATCAACGAAGATCACGTCGACGGCAAAGACGACGATGCGGACGGTGTGACCGATGAAGACTGGTGGGGTGGCAACTCCGAGCCCGAGACCAAGTTCATTCAAGACATGACGGAAATGAACGACGACAACGGTGACGGTGCGAGCGAATTCAAGTCAACGCTCACCCACCACTCCTACTCCGAACTCATTCTCTGGCCGTGGGGTCACTGCACCGACTGTCAAAGCCCCGACCACAACCAACTTCAGTACCACGGGCAAAAAATGGCCGACATGACGCAATACGCCAACCTCCAATCCTCCTCCCTCTACCCGACCTCGGGTGACTTCTGCGACTGGCACTACGGCGTGCACGGCTCCTACTGTTACACTTCAGAAATCGGTACGGCCTTCCATCAGCGCCCCGAAGACATCGACCACATCGCCGTGCGCAACCTCGGACTCGGCTTCTACATCGCTGAAATTGCCGACAACCCTCGTCAGCGGGCGGACCTTGAAATCGCCAANATTTCGCAGCAGAATTACCTCAAGGAACCGACGATGATCGACATCCCNGAAGAGGGCGACATCCCGGTCGAAATTTGTGTCTCCAANCAATTCCCNTACAGCGCCNNAGACACCAAGGTGGAATGGCGACAGGTCAAGCCCAGCCGCATGCAAAGCGACTTCGGTCCACGCGAATGGTCCACNACACCTTGGGAAANGACGGGTGTTGAGATGGTCGAAGGCGGATGTTCCTTGGCCGCTGGCAACGGTACCATGCTGCGTGCCATGTTGCCAGTTTCGGAAACGGCCGTGGGTGAAGTCCACTACAAGGCCACCGTCTCCACGCTGGGTGGGGCTGACCTCTACCAGTATCCAGCTGAAGGCGCCTACTACGTGCTCGATGTCTCCTACCGAGCCGCCTTTGGCAGCGTCATCGGCTCGCTGTTCACGTTCACCCTCGTTGCAGGCTTCGTGTGGGGCGGTCTTGCGGTTGCGCTGCGCATCATGCTCTCTGACGAGGAGGACAAGGTGCATGCAGCCGACCTTCGGGAAACGCAAATCGAAGTCGGCCAAGTCGGTGAGAACTGAGGTGGTTTCATGGGAGAAAGCGACCAGTTCAACGGCCGTCTCGGCCTCATCTTCGCCTCCATCGGTGCAGCCATCGGAACGGGGAACATCTGGCGTTTCCCTCGAATGGTCGGTGCCAACGGTGGAGGAACGTTCCTCATTCCGTGGTTGTTCTTCCTGTTCGTGTGGTCCATTCCCCTTGTGATTGCGGAGTACGCCATGGGCAAACGAAGCCGAACGGGAACCATCGGAACCTTCCGTATCTTCGCAGGACGGAAGTTCGCATGGATGGGTCTGTGGACAGCGTGGATTTCAACCGCTATCGGGTTTTACTACGCTGTCGTTTCGGGATGGACGCTGAAGTACTTCCAACTCGGTATCACGGGCGCGCTCAACGGTGAGGGTGTCGATACGACCGAAGTTTGGAATTCCTTCCTGCAGTCGCCCGGCCAAGTCATTTTCTTCCAGTTCATCGTCATCCTGTTGGTGCTCGGTACCATCTGGAAAGGCGCCAAAGCCATTGAGAAGGTCAACTTCTACCTGATGCTCTCGTTGTTCGCTCTGCTCTTCCTCACGCTCTTCTTGTCGTTGTGGATGGACATGAGCGACGGCAGCCTTGACGGTGCGTTGTTCATGTTCACGGTCGATTTCGACATGTTGTTCGAACCTTCGGTNTGGATCAACGGCCTCTCGCAATCGGCCTGGTCGTGCTCTGCAGGTATGGGCATGTGCATCACCTACGCCGTTTACATGCGCAAGGACGAGGACACCGTACTCAACGCCTTCACGATGGGACTGGCCAACAACAGCATTTCCATCATCGCGGGATTGGCCGTTCTCTCGGCCATCTTTGCCGTGAACCCCGACCCCTTGGCCACCGTGACGGGCGGTTCATCCGCCATCACCTTCCTCGCCCTGCCGGAAGTCTTCGCACAAGCACCGGGCGGGAACATCGGACCGCTCATCATGACGGCGATGTTCTTCCTCGCGCTGTCCTTTGCTGCGTTGACCTCGATGATTTCCACCGTCGAACTCTGTGTTCGAAACTTTGTGGACCACGGCTACGAACGTGAGCGCTCCGTGCTCATCACCGGTATCGCTCTCTTCATCTTCGGNTTGCCATCCGCNGTCATGTGGATCAAACTCGACAGCGCAGGTGTTGCCTTCCCCGAGTTCTTGGAAGTTCAGGACCACATTTGGGGCTACGGGTTGATGTTTTCTGGCCTGTTCATCGCCTTCTCCATCTGGAAGTACGGCTACATCAAGTGGCGAGCCGCCGTGGACGAGGGCACCGCCGCCCCTGGTCTTGCAGGCTATCTCGGACTGGGCGTTTCGGCCTTCCGTGACGATTTCATCAACACCGGGGACAACGACCTTGAGGTCGGCCGCTGGTGGGACGTGCTGATCTACATCGCCTTCCCGGTGCTGTTCTTCATCCTCATGTTCTCGTATTTCACCGACATGATCGCCAACACGCCCAACGTCTGGGACCCCTCCAACCCGAAGGGCTTGAGCATCATCTTGCTGTTCTGGGGGGTTGTTGCGGTCTCGTTCATCGCCTTGAACAAGAAACTCATCGAACGCCCGTTGTTCCGAAACGTACCGGAAGGAGCGGACGCCGATATCTCGGGTCTGCCGGGTGGCAGCGACGAACTGGTCGGTCAAGTCGGTGACATCATCGCTGGCTTCGAGCACCTCGCCATCGACGCTGCATTGGATGCTGAATTGGCCGACTGAACAGGTGATGCTCGATGAGCGAGTTGTGGGAAACGCTCACCACGGGTCTCATCCTTTCCCTCATCTTCATCGCCGTGAGTTACTTTTTCTGGANGCGTTACGACAAACCTACGCCCCTGATGATCGANCGTCGAGAGGAGAANTTACGCCTCAAAGAAGAACAGCGCACCTGGCGAGAAGTCGAAGCAAGGCTGCGAGCGGAAAACGAGGAAGCCGAACTGAAGGCGGCCTATGAGCGACGCAAGGCCGAGGAGCGAGCACGCGCTCATGTGCCCGCCACCGAGCAGGTGAAGGACGCNTGGAAATCCTTGGGCGTCACNCCGCTNGAGNCNACACCAANCTTCGAAGCGGAGGGCAGTGACGCCAACGANGCCTTGCGTGCCAGTGAGCAAGCCGACCTGACCGAGGCTTCGGTGGACGACGGCGATGTGCTCAATGTTGAGGAGCTGGTTCAGGTGCGCCAAGATACGGGCGTTCAACCAACGGCAGAGGAGCCTGATTGGAACCTCATCGAGAAACTGAGTGAAATCGCTGAAAAAGACGAGATCGTGGTGCCTGATGTGCCTTCTGCGCCCGATTTGGATACGGTGGCCGCAGAAACGACCTTGTCCCAATCGGCTGAATCGGACGATGAATCCATTCAGGAAACGAACGATGCGGGCGATGCAGATGAAGCAGACGAAATAAACGATGCAGAAGAGGTCGTTTGGGCCGCTGGCGAAGAGGACCCTTGGCAGGGTGCGGCTTGGGAAGAAGAGTAGGCCAAGAACGCCAGTCAAACGGCGGTTGTGAGCGAAGGGGTGATGAAGCCTCAGCGGCTCGCAAGGGTTGATGGTGCAACGACCACGCGGTACACGGGACTTTACGCCCGCAGCGATGAAGCGTCGTTTGGCGCTCGAGCACCTGCTTGAAGACGTGGCGCAACGCCACGGATTTTCCCGTGTTCAAACGCCGGTGTTCGAATCCCTTGACCTCTTCACGGCCAAATCCGGACCAGGCGTGATCGGTCAGTTGTACGCCTTCCAAGACAAGGGTGAGCGCGAGTTGACCTTGCGCCCCGAACTTACGGCTCCCGTCATGCGTATGGTCGCTGAGGAAATGCGCAACGACACCAAACCTTTGCGACTCTCCTACTACGGTCAATGCTACCGTTACGAGGAATTCAAGACGGGACGCTACCGCGAATTTTTCCAATACGGCGTTGAACTCATNGGGGCGTCTGGGCCGCTGGCCGAAGCCGAAATCATTGCGCTGGCCGTCAACATGCTTCACGCCACCGGCCTGCAAGGTTGGGAAGTCCGCATCGGTCACGTGGGCGTGCTCAAGGACGCCTTGACCGGCCTTGGGCTCTCGGGTGAAGTGGACGCTTCCACGGGCGAGCCACCGGTGGCCAGCGCCATGCGTCTGCTCGACAAGGGCGACGACGAGGGGTTGGCTGCACTGTTCACCACGCACGGCCTTGATGCCAGCAACGCTGAGCCGCTGCGTGCCTTGGCTTCGCTTGAGGGCGGCATGGAAACGTTGGGACCCGCTCGCGAATTGTTGGCCAGCATGGAAGGCGTTTCACTGGAAGCCTTGGACGAATTGGAAACAACGCTCACCGCGCTTTCGGCATTGGCTCCTGCACCACCTTCCTTGGCCGTCGATTTGACCGTCGCTCGAGGCCTTGACTACTACACCGGTACGGTGTTTGAGGTGCAGGTNCCCGAACTTGGCGGAGAAGGTCAGGTGCTNGGNGGNGGCTCGTACAAANTGCTTCACCTGTTCGGACTGCCCGACCTTGACCCGTGTTGCGGGTTCGGTCTCGGCTTNGACCGTGTGCTCCTCGCCCTTGAAGCACAAGCAAGCGCCGCAGGTCGAGACGAGGCGGTGCCNGGAGAAACGGACGAACGCCCTTACATCGCCGTGGCGCCCAACAAGGCCGANGCCATGCCGCTCCTGCCGTTGGTTGCTGCTTTGCGAGCNGCNGGCGNACGTGTTGAACTTCTGCTGAGCAAGAAGAATTACGGCCGTATCATCAAATGGACCGAAGGCATCGGTGCCAGTCACTTGCTGGTGGTGAAACCCGAGGACCTTGAAGCGGGTGTCGGCCGGCTCATCAATTTCTCAACGGGCGATCGAGAAGACATTGCNCTTGANGCTGACACCGTNCTNAAGTCCCTNTGAGGGACAATCACTCGTCNNTTTCACGGCGTTGGTTCACGAAGAGCGCCATGCCNAGTGCAGCACCGGCCACCACGAGGGTGAAGCCNGGGGTGTCTTCTTCCATCACATAGTCCTCATCAACGATTTCGAAGCCCTCTTCCCATGAGACAGGGTCAATGGGTATCTCAAGGCGGCTCTCGGTACCGAGTTTAATGGCAAACCATGCAGGCTCACCCTGAACAACTACACCAGCGGGGCCCGTGTTTTGCCGATTGCCTTTGACCTTCATGGTGACCTCGATGATGGGGTTGTCGTC
>PBUZ01000063.1 GCA_002728035.1 Methanobacteriota archaeon
ACACCATGCATCCAGAACATCCTTTTCTTGTCGAGTTCTTCAAGACGGAGTCTCAATTCCATCGGTCGAACCAAGCGTGTTCCCAAGGCAACAATACCAACGATTCGATCTGCAAGAGGAAGTTGGAGCATCTCTTGAGCCATCGCCCCACCTTGAGAGAATCCACCCACAACGAGTGGGCCCATTGGCGCTTCTTCAGCGATGAGTTTCTCGAGTTGCGAGAGGGATGAATCAACATCCATCAATTCACGCCGAGAGAGTTGCAATCGACGAGTTACATCAGGGTCTTCATCCTCATATCGCCACCAGGTTTTGCCACGACGAGGGTGATCAAAACGTGCATCAGGCACGAGCAACGTCCATCCCTCTGGAAGGATTTTTTCAGCAAACGGTCGCATCATCTCTGCCGTCCCGGTCATCCCATGCATCATGATGAGCGTGGGCATCGATGTCACCTTACAGCGTCCATTGGAACACGAGTGCTCCAGCAACTTTGAGATGGATAAACGAAGACGGTCCACGAACGGTAACCGTCAGTGAATAATCACCAGAGTTTGACGGGATTGTACCAATCGCTCCTTTCTCAGTCGCTCCAGAACCCCATGCGCGAGTGAGTGGGGAGGCACCAGCGTGATCTTTCATTGTCAGAGAACCGGACCCACCAGCACCTGAAGCAATCTCAACATCGAGATACCATACCAGTGTGTCCCAATCGCCTTCGGAAGGATGGCCTGAGTCAAAGAAGGAGTCGTAGATTTCCTGATCGTTTTCCTCGTACATTCGATCGATGAGGTCGCGTGCTCGATAGAAGAAAACATCACCTTCGTAGTTGGAACGTGCGATGTTCAAATCCATTCGAAGCTGGATGGTTCCATCACCGTCTCTCCAAACAAGGCGTTCAAGGAATCCTTTGCTGCCACTAAAGGTATAGGACAACTCATGACCTTCTGATGATTCTGCTTCGACGCGAGCGTTACCGTTGTTCAACGACTCAGTCGTCGCATCCCATTGCTGTCCAAGGAGCGTGAACGACCATGCATCACCAACGGTCCATGGGAACGAGAATACTTGCTGTGGTTCTCCGTTTTCATAGACTGCGAGTGCATCGATGGTCATTCGACCCAAGAACGGATTGTGGTTGATGACAGCGTGTCGCTGCGCTTCACGCTCGGAGGAGATACCAAGGACGTATTCACCTGAACCATTGTCGATCTCTGCAACAACAAGACGTGCGCTGTCTTCACCAAATTGAGGCGTAATGAACGTGTAAAGCCAGTTCTGGCCAACAGTCCATTCTGGGAGTTGCTTCTCTTCTTCGGTCATGCTGTTGTTTGCTGATGAAGAGGCATCGTTACTCGTGCAACCTGCAAGGCTCATGCAAAGCAACAAGGCAACCAAAAACAGGCTACGATGCAACGCTTGCATGGATTGGCCTATCGACCTCTGTTCAAGAGGCTAACGCTTGAGCGTACGTCTCAAAGGAGTCCGTTATCGGTGAGCTTGCCAGTACCGGCGAGAACGACAGCGACGATGGACATCAACTTGATCAGGATGTTGAGCGAAGGCCCAGAGGTGTCCTTGAACGGGTCGCCAATGGTGTCGCCAATCACGGCGGCATCGTGGGCTTCATCGCCCTTCTTGGCACCGGGGATGTGGTCTTGCTCAATGGCTTTCTTGGCGTTGTCCCAAGCACCACCAGCGTTGGCCATGAAGAGGGCCATCAGCACACCGGTCACAAGGGAGCCAGCCAGCAAACCACCGAGCGCATCGTAGCCAAGGCCGTATCCGACGATCACAGGGGCGATGACCGCCACCACACCGGGGCCAACCATCTCACGCAGAGCGGCTTTGGTGGAAATATCAACACAGGTTTGAGAGTCGGGCTTGACGCCTTCTTTGCCTTCGAGGAGACCTGGGATTTCCTTGAATTGGCGGCGGATTTCAACCACCATGTCACCAGCAGCCTTGCCCACAGAGGTCATGGTCATGGCCGCTACCACAAAGGGCAGACCGCCACCGATGAGCAGTCCAATCACGACCATGGGGTTCGTGAGGCCGAGGTCAAGGGTACCACCGTTGGCACCGATGGCCGAGGTGTAGGCGGCGAAAAGAGCAAGGGCGGTCAAAGCAGCCGATCCGATGGCGAAGCCCTTGCCGACTGCAGCGGTGGTGTTACCGATGGAGTCAAGCTCGTCGGTGATGGCACGGACATCGTCACCGAGTCCACTCATCTCTGCAATACCGCCAGCGTTGTCGGCCACAGGACCGTAGGCGTCCACCGTCATGGTGACACCGACCGTAGCAAGCATACCCATCGCCGCCATGGCAATGCAGTAGAGACCGTAGGTGTCGCCACCCAATTGGTTGGCGCCAAGGATACCCACTGCGATGAGCACAACGGGAACAAACGTGGACATCATGCCGACAGACAGACCAGCGATGGCGTTCGTGGCAGGCCCGGTCTTGGACATTTCACCAATGTGAGGAATGGCCTTGGTCTTCACGCCCATAACGGGCTCAATACCGGTGTAGTATTCGGTCACCAAGCCGATGGCGATACCGACGATGCTGCCGAGCACCACAGAGTGCATGACGCCCATCTCGACATTGATGAGGCCTTGGTTGATGGCAGCGTAGCCACCGAGCCAAAACAGACCTGCACCGATGAAGGTCGTGTTGCGGAGTGCAACAGCGGGGTCTTTGCCGTTCTTGAGGAAGGCCATGGAGAACACGCCGATGATGGAGGCGATGTAGCCGATGAAGCCAAGAAGAATGGGCATCATGATGTAGTCGGTGGTGAAACTGTCCGAACTGGCGATGATCATGGCGGCGATAATGGAGCCGACAAAGGATTCGAAGATGTCAGCACCCATACCGGCCACGTCGCCGACGTTATCACCGACGTTGTCTGCGATGACACCGGGGTTGCGTGGGTCGTCTTCGGGAATACCAGCTTCGACCTTACCGACGAGGTCGGCACCGACGTCAGCGGCCTTGGTGTAAATACCACCACCAACACGGGCGAAGAGGGCAATGGAAGAAGCACCCATACCGAAGCCTGCAGCGGCTGAAAGGTCGGGGCTGGTGCCGTCAGCACCAAGCCAAAGAGCGACCAGGGAAATACCGAGGAGACCGAGACCACCAACGGAAAGGCCCATGACTGCGCCACCGTTGTAGGAAACGGCCAGAGCACCGGCTCGGCCCTCGGACTTGGCAGCCATGGCCGTTCGGCCGTTGGCTGAAGTAGCGGCCCGCATACCTGAGAAGCCCGCCAGCACTGAAGCGACGGCACCTGCGAAGAAGGCGATGGCCGTATCGACATTGTTGATGTAAGCCAACACAGCGCCAACCACGACACAGAAGATACCGAGCACCTTGTACTCGGCAAAGAGGAACGCCATGGCGCCCTTTTGAATTTCATCCGTAATGTCGGCAACCGTTTCGTTGTCGATCTTCACTTTGTTCACTTGCTGGTAAAGCATGAACGCCACCACCAATCCAATGGCTGCTGCGCCTGCTGAAATCAATGCAATGTTTTCCATCATCAATAAACACCTGTTGGCCGCTCCACTTGAGAACCCTTCATAAGCAGTTCCCCCCGAAAACGACGCCCTGTGCGGGTTTTTACCAAAAGAGCATTTCTCCAAGCATGCCTCATTCACCTCTGTGCAATCGTTCAAAGAGGAGTGACGGTTCCGACAAAACATGAGCATATCGGCAGAGGAAGTCCTCGCTGAAATCGGACCCGTTCAAGAGGTTCTCGATGCCCATGATGGCGTGGTCAACGTCATTGATACTGCGGATGGCAACATCATGCTCTCCTTGGAAGGGGGATGCACGGGCTGTTCCTCCACACCAATGACGGCCATGCAAATCTACTACTCGCTCAAGAAACTCGACACCGTGAACGATGTCATCTTCGTCAACGGCGAGTTGCCCGAATACATGCGCACGTTCATCGACCAAAAAATGGCCAAGGAAGCCGAAGAAAGCGCCAACAACACCGATGAGAACGATGAGCCACAAGGCGAAATCGTCTGATCATTCCTCTTCTTTGAGAAGTTGCCCGTCGTACCATCCTTCCAAGAACGCAACTCGCGTTTCATCCAGACCGAGGTTCTTGGCTTGAAGGACGAGCAACTTCCGTTCGTTTTCTGTGAGTACGCCATCGTCCATGACAGCAGAATAAGCCTCGAGATAACTCTGTTCAGCCTTGGTGAAGGCCTCGGGCATCAAGATGACGACGAGGTGATTGATCGTGTTGTAAATGGGTTTACGCATTACGGTCAGTGGAACACCAACGACCAAGGCGCTGGCAACACCACCGTAGGGAATGATGCCTTCCAACATCTCCGCTACAACGAGGACACAGATGGCACCAGTGAACACGAAGACACCCCAAGACATGCTGCGGCGCAATTGTTCGTCGATACCAAGGATGTCGTTCTTGAGAATGGCATAACTGAACATGAACCCTTCAAACATCCCAGTGAGCAGAATACTGAACATGAATCCATACAAACAATAGAGATAGATAGGCAACAAGTCACCCTCAATCGAAGCCAAATCTGCCAGATTGAAGTCGCCAAACCGTGCGGTCATGTAAACGATTGACAGGACAAGCAATCCCTTGATGGTCGCTTTTCCAGTAAATCCAATGAACAGCGAGCGGGCTTCATTTGCTTGGTTCTCCATGCCGTCCTCTTCGTCGAATCGATGCCATGCCCTGTGCATGAAGACAGCGGCGAGAATAGCGGAGAGTGGAGGGGCGAGAAGCAACAATTTCGCTGCGGGAGAACTTCCGGGTACAAACCACGAATAGGGGAACGTTTCCTCGGTCTCAACACAACCGGCCTCGATGGGGGGTGAGCCAGGCGTTGCCGTGAGGATGACCTCTTCATCAATTGCAGTGCACTCAATGTGGTAGTTTCCACCAAAGGCGTTCACAACGCTTCCACTTGAGGCGATCAACGCTGCAATGATCACACCGGTCAAGACCGGGAGCGCCCACCAGAGGTTGTTGCGAATCTTCTCGTTGGCCATGAAATCCAACCGCTTTGGAGGATAGAACGAAACGGTCGAGAGGTACATGAACAAACACAGAAGTGAACAGAAATACCATCCGACGCGATAGTATTCCATCGCTGGCAACATGTCTGCACTGAACGGGTAGGTGTTGTACCATGAAGCCATGACTCGATAGCCTTCTGCGAGAAGGAGAATCGCCATGAAGCGGTTTTCAGGGGCATGGCTGCGCGCTTTGAGAATCAACGCAGCCAGAAAACAGAGAACGACCAACGTGAGAATCGAAAGAAAACAAATGATGTACGTCAAGCCCAATGTATCGCCTGTTTGGAAATTGATTTCCATGAACTTGTCCCAATAGTACGGAAGTATGGGACCGACATCTGTCATGGTGCTTGCTCAACCTACTCATGAATAGAGATTACGCCGCGAACGAGAAAACAGGGTGATTTCTGTTAAAATCAGTGAATCAACGGGATTCTTCTTCCGATTGACGGTTGATGCTGTGCGGATTTGCACCAAAGGAGACGTTCTCACCTTTGATGTTCATGCGAGCCGAGATGGCCAAGATGATGCAAAACAACGCAAGAGGGCGTGGCAAATACCCCGAGCCCCAAAGCTCGCCGCCCAAGGATGGAAGCCACCACAAGACCGCTGCCGCCGCAAGCAAGCAAAGAAAAATGATGTTCTGAACAATGCTTTCCGCCCGTGGAGAGCGAGAAAAACTCGCAATGAAGGTGAACAGCACGGCCGAAACGCCACAAAGGGCTTCGGCGAGAAGTTCCACGGTGTTGACGTCCACCATGCAATGCCCAGTCCGCTGATGTTCTTGAACATGGGCGTTGGCGAACCTTTGTTTAGGGTCGTCCACCATCCTTATGCATGGCAGGTGGTTCTTTTTCACTTCCGAAACCGAGACCCAACGGTCCACCCTATTTCTCAAGGAATCAGGTTGCCAACGTCCTGCATCAAGTTGCCGTCTTGCTCGAACTTCAAGGAGCCAATGTGTTTCGAGTCCGCTCCTACCAAAACGCAAGTCGCATGCTTGGCAGCCTCACCGAAGATCTTGGCGAATTGGTGGCAAGCGGTGAAATCTACGACATGAAAGGCATCGGGAAGGGACTCGGTAGCGCTCTCACCCAGGCTATTGGTGAAGGGCGTTGGCCCGATGATTGGGTTGACTTGCACACGTCAACGCCTCCTGGCTTGATCGAGATGCTCGGCATACCAGGACTCGGCCCCAAACGAATCAAACTGATGGCCGATGAATTGGGTGTTGATTCCGTAGCCAGCCTCAAGGAGGCTGCACTCAACAACGAAATCGCCCCGATGAAGGGCTTTGGCGCCAAGTCACAACAACGCATGCTTGACGGCATTGAATTGCTGTCCCGATTCCGCGCTCGCCGACGGCTGGACATCGGCCTGCGTTACGGAGAGGCGTTTCAACGAAAAATCGCCGCGCTCGACGGTGTGCATCGCGCCACCCTTGCAGGCAGCGCTCGCCGACGCAAGGACACCATCGGTGACCTTGATGTCGTGGTTTCGGTTGATGAAGCCGACCATGAACGGGTGGCCAACGCCATCCTGAACTTGTCGGGTATCGCCGATGTCAAGGGAGCAGGAGACTCCAAAATCAGCCTCATTCTCGACACCACCATCTTTGACGAATCCTTCACAGTAGGTCATATCGACCCCAATGTGTTGGACGCCATCGGCGGCGACGATTACGAACAACTCGAAGCAGGGGGAACCATCGATGCTCAGGTGCGTATCGTACCTCCGCACGTCGAACCGTTCACACTCGCCTACTTCACGGGCAGCAAAGAACACAACATCGTCATGCGGCAGCGGGCGATTGACCGCGGCCTGCGGCTCAACGAATTCGGTTTGATCCCTGAGGCAAAAGCAGGCGACCTCAAGGGCATGGAAGCCGCAGCGTTCTCGCTCACCGCCGCTGAAGAAGCCGACATTTATGCTCACCTTGACCTCGCCTTTGTGCCTCCTGAGTTGCGCGAAGACATGGGAGAAATCGAGGCTGCTGCGGGTCGTTCACTTCCCGAACTCATCGAAACGTCGCACATCAAGGGGTCCCTCCACAACCACACCACGCTTTCCGATGGCGAAGCAAGTCTGGAGGTCATGGCCGATACGGCTCGCAAAATGGGATGGAACTGGTTGGGCATCGCTGACCATTCACCCACCCTCAAAATCGCCAACGGCGCCAGCGCCGAAGACCTCTTGGCTCAAGGACGAACCATCAAGAAATACAACGCTGAATGGGCGAATGACGAGATTGATTTCCGCCTCTTTCACGGCGTGGAATCAGATATTCTTGAGGGTGGTAAACTTGACCACCCTGACGACGTGCTTGCAGAGTTGGACTATGTGGTCGCCAGCGTCCACGCCATGACCAAATGGCGAGGCCGAGACGAAGTGGACAACACCGAAGAATTGCTCAAGGTGATCGACCATCCCGCCACCACCGTTTTGGGCCACCCGACTGGCCGCATTCTCCAAGGAAGAGAAGGCTACGAAGTGGACCTGTTTGCGGTTCTCGAACACATGGCTGAACACAACGAGGATGGTCGCTTGAAGGCGATTGAATTGAACGCCAGCCCCTACCGATTGGATCTGGACTGGCGGCTGTGCAAGCATGCGAAAGGCTTGGGTGTTCCCGTCGCCATCAATCCCGATGCGCACTCCGTTCGTGGCCTCAGTGACATCGCGTACGGCGTAATGACCGCACGAAAGGGCTGGCTGGAACCCAATGACACCCTCAATTCGCTTTCCGGGGCAGCGCTTGCAACACGCTTGGCGCTGTGAGACCAAAGCACACCTTCTTGACTCAGCGGCGAATGGACACATCATGCGCACCCTTCGAACCATCATCATGGGTTCCATGATGGTCCTGCCCGGCTTGTTGTTGGCGCTTATTGTGTGGTATTTGGCGGGCAAACCCGAGACGGAACCACTCGAGACCCTGATTTGTAACGGCATCCCGCTTGTTTCCGTCGTCCTCGGCCTGTATTTTGGATGGCAAACCGGCGAAGAATACAGCGTGACCTATGAGCAGTAGGTGGAACAGATGCAGGCAGAACACGCCGTGAACGATTGGTTGAACCTCAACCAAGCATTCAATCGATTCTTCGCACCCTATGGCACGGTGATCGTTGCAGAGGACGCCATTTCATTCTCCGCCGACGCCAGCAAAGTCAGCACTTCCTTCACCGTGTTCAGCGATGGGCGGTTCGCCGCCACCATGCCCCTTCATGAGGTGGATGCGAAGGCAGAGCGGTTGATATTCAACGAAACCTCAAATTCCCTTCGATGTGAAGGACCGTTTGGGGAATACACCTACCGAATCCCTCAGCAACTCATCGGAGCGTGACGGTATGAAACGAGCGGACAAAGCCCTACGCATCGCTCAGCAACTTGAGGACCTGTATCCGGTCATCCCCATTCCATTGGACCACTCAAACCCNTTCGAGTTGCTCGTCGCAGTGTTGATGAGTGCCCAAACTACCGATCTTAAAGTCAACGAAGTCACNCCTGCCCTGTTTTCAAAAGCCAGTTCGGCTGAAGCAATGGCTGCTTTGGAGGTTGAAACTATCCTCGCTGATATTCGCCAAGTTGGTTTGGCGCCGACCAAGGCCAAGAACATCAAGCGACTCTCTGAGATGCTGGTTGAACGCCATGGGGGTGAAGTTCCTGCGTCGTTCGAGGCCTTGGAAGCGCTCCCAGGCGTCGGCCACAAAACGGCCTCGGTCGTGATGGCACAAGCCTTCGGCGTGCCCGCCTTCCCCGTTGACACCCACATTCACCGACTTGCGGCTCGTTGGGGACTTTCCAACGGCACCACCGTGGAAAAAACAGAGAAGGACCTGAAGGCCGTCTTTCCACGAGAGAAATGGAACGACCTTCACCTGCAAATCATCTTCTTTGGAAGGGAATATTGCCCTGCACGCTACCACGATTTGACAACCTGCCCCATCTGCTCATGGGCAGCGACGAAAAAGCGGATTCGTGAAGAGATGAAGCGCTGAGGTCAGAAGAGCGAGAAACTACGACCGACAATGCTGGTGACCAGNACGATTCCTGCCAAGATCATGGCGATACGTACNGCAACATGTTGNCCTTCGTCTTCCTGTGCTTCCCGGAAAAACGCATAGGCCAACAAGGTCAGGCTGCCGGTTTGCAGGACGACGGCCATGGCACCAAAGAGCGCCACCTGGCCTTGGTAACTGTCCACGTCGTCATCGTATTGCTGGGCCTCTTTCTCGTCGGTCAGGTCATAATCACCAATGTCCGGCAATGAGGAAGAGAGCGGGATTTGTGAGAACATCGTGGCGAAGACCAGTAGGGCGGCACCGATCATCAACCACTTTTGGAAGGAGTAAATGCTCCGCTTGGTCAAACTCGCGGCTGGAGGCTGATAGGGAGAGGCGGCCGAGGGAGGAGGCATCGGGGCTTGCATGCAGGGGACTCGGAAGAAAAGGAGTATGAATCTTCCCACACCGTCATAAGCTGAAGATGCTGCTTGCTTGGTCGAGCATGACGGCGGTGAAGAACGAGGCGAGGCCTGCGACCCAGGTGAGCTGAATCATCTGCCCAAGTGCACTTGTCCGCGTACCACCGCGTAGCCGAGTTGCGATTGATGAAACGGCAACAACCTGCATCAAAATGAGCAAAGAGATGATGATTTTGAACATACGAATGTTCTCGTCGACAAATGAGGCATCTTCCATAACAGGAAGGGCAATGCCCGCTCCGAACTCTGTAAGGGCATTGACGTCCGTGTCAACCAAACCGCTGGCAACCCCCGCAATGGCCTCGCCAAGTTGCAACACAATCGCCGTGGTGACGTTCAACGAGGCAACGCTTGAGATAAGAAGACCAAGGGCAACGCCCCACATGCTGTTGGCCGAAAGCGACCGTCGAATGCGAAGGGAGAGCAAGTTCCCAACACTTCGCGAGACCATTTCGGCGGTCTCTGCTGGTTGGCCGGAGGATTGGGAACCTTCGATGTAGATTCGAGTGTATCGAGAAATCACGGCTGAGTTGGTGTCCGCCGTGAAATAATCCCAAGCACGGTCGGAATCGATGCGCGTTGACAAGCGCTTCTCCAATCGGTCAATGGAATTGTCAAGCATACCGAAGTCAATTCCCCGAAGGGCTTTGATGGTGGCCGAAGGTTCAGCCGAGCGAGCCTGCGCAGTACCGCCCAAGGCACGGATGAAATCGGGATACGTCTCATCTCGTCGTTGGATTTGGTTCTCTTCACGTCGCGCCATGAGCGCAGGAATCAACATCGGCGTAAACGGAATGGCGATGAAAATCAATCCATACCGGTCCCATTGCGAGGTGATGAGGGCCCACGTCCAATACAGGGTGAGAACGGCAAGGGTGAGCAGACAAAGCGTCACCCCTCCAGAAAGCAAGAACGAGCGCCTGAAGTTGATGCGAAACGGCGTGTCCATCTCGTCGCGCGCAAAGGTCGCATCCTTCGGAATCGTGGCGCGGAACGCAAACACGGCACCGGCTTGGATGAATAGGAACATCAACGATGCCAACAGCAAGTACCGAAGACGACTTGCGACCTCGATGGGAGTATCGTTCACGCCACCGACTTCAAACAGAACGAGGTGGATGCCGGCGATGACCAAACCAAACAGGCCCGCCGTGGTCAACGAGACATAGATCTCCTTGAGCGTGTCAACGGATTCAAGACGAGTATCGTAGAGCGTGTTGTACTGCTCAGCAACCGTCTCTTGCTCTGAACGCATAAATTCGTCAATCGGCTGGCCCGCTTCAATCGAAAACGCCATCCGGTCCAAGAAATCGGACCACAACGGGCTTGGGCTTTGATGCGCAACGATGCGCGCTGCTTCGGGAAGGGAGGTGTGCCACTTGTCGACCAGCGTCTCTATTCGCTTAACTTCGGAGGCCAACTCACCGTAATCCCGCATTTGCTTGAGGATGTCAAAAATGGATTGGGCGCCAACCTCACCGATGGATAAAATACCCATTCGTGTGATGAACATGTGCATCTCTTCTTCGATGAGGGTTGCAGAACGTTGAACTTCCATAATTGGAAAGGCCACCGCAGCAAGCGACGACATCGCAGTGAGAAGGATCACGAGGAAAATTCCGGTGAAGCCCGAAAACAATGCCCCATCTGCCAAACCTCCCGTGAGGTAGACCAAAGCGATCGACAAAACGAATGTAGCGGCGACAATGGGTGCAACGTAGAGGGTGAGGAAACGGGGGACGGGCATCTCGAGACGACGAAGGGCAATTTGCCAAAGTGGCATGCGCTCCATGTCTCATCATCCTCAGT